>JAOTWF010000043.1 GCA_029863005.1 Gammaproteobacteria bacterium | reverse complement strand
TGATGAAGAACATCGTCGATGGATTAACGGCCACCACTTTCACGCCTCTTGCGGAAACCTTGTGGGAGGTCTATCGCTACTACGGCGGCCTGTCCGTCGATTTTGGCAATCCGACTCCCCTGCAGGCTCCGCAACAGGACTCCTGCGCCCAGAACGTGACGAGCAGCTACTGCAACAACGGGGCGCTCTACCGTGCCACCAACGGCCTGCACAGCGACAACAGTGGAGCGATCGTGGCGGGGGCGCCTGTCGATGCCACTTACAACGACGGCAGCTACATCTCGCCGTTCAAATTCGGCTGCCAGACGTCCTATGTCATCTACGTCACCGACGGCGATCCGACCAATGACACGGATGCCAACGGCGCGACCCGGATCACGGGCCTCTCCGGGCTCAGCAGTTGCGATGGGGCGAGCTGCCTCGATGACCTGGCCGGCTGGATGCACGACAACGACGTGTACGGTGGCCTGGCCGGAAAACAGGTGGTCAACACCTACACCATCGGTTTCGGCGGCGGCATTTCGGCAGCCGGCCTGGCGCTACTCCAGCAAACCGCCTCCAAGGGCGGCGGTAGTTACTACAACGCCGACGATTCCGACCAACTCGCGTCCGCCTTGCAGGGTGCCATTTCGGAAATTCTGTCGGCGAATGCCTCGTTCACGGCGCCCAGTTTGTCGGTGAACGCCTTCAACAAACTGTACAACCGGGACGACGTTTACTTCGCCCTGTTCAAGCCCTCCAGCTCGATGGCCTGGGACGGCAATATCAAGCGCTACCGGCTGTGCAACACCTCCGATGCGACAACCTATGGTTGCACTTTCGGCGAGGTGATCGACAGCAACAATACCGCGGCCATTGACGCCCAGACCAGCAAAATCAAGGACGCGGCGAAGAGCTTTTGGAGCGCCGCCGCCGACGGCGCGGACGTAAGCAAGGGCGGTGCCGGTAGCAAGATCACCGACAACACCCGCGTCCCGCGCACGCTCTACACCTATCGCGGTTCCTACGCCGGCTTGTCTTCGTCCTCGCCGGCCACCCCGGTGACGGTCGAGGCTTCCACGGGCAATTCCATCTACGACGCGGCCGTGATCGACCCGACCATCCTCGGGTTGCCGGCGGCAGCGCCGAGCACGGATGTCGCGAAGCTGATCAACTGGATGCGCGGCCAGGATGCCTATGACAAGGACACCGATGGCGATACGACGGAATCCCGGGCGTGGAACTTCGCCGACCCGCTGCACAGTCGCCCGGTGGCCGTCACCTACGGCGCCGAAAACGACGGATCCGGCAATCCTGATCCTAACAAGCCCATCATCAAGCTGTTCGTGGGCACCAACGACGGCATGGTGCGTATCATCAACAACAACACAGGCCTGGAAGAATGGGCCTTCGTGCCGAAGGAAATGCTCAGCAAGCAAGCCGCGCTGGCACAAGACGCAGACGGCGAGCATATCGTTGGCCTCGACGATTCCCCCACGTTCCTGTTCATCGACAACAACAACGACGGGATCATCGATCCGGCCGCCAATGACAAGGTGTTCATGTTCATCGGCATGCGCCGCGGCGTGAACGCCACGGGTCTGCGTGGCAACATCTACGGCTTCGATGTCACGCCATCGTCCAAAATGACCTCGCAGTCGTCCACCGTCACGCCCAAACTGATCTGGGTCATCGAGGGTGGCAGCGGCAGCTATGCCCAGCTGGGCCAGACCTGGTCGCGGCCCAAGGTAGCGCGCATCCGCGCCAAGTGCACGGGCAGCTTGTGCGATGACGGGGACGCCACGACCAACGACAGTGAGTCACGGACGGTGCTGATCTTCGGCGGCGGCTACGACATCAACCAGGACAATGCCATCCCCGCCGGCACCGACAGCCGCGGCAACGCCGTCTTCGTCGCCAGTCCGTTCGATGGCAGCCGCATCTGGTGGGCCAGCAGCAATACCGGCGCCAACCTGGTGCTCCCCGGCATGACCTACAGCATTCCCTCGGAGGTCTCCGCCCTGGATACCAACGGAGACAAATCCGTTGACAGGTTGTACGTCGGCGATACCGGAGGCCAGCTGTGGCGCATTGATCTGGGAGACCAGCTCGGCGCCAGCGGCACGGGCGGTTCCTCGGGTTACAAATTCGCCGACGTCGGTTGCACCGGCAGCACCCGGGCCGCCAACTGCTCGACGACCGCCAAGCAGGATCTGCGCAAGTTCTTCTTTCCGCCAGACATTGCCCAAGTCAAGGACACGGTCTACTCGACCAGCTCGGATTACGATCTCATCACGATCGGTTCGGGTAACCGCGAGGATCCGCTGGACCTGCTGACGTCGAACCTGACCCCGGTCGCGGAGGCCGTGCACAATCGCATCTACGCCTTCCGTGATTACAACTATCAGCAGGGGGCGCCGACGTCCACGCCGGCTGCCCTGACGGATGCCGACCTGTACGATGCCACGGCGAACAAGCTCGGCACTCTGACCGGTGCGGCCTTGCAAAATGAGATCGATAACAACGTCAAGACGAAAAAAGGCTGGTACTTCGACCTCTTGGAGGCCAACAACGTCACGTTGACCAACGGGCTGACGACCAAATGGGTGGGCGAGAAGGTGCTGGCCAAGACGCTGGTATACAATGGCGTGCTGTTCTTCACCACCTTCATCCCGGCCAATGACAGTACGGCACAGACCACCTGCCAGGCCAATGAAGGCGAAGGGCGCTATTACGAGGTCAACCTGCTGAGCGGGGCACCGATGTACGACTTGGACGGGGACAACGCGCTCGACCGCTTCGGTGTCGCCGGCGGCGGCATCCCCTCGGAGGTCATCATCGTCATCCGCGACGGCGGTGTCACCGGTCTCGTGGGCACCAGCGGTGGCGCCAAGCAGGTCGCACCGGGCAGCGGTCAAAACCGCTACAAGACCTACTGGTACGACAAATAGTCTAAAATGGATGTATAGCGTCTTAAACCACCTCCTCCCTCCGGAGGAGGTGGTTTTTTAAGGACTGGTCCGCGGAGAACATTTTGGTATGAAAATCACAAGAATTTCGGGTTTTACCCTGATCGAGGTGATGATCGTCGTGGTGATCTTGAGCATACTCGTGGCCATCGCCTATCCCAGTTACACCAAGTACACGACCCAGTCACGACGCTCGGACGCGCAGATCGCCCTGACCCAGGCCGCTTCCCTGCAGGAAAAATTTTATTCTGATTGCGGCCACTACGCGCAAATACCGCATGGAACCAGGAATACTCGCGCCTGCGGTACCGTGGGTAACAATTTCAACGATGGGATTCTGGCTATAAACGATAAAGCCTCGGCGACTATTTTCTCCGTGGGTGCCCATTACGTGATCACCATGGTAGCTCCCACCGCCAGCGCAGGCATTTGTCCCATCGACAGGTGTTTCATCATGGAGGCCAGACCGGCGGCAAAAGCCGACACCGACGGCACTGTGAACGGGACAGGATTGCAATTAGGAAACGGAAGGCTCCGCATTGATTCGAGGGGCAACAAAAGCTGGGACAAGGCCAACACCAATACGCCAAGCGTCGCCACTGGCATGTTCGGTAATAAATGGACCGATAAATAATACTAGCCGCTCAACAATACCGGAAACGAGCTGAATTCAGGCTGGATCTTTCGCGCGCAATGTCTTGGGCATCGGAAAAGAAACGTTCTCGATCTTTCCCGGCTGTTCTTCGATAATATCGGCGCCCCACTCCCGCAGTCGTGCCACCACCTGCTGCACCAGTTCTTCCGGGGCCGAAGCCCCGGCCGTCAGCCCGACACGCCCAACTCCTTCCAACCACTCGCGCTGAATATCCTGCGGGCCGTCGATCATGTAACCGCGCACGCCCTGCCCTTCCGCCACCTCGCGCAGACGATTGGAATTGGAGCTGTTGCGCGAACCAACCACCAGCAGTAAATCGACTGATTTCGACAGGGCTTTAACCGCGTCCTGGCGATTTTGCGTGGCATAGCAAATATCGTCCTTTTTAGGTCCCTTGATTCCCGGATAACGCGCCCGCAAGGCGGCGACAATTTTGGCCGTATCATCCATGGAAAGTGTTGTCTGGGTCACATAGGAAAGATTGGTATCATCCTTAACCTGCAAGCGGGTAACGTCTTCGACAGATTCGACCAGATACATGCCGCCATCGGCTTGTCCCATCGTTCCCTCCACTTCAGGGTGTCCGGCATGTCCGATCAGGATGCATTCCGTGCCGTTGCCCCGATGGCGCATTACTTCCATGTGCACTTTGGTGACCAAGGGGCAAGTCGCGTCGAAAATGCGCAGCCCCCGCTGCGTGGCTTCTTCACGAACGGCGCGGGAAACACCGTGGGCGCTGAAGATGACCGTGCCTCCCGATGGCACCTGATCCAACTCATCGACGAAAACGGCTCCCTTGGCGCGTAAATCTTCCACCACAAAGCGGTTATGGACAACCTCATGCCGTACATAAATCGGCGCGCCGAATAGCTCGAGTGCACGCTCGACGATTTCAATCGCACGATCCACGCCCGCGCAAAAACCACGAGGATTAGCCAGAAGTACTTGCATGGTCGTCATGATACCCGGTTTTATCGCCATATTCAGTTGTGGCCAAGTGCCCGGACAATGTTCACCGTTGGGGAACCGCGATGTATGGAAGGCAGAAATACCAAGCCCGGCGGAGCCGGGCTTGGAGGGAAAACATGAAGTTGTTATTTTTTCTTGGTGGGATCAATCGGTGTCGGCTTGTTGTAAGTCTTCTCGCAATTGATCATGCAGGTTTCGAAAGCCGTAGCGTCCTTGATCCCGAGACATTCGGTCTTGCAGCTCTCCAACGGCGCGTTGACGACCTTGTTCTTGGCAGACGACGCGGCTCCGGCGTACCAGGAGACCGTCAGCAGGCTCGTCGTCGCAATGACCAGACAGGATTTGAGCAATGTACGCATGGATGACTCCTTCAAAGTCAAAACAGGTATAAAAGATTATACAGGCACTTAAGTACGTCCGGCCTTTTCAGTCTAGCGCCGATATCACGAATTTCCATGGGAAGTCGATTAACGGCATGCAAATTCAGTGATTACGGACGGCGCCCGCGCGCCAGCCAGACGGTATCCAGAATCAGCAATATGGCGCCCACGGTGATGGCGGAATCCGCCACGTTAAATGCCGGCCAATGCCAGTGGTGGTAGTGCACGTCGATGAAATCAATGACATAACCGAAAATTACACGGTCGAGAAGATTCCCCAACGCACCACCCAGGATCAGCATCAGCGCCACGGCAAGAAGCATTTCCTGACGGTTAAGGCGCGAGAGCATCCACAGTAAAAAGGCACAGGCCACCAGCGCGACAAACATGAACAAGCCGTTTTGCCAACCACTCGCGCTGCTCAGGAATCCGAACGCGGCACCCGTATTGTGGACCAACACCAAATTCAGAAAAGGGCCGAGATTCACTTCGCCGTGTCGCACCAGATAATCCGAGGCAAAGTATTTCGTCAGCTGATCGGAAACAAACACCACTCCCGCGATCCACAGGAGCCGCCACATCAAGCGTAGCTCCTGGTTTCACCCGGGCCACTGACATTCAGCACGCAGCGGCCACAGATTTGCGGATGGTCTTCATTGCTACCGACATCCTCTCGGTGATGCCAGCAGCGGATGCACTTGGGGAAGGCTGAAGGTGCGACCCGCACCGCCAATCCTTTTAGATCCGTCTCAATACTGTTGGCGGTTTTTTCCGACAACGGATGCACCCGGACGTAAGAGGTAATAAAGACAAAACGCAACTCATCCCCCAGGCGACGCAGACGCTTCAGCCACGCATCATCTCCATAAATATCCACTTCCGCATCGAGACCGGAACCAATGTCACCGGCCACGCGCAGTTTTTCCAGTTCGCGGGCCACGGCCTGGCGCACAGTAATCACCTCGCTCCAGAATCCGCGATCAACCGCGCCCTCGGGCAGGGCCGGCAAGGTATACCAGTTTCCCAGGAAGACGGAATCACCGCGTTTTCCCGGCATGTAACGCCAGATTTCCTCGGCGGTGAAAGACAGTACCGGTGCCAGCCAGCGCACCAGTCCCTGCAGGATATGAAACATCGCCGTCTGCGCCGAGCAACGTCCATGGCTGTTCGTGGGCATGGTGTACAGGCGGTCCTTGAGGATATCGAGATAAAAACCGCCCATGTCCACCACGCAGAACTGATGCAGTTTTTGATAAATCATGTGGAACTGGAACTGCTCGTAGGCCTCGAGGACTTCCTTTTGCAGGTCATGGGCCCTTGCCAGCGCCCACTGATCGAGCGGCAGCATGTCCTTCACGGGCAACAGCGCGGACTCCTCGAAACCGGAAAGATTCGCCAGCAAATAGCGCGTGGTATTGCGGATGCGGCGGTAGGAATCGGCCATGCGCGTAAGGATCTCATCAGAGATGCTCATCTCCGCGCGGTACTCGGTGGCCGCCACCCACAGGCGCAGAATGTCCGCCCCCATGACCTTTATTACCTTTTGCGGCACGATCACATTGCCAAGCGATTTCGACATCTTTCGTCCCTTGGCGTCCACCGTAAAGCCGTGCGTCAGGACACTTTTGTATGGTGCCTTCCCGTGCATCGCCATAGAGGTCAGCAGCGATGACTGGAACCAACCACGGTGCTGGTCCGATCCTTCGAGATACAAATCGGCGGGGAACGGGAGTTCCGGGCGATGCTCCAGCACGCAACTGTGCGTCACACCGGAATCGAACCAGACGTCAAGCGTGTCGCTGACTTTTTCGTAGTTCCCGGCTTGCGCGCCCAGAAGATCCTGCGATTTCAGATCAAACCAAGCATCTATTCCCCTTTTTTCCACGCACTGGGCAATTTCCTCCATCAGCCGTTCGGTTTCCGGATGCGCCTCGCCCGTCTCCCGGTGCACGAACAGCGGGATCGGCACGCCCCAGGCGCGCTGGCGGGAAATGCACCAGTCCGGGCGATTCTCGATCATGCCCTGGATGCGCGCCTGGCCCCATTCCGGAATCCACGCCACACCCACGATGGCCCGCAAGGCCGGTTCGCGCAGACGGTCCATGCTGATGAACCACTGGGACGTGGCGCGGAAAATGATCGGCGTCTTGTGCCGCCAGCAATGCGGATAACTGTGGTTCAGCGCCTCCAGATGCAGCAAAGCCCCGCGTGCTTTAAGAACCTCCACGACATGATCATTGGCCTTGAATACATGCTCGCCGGCAAAGAGTTCCGTGCCGGGCAGAAATTTGCCGTCTTTACCGACCGGATTATCCACCGCGAGCCCGTAACGCTCACCAACAACAAAATCTTCGAGGCCGTGTCCCGGTGCCGTGTGCACCGCGCCAGTGCCAGCCTCCGTGGTCACGTGCTCGCCAAGAATGATCGGCACCTCACGCGCGTAGAACGGATGCCTGAGCTTCACAGCTTCCAGGTCTTTCCCGCGGCAATTGGCTACGACTCGATATGTTTCAATTCCATAACGCGCCATCACGTCCTTGACCAGCGGTTCGGCGATCAACAGACGCTCATGCCCCTTCGGCCCGGTGGCTTGCAACAGGACGTACTCCAGGTCCGGGTGCAACGCGACCGCCTGATTGGCCGGCAGCGTCCAGGGGGTCGTGGTCCAGATCACGACTTGCACCGGTCCTTCGCCGGCGTGGCCGGAGGAATGTTCGCAACGCGCGAGGAACGCCGCCGGATCGACGGCAGTGAAACGCACGTCGATGGCGGGCGAGGTCTTGTCCAGGTACTCGACCTCGGCCTCAGCCAGCGCCGAGCCGCAATCGCTGCACCAGTGCACCGGCTTGTGGCCGCGCATGACATGGCCGTTGGCAATCACGCGCCCGAGCGCGCGAATAATATTGGCCTCGAAGGCAAAATCCATGGTCAGATAAGCATTGTCCCAGTCACCGACCACCCCGAGTCGAATGAAATCCTCGCGCTGCCGATCCACCTGCGTGCGTGCGTATTCGCGGCACGCCCGGCGGAAACGGGTTGGCTCGACTTTTTCGCCCGCCTTGCCGATTTTTTTCTCGACCGCATGCTCGATGGGCAGCCCATGGCAGTCCCATCCCGGGACGTAGGGAGCATCAAAACCGCTTAAGGTCCGGGCTTTGACGATGATGTCCTTGAGTATCTTGTTGACCGCATGCCCGATATGGATGTCCCCGTTGGCATACGGCGGACCATCGTGCAGCACATACTTCGGCCGCCCATGCCCTTGATCGCGCAGCTTTCCGTAGAGATTGATCTCCTGCCAATGCTTAAGGACCTCGGGCTCGCGCACCGCCAGATTGGCCTTCATGGGAAAATCCGTTTGCGGGAGATTCAGTGTATTTTTATAGTCGTTCACCACGAACCCTTATGAATCTCATGCGGACTTTTCCCGAACTGCGTTTTTTTCGCGCGCCGGATGGTATTCCCGGAAGAAGGCGCGCACGTCCGCGACATCCTTTTCAATCCAACGACGCAACTCCTCCAGCGACTCGAAGCGCTTTTCGTCGCGGAACTTGTGGAGAAAATTGACGTGCACGTAGGCACCATAGATATCATCACTGAAATCCAGCAGATGCACTTCGAGCAGGGTGCGCGTCCCGCCCACCGTGGGTCGCGTGCCGATATTGGCCGCGCCGGGAAGCGGTTCGGTTTTCAATCCGAACACTTCCACGGCAAATATCCCCTTGATCGGTGTCATTTTGCGATGCAGATAGATGTTTGCCGTGGGAAAACCCAGGGTGCGACCGAGCTTGTCGCCGTGCGCGACCCGCCCGCACATGCGGTAGGGACGACCCAGCAGTTTCTCCGTCTGCGCCAGATCGCCGCGTTCCAGCGCCGCGCGTATACGCGTGCTCGAGACGCGCTCGTCGTCAATTGTCAGGGTATGCATGTTCACGACCTTAAAGCCGTGCTTCTTCCCCGCCTCGACCAGCATGGCAAAATCTCCGCGGCGGCGGCGGCCGAAATGAAAATCATCCCCGACGACGAGGTAGCGCACCCGCAATCCATCCACCAGCAGACGCTGAATGAACTGCTCCGGTTCCAGGGCGGCTAATCCGGCATCGAAATGCAAGCACAGCACACGGTCCACCGAGTAGCGGCGCAGCGCCTGCAGCTTTTCACGCAGGCGCGTCAGGCGCGGAATGGCGGCGTCCGGCTGGAAGAATTCCTGCGGCTGCGGCTCGAACAGGATGACCTGGGTCGGCAGGCCGAGTTCCTGGCCCTTTTCCGCCAGTTGGCCAATCACCGCCTGATGACCAAGGTGGACGCCGTCGAAATTGCCGATTGTGGCAACACACCCGCGATGCTGCGGCTTCAGATTATGCCACCCGCGTATGAACTCCATGGGATTTTTCAGATTTCGGCTTGGAGAAACAGGAAAGGTTACCGTCTCGCACGCGCGAGAACAAGCAAGGAACAACGGGAAATCTACAAATGCGCCCAGTCCGGGTCGAGTTCTTCGATAATATCCTGCAGTTGACGGCGGGCGCCGAATCCTTCGTGATAGCTGTGGTAATGACCGATGCGCAGTTCCGGGAATTTCCAGCAAAGGTAACCGTCACCGGTGTCAAAATCCGCCAGCCATAACCCCTTCACGACCAGCCCGAGCCGCTCCATTTTGCCCATCCAGCGGCGCACAATCGCCTCATACTGCTTTTCCACCTTGCGGACCTGGGGATTACTCGGGACCATCGCCTCGAGCGCACGGCGCACGGGTTCGAGTTCACGGTAGGCCTCTTCGGTGATTTTCCACATCAGCGGGAACAGCTCCTCGGCCTCCGACAGCGTGAACACGCGGGGATTGTTACAGGCCGTGATCTGGTATATCTGCGCTGCGCTAGTCATCAACTTTCGCCCCCTCCCCTTTCTTAAGCAGTAACTGTGCCAATCGTACTCCGAAAGCTGCCGCGGTCAATAAATACACCAATCCCCCGGCGATCACCAGTATTGACAAACGCATCGCGCGTTCGAGTGCCGGTGCTTGCAACCAAGAATCTATATCTCCCATCCCCCAGAAGAGCGCGGCCCCCATCACGGCGCTGGCAAGAAACACACGAGAGAGAAAGCTTACCCAGCCCGGAGAGGGAAGATAGACATCTTGTCGGCGCAACATCAGATACAGCACACCGGCGTTGACAAACGCCGCGAGCGAAATCGCCAGTGCCAGTCCGACATGCTTTAACGGCATCACGAGCAGGAGACTCAAAACAATATTGACACCCATGGACAAGGCACCAATACGCATCGGCGTTTTCGTGTCTTGGCGTGCGTAGAAACCCGGTGCCAATACCTTGATCAGAATGAAACCCAACAGCCCGAAAGAAAATGCCATGAGTGCGTTGGCACTCATGCGCACGTCGTGTGCAGTGAAGG
Organism: Gammaproteobacteria bacterium; assembly: GCA_029863005.1. Classification (GTDB taxonomy): domain Bacteria; phylum Pseudomonadota; class Gammaproteobacteria; order Acidiferrobacterales; family Sulfurifustaceae; genus Sulfuricaulis. The sequence goes on along the minus strand of JAOTWF010000043.1, from coordinate 8,808 downwards.
CGCCGAAATAAAAGAAGGTTACCAACATGGGGCCGGAGAGAATGATGAGCGCCACCGTGGCCGGGATGGCGATCAGGAACACCCAACGCAGGCTCCAGTCAAGCAGATGAGAAAATTCCTCCTGTGCGCTATTGGCGTGGCGGCGGGCCAGGCTTGGAAGAATCACGGTGGCCAACGCAATACCAAACACGCCCAAGGGAAATTCCATCAGGCGATCAGAATAATACAGCCACGAAACACTGCCGGTGATCAGGAACGAAGCCAACAGAGTATTCACCAGCATATTGATCTGCGCGACCGAAACGCCAAAGATGGCCGGAAGCATCAGCTTGAAAACGCGCGATACACCCTGGTGACGCTCGCGCAGGCGCAACCGCGGGCGCGGCAACATGCGTATGCCCCGCAAGAATGGAATCTGGAAAAGTAATTGCACCACTCCCGCGATGAACACGCCCCAGGCCAGCGCCACGACCGGATCTTCCATGCGTGGTGCCAACCACGCGGCCGCCCCGATGAGCGAGAGATTGAGCAGCACCGGCGTGAACGCGGGCGCGCCGAAATGGCCGTAGGTGTTCAGCACCCCCGCCGCCATCGCCACCAATGAAATAAAGAAGATATACGGGAACGTGATGCGCAGCATTTGTACCGTCAGGTCGTATTTTTGCGGGTCATCCAAAAAACCCGGTGCCAACACCATGACCAGCACGGGTGCGGCTAGCACGCCGACGAATGTAATGGAAAAAAGAATGAGGCCGAGTATGCCGGCCATGTGATCGACGAAGGCCTTGGCTTCATCCGCCGTGTATTTGGTTTTGTACTCGGCGAATACCGGGACGAAACTTTGGGAGAAGGCGCCCTCCCCGAAGATGCGACGCAGGAAATTGGGAATACGGAACGCGACGTAGAAGGCGTCAGCGGCCACACCGCTGCCTGCGCCGATAAGGCTCGCAAAAAAAATATCGCGAATGAGGCCGGTAATGCGTGACAGCAGGGTCATGCTGCCGGTGACGGCCGTGGATTTAAGGAGCTTGCGGCTCACGAATGCGGTTTCGAGTGACGAGACGCCATCTGGGTGGCGATGATACAGGATGTCCCAAGGCACCCAAACCCGCGATTGCGCCAAGAACGGTCCCGGACAAATCATTCGCGGGATTGACAAACAAGCCTAAAATCAGCATAGTTGCCGGCCTTTCGAGGCATATCCAGGAGAATTGTTTTGGCCAATACCGCCCAGGCAAAGAAACGCGCGCGCCAGGCCGAGGCGCATCGCACACGTAACGCCGGTCAGCGCACTGAACTGCGCACCCAGATCAAGAAGGTCCGCACCGCCATCACCAGCAAGGACAAATCTGCGGCGCAACAAGCCTACCGTGAAGCGGCTTCCGCCATTGATCGCCTGGCTCGCAAGGGGCTGGTGCACAAAAATGCCGCGGCGCGCTACAAAAGCGGTCTCAATCAGCAAGTGCGAGCCCTCGCCTGATATTTCCCAAACTCTGATAAAAAAGGCCGGCATAACCGGCCTTTTTTATTCGTGCTGATTTTTAACTAGATTACCACCATATTGTCACGGTGGATCAATTCTGGTTCATCGACATATCCGAGAATCGACTCAATCTTGTCGCTGGCCTTGCCGATGATACGCACGGCTTCCTCGGAGTTGTAATTTACCAGCCCGCGCGCCACTTCGCGTCCCTCGGGATCAAGGCAGGATACGATTTCACCGCGCGTAAATGCGCCTTCGACGGCTTGCACGCCGACGGGGAGCAGGCTCTTGCCCCCTTCGCGGATGACTTTTACCGCGCCCGCATCGAGCTTGAGTTTTCCCATCGCCCGGGCGTGGCCGGCGAGCCACTGCTTGCGTGCCGCCACGCGCCCTTGCGCGGCGTGAAGATAAGTGCCGATCGCCTCGCCTTCCAGCACTCGTGCGATAACATGGGGTTCCCGCCCCGAGGCGATCACGGTGGAGGCGCCTGAGCGTGCCGCTTTTTCCGCCGCGAGAAGCTTCGAGCGCATGCCGCCACGCCCCAGCACGCCGGATTCCCCGGCCATGGAAAGCAGAAGTGGATCGCCGGCCGTGCCCTCTGACAGCAGCTTTGCCTCCGGGTCGTGGCGCGGATCGCGTTCGTAAAGACCGCGCTGATCGGTAAGGATCAGCAACAAATCCGCCTCAATAAGATTGGCCACCAGCGCCGCCAGGGTGTCGTTGTCGCCGAACCGGATTTCTTCCGTGGCCACCGTGTCATTCTCATTCACCACGGGAATAACGCCGAAACTCAACAAAGTACGCAGTGTGGTGCGGCTGTTGAGATAGCGCTTGCGATTAGTGAGATCGTCGTGGGTCAGCAGCACCTGGGCGGTGTGAAGATTATGGCGCTGGAACGCCGATTCGTAGACCTGGATCAGGTTCATTTGCCCCACGGCGGCCATCGCCTGCAATTCATAAAGTGCATGCGGACGAACTTTGCGGCCCAGCCGCTGCATGCCGGCGGCCACCGCCCCGGAGCTCACCAGCACCACTTCAATACCGCGACTTCGTAGCTGTGACAGCTGCGCGCCCCAATCCTGAATGCCCTCGGTGTTGAGCCCTTGCCCATCACGCGTCAGCAGGGCGCTGCCGATTTTTACCACAATACGCCGCTTGCCTTTCAGCGTTTCGCGCAGTTTCGTGCTCATGTTCAATGTCCGTCTTGTTTGTCTGATTTTTTCCTGAGCTGCTCCAGGTGACGCATAAGATCCTTGGTCAGCTCGCCACAGCCCTCGCCGCGAATGGCGGAGATTCTATACACCGGGCGTTTCCATTTCAGCTTCTTAAGCAGATGTTTGGCAGTCTTTTCGCGCTCGTCCTTAGGCAATAGATCCATTTTATTCAACACCAACCAGCGCTCCCGTTTGGCAAGCAGCGGACTAAACTTTTTCAGTTCCGCCTCGATGGACTTGACCCCCGCCGCCGGGTCAGCGTCCGGCGTAAGGGGTGCCATGTCCACCAGGTGCAACAGAACACGCGTGCGCGCGAGGTGCCGCAGGAATTGATGTCCCAGCCCTGCACCTTCGGCAGCACCTTCGATCAGTCCGGGGATGTCGGCCATCACGAAGCTGCGAAGTTCACCGACGCGCACCACGCCCAGATGCGGATGCAGGGTGGTGAAAGGATAGTCCGCCACCTTGGGCCGTGCCTGCGATACTGCCCGCAGCAAAGTCGATTTGCCGGCATTGGGCAGGCCGAGCAAACCGACGTCGGCCAGTACCTGCAATTCCAGCGCCAGCTCGCGCTGCTCACCAGGCTTGCCGGGTGTCGTGCGCCGCGGTGTACGGTTGGTGCTCGACTTGAAACGTGTATTGCCGAGACCCCCCTTGCCCCCGTGAGCCACTATCAGTAACTCACCCTGGCGGGTGATCTCGCCGATCAGTTCCTCGGTCTCGGCATCCACCACGCGGGTTCCAAGAGGAATCTGTATATACAGATCCTTCCCGGATTTTCCGGTGCAATTGGACCCACTCCCCTTGGCGCCCTTCTCAGCACGGAACACGCGGGTCTGCCGGAAATCGGCAAGCGTATTGAGGCCCTCCGCACCGATCAAGTATATGCTCCCGCCATGACCCCCGTCGCCGCCATCCGGCCCACCACGCGGAATGAATTTCTCGCGCCGAAATGACAGCGCCCCGTTGCCGCCGGCACCGGCTTCGACACGGATGGTCGCTTCGTCAACAAATTTCATATAAGCAATGTTCCAAAATAAAAAACCCCGCCGTGTTGCCAGGGCGGGGTTTTCGATGCGTGCGAAAGCGGGTCAGCCCGGGATGATACTTATCGTTCGGCGATTACGCGGGCCCTTGATGTCGAACTTCACCCGGCCGTTGACCTTGGCGAAAAGCGTATCGTCTTTTCCAATCCCGACATTCGTACCCGGATGAAATTCGGTACCGCGCTGACGCACGATAATGTTTCCCGCCAGCACCTGTTCGCCGGCGTAACGCTTGACGCCGAGACGCTGCGCATGAGAATCCCGACCGTTGCGCGAGCTGCCGCCCGCCTTCTTGTGTGCCATAGGTAAGTCTCTCGGTTACTTGATGCCGGTGATTTCCAGCTCAGTGTAGTACTGGCGATGGCCCTGTGTCTTGCGATAATGTTTGCGTCGACGCATCTTGAACACCTTGATTTTATCCGCCCGGCCGTGGCTCTTAACCGTGGCCGTGACATTTGCCCCTTCGAGAACAGGATTGCCGATGCGCGCGCCTTGATCGTCGCTGACCATGAGCACCGGGTTGAGGTCCACGGATTGACCCTCCGCGACTTCCAGTTTCTCCACCCGGATGACATCGCCGGGCGCGACCCGGTATTGCTTGCCGCCGTTCTGAATGACTGCATACATGATGAATTCGACTCCTGAATGCCCCGTGGGGCCGAAAAAGGCGGAGGAAACCCGCTAAAAGGCCGGCAATTCTAACGATAGGACTGCGGCAGGTCAAACGGCTTGACGGGCGGAAACCCAGCCCCTAGCATGCCGGCCCGGACTTCACCGACCCTTCATATTCATGGATTACGAAGCCATCAAGGCCCTGGTCCGGGACGATCTGCGTGCCGTGGACCGCGAGATCGAGGCCCGGCTCCAGTCCGACGTCGCCCTCATCAACCAGATGGGCTCCTACATCGTCCAAAGCGGAGGCAAACGGCTACGCCCGGTTCTGGTATTGCTGGGCAGCCGGGCTTTTGGATACCAGGGCCATGACCACATCCGCCTGGCCGCCATTATCGAATTTATACATACCGCCACCCTGCTGCACGACGACGTGGTGGATGCCTCGGAACTACGCCGGGGCCATACCACAGCCAATACCATCTGGGGCAACGAAGCCAGCGTGCTGGTCGGCGACTTTCTCTATTCGCGGGCCTTCGAGATGATGGTCGAGGTGGGCAGCATGCGCGTGATGGAAATCCTGGCCCACACGACCAACACCATTGCCAAAGGTGAAGTCATGCAACTGCTCAATTGCCATGATCCGGAGACCACCGAGGAACGTTACATCGAGGTTATCCGCAGTAAGACCGCCAAACTGTTTCAGGCGGGAGCCCAGCTCTCGGCCGTGATCAGCGGTCAAAATCGGCAGATCGAGGAGGACATGGCGACGTTTGGCATGCATATCGGCACGGCGTTTCAGCTGGTAGACGATGCGCTCGACTACGGGCGGGAGAATCACGAACTTGGGAAGAACATCGGGGATGATCTCGCCGAGGGCAAACCCACCTTGCCGTTGATCTACACGCTACGACAGGGAAATACCCGCCAGCGCGATTTGATTCGAACCGCCATCGAGGAAGGCGGGCTGGAGCAAATGGAAGAGGTCATGGATGCCATTGAATCAACAGGTTCCATCACGTACACTGCGCGCCGGGCTGAAGACGAGGCCTCCCGGGCCACGGCTGCTTTGGCCGCCATACCGGATTCGCCCTTCAAACAAGCGCTTCTCGATCTGGCCCATTTTTCCGCCCACCGCAGTTATTAGATATTGTCTTTCAACGGGGTGTAGCGCAGCCTGGTAGCGCACTTGCTTCGGGAGCAAGGGGCCGGAGGTTCAAATCCTCTCACCCCGACCAGTCAATATGTCGCCCACGGAATGGAAATCGAAGTAAGCTTTAGCCTGTTGCACTTCCCGATCATTTGATACGACATCTCCATGGGACAACTGCTGCGCATAATCATCATCCTCATCGGGGTGTGGCTGGTCCTGTCAATCATCAAACGCGCCTTGGCTTCGCGCCGAAAGTCCCGCGCTGATCAAACTTCTATCCCCAAAATGGTTGCCTGCGACCTTTGCGGAACGCACGTCCCCGAATCCGAGGCGATTTGTGAAGACGGCAGGCATTATTGCAGCGAAGCGCACCAAAAAGAGGCGCGCGGCTGACACAATTTAGGGGTGACGTTTTTTGACACCCCCCCAATCTGTGCTATTTCCATAAGGTATGACAGCCATGGATAGCGTCCTTCCCCGCGCGGGGCAGAGCCGGGCAGAAGGGCAGGCCGCCATTGCCACCCAGAACTGGAAGCTCCTCGAATACTTCAATTTTTACCGCTTGGCGCTCGCCTTGGCGGCGGCCAGCATCGCTATCACCGTAGGCAAATTCTCACCCTTTGGCGAAGCCCATCCCGGCCTGTTTCTCAGTACCAGCATTGTCTTTGCCTTGATCAGCGTGACGGCGGTCTTTTCCATTCATTGGCGGACACCGGATTACGATAGCCAAGCGGCGCTCCTCGCCTTCGCCGATGTCACGTTGCTGACCATCATCATGCATGCCAGCGGCGGAATCTCCAGTGGGCTAGGTCTGATGCTGGTCGTGGCCATCGCCGGCACTAGTCTTATGCTGGGAAAACAGCTGACTATTTTTTATGCCTCTTTGGCGACGATCGCCGTGGGGATTGAATATTGGTGGGGCTGGCTAACCGGGGGCAAAGCCGCGGATACTGAAATGCTGCAGGACTTCCCCCAGGTAGGTCTGTTCGGGGTGGGCCTGTTTGCCACGGCCTTCTTCGGTTATCTGCTGGCCAATCGCTTGCGTGCCACCGAAGAACTGGCGCAAAGCCGCGGCGTGGACGTCGTCAATCTCACCCAGCTCAATGAGCTCGTCATCCAACGCATGCAATCCGGTGTCGTCATCTGCGACCCGCAGGGAAATATCCGCATGATGAACCAGGCCGCGCAGAAATACTTAGGGCTCCACAATGATGCTGACAAGAATTCGCCGCTTAATGAGATATCGCCCGACCTGGCCATTCAGCTCTTTCAGTGGTTGGGCAACACCGCCTTGAACCGTGGGCGAAAAGTATTTACCTCGCGCGTCGGTTATTCCTTGCTTCCTCGTTTTGTCACTCTGGGGAACGACAAGAATTCGGTGAAACTGATATTTCTCGAGGACATGTCAATTCTGAAACAGCAGGCCCAGCAACTGAAAATGGCGGCCTTGGCGCGCCTCACGGCGAGCATCGCGCACGAAATCCGCAATCCCTTGGGCGCGCTCAGCAATGCCGCGCAACTCCTCGGTGAAACCATGGATTCTGAAAACGCCGAGGAGAAGCGCCTCGTCAAGATCATCGATGAACAAGGCAAGCGCATGAACGTGATCGTTCAGAACGTCACGCAGCTCAGCCGGCGTGACCGCATCAACCCGGTGAAACTGGAGCTTCAACCCTGGCTCGAGGATTTTCTGCGCCAGCACGGTGACACCGTAACCGTGCCTCGCGATGCTTTCATCGCGCATGGCCTTGAAGGTCTCTCTGTCTGCGTGGATCCCGATCAGCTCTATCAGGTGGTCTCGAACCTGTGCCAGAACGCCCTGCGCCACAGTCCACCCTTCACCGGCACACCGCTGATCAAGTTTCAGGGAACCCGTGACAACGAAGACCGGCCTATACTGGATGTCATTGATTGGGGCAGCGGTGTCAATCCCGATATTGCCGACAACATCTTCGATCCTTTCTTCACTACCACACCGAAAGGGACCGGATTGGGTCTCTATATCGCACGCGAATTGTGCGAGGGCAACGGCGCCACGCTGAATCATTATCCCGGCGAAGGGGGTGTTGGCAGCCGCTTCCGCATCACCTTTGTACGCGCCGAGGATTGCGCCGATCTGGGTACATTATGAATAAACCGAAAAATCAGATTCTGATCGTCGACGACGAACCGGATATTCGAGAGGTTCTCGAGTTGACGCTGGGCCGGATGAATCTCGAAACGCGCTCCGCTTCAAATATCGAGGAAGCGCGTCATTTACTGACGGATTTCGAATTCGACCTGTGCCTGACGGATATGCGCCTGCCGGACGGCAACGGCATCGAACTGGTGCGCTACATCCAGGAGAAGCACCCCTATCTGCCCGTGGCGGTCATCACCGCCTTCGGCAACATGGAAACCGCCGTGGCCGCCCTCAAAGCAGGCGCTTTCGATTTTGTCTCCAAACCTCTTGACCTCAATGACCTGCGCAATATCGTGCGCTCCGCCCTGCGCGTGGGACAGGCCACGGCCGTGAAACCCCCCGCGGGAGGAAACGGCGAGAGCCCCGAGCCCGCAACCGGCTCCCGAAAGATGCTGGGCGAATCCGAGGTTATCCAGAAAGTGCGAACCATGATTGAGCGGCTCGCCCTTGGACAGGCACCGGTGTACATCGCTGGTGAATCCGGCACGGGCAAAGAACTCGCCGCACGGCTGATTCATGAACTGGGCCCACGTGCCGATAAGCCCTTTATCCCGGTTAACTGCGGCGCCATACCCGAAAGCCTCATGGAAAGTGAATTCTTCGGACACAAAAAAGGGAGCTTTACGGGAGCGGTCACCGACAAAGACGGACTTTTCAAGGCGGCTAACGAAGGCACGCTGTTTCTCGATGAGGTCGGTGATCTGCCCCTGTCCATGCAAGTTAAGCTATTGCGCGCCATTCAGGAAAAATCCATCCGTCCGGTGGGCGCCCAGAATGAAATAAAAGTGGACGTTCGGATCCTGTCAGCCACCCACAAGAATCTCCATGATCTCGTGGCTCAGGGGAAATTCCGCCAGGATCTTTATTACCGCCTGAATGTCATCGAACTGGTAATTCCGCCACTGCGCGAACGCGTGGAAGACATCCCCTTGCTGGCCGATGCGCTGTGCCGAAAACTGGCCGATAACATGGGGATGAGACCACCGCAACTAACCGCGGATACAAAAGATATCCTCAAGGACTACGCCTTCGCGGGCAACGTGCGTGAACTTGAAAATATCCTCGAGCGGGCCTTGACCCTCTGCAATGGCACGGAAATCACGGCGCAGGATCTGCAA
>JAOTWF010000105.1 GCA_029863005.1 Gammaproteobacteria bacterium | reverse complement strand
GCGTGGCACGCCTCTCTTTGATCCCTACCGTTCGGGTCCGCGCCGCTGGTTGGGTCGCGCTTTTGCCTGGTTGCAGGGGTGGGAGTGGGACGCCCTGGAAAGCCTCGGAAGGGAGCGCGCCGGCGCGCGTTTCACAAAACTGCAATTGCCCGAACATTTGCTGGTAGTAAATTACATCGGTATTCCGTTGTCCGGGAATGTCTCTGAGTTGGCACGCGAACGATATCTGGGGTTACGCAAGCACGGCCCGAATGACGGGCTGACGGTCATTGCCGATGCGCTGGTCCCCGGTCAGCCGACGATTCCGGCGATGGGGCTGGATCACTATCTCGCGCAGGACCCGGAGCTCGACCTCAAGACCCTGGCACTCACCCTGACCCTGATCGAAGAGCTTGAGAAGCCCAGGGCCGGTACCTGCCCATCATTATCGCGCGTCAATCAGCGAAACAGGTCGTAGTATGATTAAACCTTGTGAAAGTTATTCCGACGAGAATATCCCGCACTCGCATGCGCATAGTTATTGATGGGACACGCTTAAGCGTGATGTGCATCACGCTGTCAATTGCAGCTTCTGCAAACGCAGCGTTCAACATTGGTGTCGATGAAGAGGCGCGTTTGCCGTATTGGGAGATCGCCGAACCGGGCGTATCCATCCGGCTGGTGCAGCGTCTGCCGGACCAGACGCGCGGGTTTTTCCAGGCACGCGGGTTTTCGGTCGAGGATTCGGAGGTGATCGCCCAAAGTTGTGTGTTCCAGACGGTGTTCAAGAATATTTCGTCTCCGTCGGCGCCGAGCACCATCGAATATAATCTGCGTGAGTGGGTGGTGCATGCGGCTGGCGCGCGCCATGGTCTTAAAACGCGTGAAGATTGGGAGAAGGAATGGACCACACGCCAGGCGCCGCCCTCCGCGCGATTGGCCTTCGAATGGTCACTGCTCCCCACCCGCCAGCGCTATCGTTCAGGCGACTACAATTGGGGCATGTCAGTATTCAGTCTCAAGCCGGGGGATGAATTCGATCTCGATATCGTATGGCACCAGGACGGCAAGAAACGCTCGGTGTTACTCAAGGGCGTACGTTGCGCGCCCGACATTCATTTGAAACCCGGTGATCTATGAGCGAGCGAATGAACATATTATTCAGGACTGCGGCCCTCCTGTTGTGGCTCACGGCGGGGGTCGCCGCTGACGCCGAGACCGGTAAGATTCAAACGCTGACGCCGCTGGACAAACCGTTCATCGCGCCGGATTTCGCACTGATGGGTGAAGACAGCAAGACCTATCGTCTCTCGGATTACCGCGGCAAAATGGTGGTGCTAAATTTCTGGGCCACCTGGTGTCCGCCGTGCCGTGATGAAATGCCCTCGATGGAACGCGCGCACCAAAAGATCAAGGGCGAGGACATCGTCATCCTCGCCGTCAACGTGGGTGAGGATGGGGACACGGTGTTTGCCTTCACGGGCCAATACCCGGTATCTTTTCCGCTGCCGCTCGATTTCGATGGCAGTGTCATTGCAAAATACCCGGTGATCGGACTGCCGACGACCTTTATCATAAATCCCCAGGGTAACGTCACTCATCGCGCCATCGGCAGCCGCGAGTGGGATGACGACCGGCTCCTGAACACGTTACGCAAGATGCTTAAGCCATAGAATCCAACTGGAGCATTTTGGATGATCAACGCCTATGCCGTGAATAAAGCCAAGGGGCGTTTCCAACGCCTCGAGTATGATCCCGGCGTGCTTGGCCCCGACCTGGTCGAGATCGACGTCATCGCCTGCGGCCTGTGCCACTCCGACTTGTCGATGGTGGACAACGAATGGGGCGACAGCGAATATCCGCTGGTGCCCGGCCACGAAGTGGTTGGCAAAATTTCCAAGGTCGGTACCAACGTAAAGCATCTCAAGCCGGGGGACACGGTTGGCGTCGGCTGGTTCAGTGGCAGTTGCATGATTTGTCACTCGTGTCTGCGCGGCGACCACAATCATTGCGCAGAGGTCGAGCAGACCATCGTCGGCCGTCACGGCGGATTCGCCGACAAGGTGCGCTGCCAAGCGGTGTGGGCCACGCCGCTGCCGGCGGACCTAGATGTCATGAAAGCCGGCCCGCTGCTGTGCGCCGGCATTACCGTGTTCAATCCACTGGTGCAGTTTGATGTGCGTCCCACGCAGCGCGTGGGCGTGATCGGTATCGGTGGGCTCGGTCATCTGGCGTTGAAAATACTCAATAAGTGGGGCTGCGAAGTTACCGCGTTCACTTCCACCGATAATAAGCACGAAGACGCACGGCAAATGGGCGCGCACCATGTCGTCAATTCACGTCACGCCGCACAATTGAGAAAGATTGCTGGCTCGCTCGATTTCATAATTTCCACTGTCGCCGTGGAGATGGATTGGGACGCCTACCTCGATGCGCTCGCGCCCAACGGACGTCTGCATATAGTGGGTGCCGTGGCCGAGCCGCTGTCGGTGCCGGCGTTTGCGCTGATTGGGGGGCAACGCTGTCTCTCCGGCACACCGACGGGAGCCCCTGCCACGATGCGGACGATGCTCGAATTCTGCGCCCGCCACCACATCGAGCCCGTGATCGAAACTTTTCCGCTGAGCCACGTGAACGAGGCCATGGCCCATCTTCGGGCCGGAAAGGCACGCTACCGCGTCGTGCTCGAAAACGATTTAGATTGAATTTCCCGCGCTGATCGAAACTCTCTGACTCCCCCGGCGACGGGATCATGGAAACGGATTTGCTTTGCCAGTAACTGCAGCGGCTTATCAAAATTATCTTCTGTTTCCGGTTGCAGATCAGGATAGACCCGGTCATTAATAATTCCGAACCCCAGACCGCTCATGTGCAGCCGCAATTGGTGGGTTTTCCCGGTTACTGGCTGCAATCGGAACAGTCCTTGGTGACCTTTCACTTGCAGGAGCTGGATGAGCGAACGGGCATTGGGGGTACCTGGGACGATTTTCATCCGGAACCGCGGTTCTCCCCGGACAATCCGGTTTTCAACTATCCAGTTTTTTTCCTGCGGGAGGTGATTCACTCCACCCAGCGCGTGATAGGTTTTCTCCACCTTCCCGTGAGTAAACAACTCGTGGTAAAGGCCGCGTGTTTTGGGATTGACGGAGAAAATGACGACGCCCGCGGTCTCGCGGTCGAGGCGATGCAGGGGGGTCAGGTCGGCCAGGCCGGTCCGGTTTCGCAGGCGGTTCAATAAACATTCCTCCACATAACGGCCACCCGGGATCACGGGCAGAAAATGCGGCTTGCAGGCCACCAGCAGCTCGTCATCCTGAAACAGAAGTTGTTCTGCGAAAGGAATGACCGGCTCGTTTTCAATTTCCCGGAAATAGAATATCCGTTTGGAGGGAGAATACGGCGTCTTTGCCGTGATGGGTTCGCCGCTGTCGTTCAGTACTTTCCCATCGCGTATCCGTTGCGCCCACTTATCGCGCGAAATGGCCGGGAAGACGCGGCACAGGAAATCCACGATCGAAGGATAGGGCACTGACGCGGGCGGCAGCGTCACGACGGATGGCTGTTTGGCAATTCCCATTTACGAGGCAGAATAAATAGGCTCGGAGCCATTATCAATGCTCAAATACATATTCGCTTGGGTGCCCATGCTGTTCATCGCCATCGCCAATGGCGTGCTGCGTCAGGTGTGGTACGCGAAATATCTAAGCGAGCTGAAGGCGCACCAGCTCTCGACCTTGATCGGTGCGCTGCTGATCGGGATTTATATTTGGGTGATTGTCCGGTCCTGGATACCCGCGTCCGCGCGGCAGGCGGTGGCCATAGGCATGGTCTGGCTTGGATTGACGGTGACTTTTGAGTTCCTGTTTGGGCACTTCGTGGCGGGACATTCCTGGCTCCGTTTGCGGCAGGACTACAATCTGCTCGCCGGACGCGTGTGGATCCTGCTGCTGTTCTGGGTGGCGGTGGCCCCTTATATTTTCTACCGTATAAATCTTAACTTCAAACCAATCAACAAGTTATAGCTGAGTTCCGTTCAGCCAGCGTTCAGTCACGGGTGAGTAAGCTTGTCTCTGAAGTCAGCATTAACCCTGAAACACAACGAAGGAGACAAACATGAATCGCAAGTTACTGAGTGCCGTTATTCTGGCCGTGGCCACTTCGCTGGCCGCACCTCTGGTGTTGGCGGATCGCGGCAATCGTGACCGTGACAGTTACCGCGGGGCACGCGTGCACCAAGTGGAGGATCGTTATGCACGTCATGATAATGGTTTGCATCGTGGTTGGTACAAGGACAAACACCAATACAAGCATCATTACCGCCATGGTGGTCGCCATGACTATTATGAGCGTCGTGAATATCGCGAATATGGTCCGCGCACCCACCGGGACGACGATTATTACCCGGAACGCCGTTCCAGCTCATCCGCACCTGTCATTCTTGGGAGCGTAATCGGCGGGGTGGTGGGACACCATATCGGCCATGGTGACCCCGGGCATACGGCGGTCGGTGCGGTAATTGGTACCGTGATTGGCTACGACATCGCACGTCATCGCGACCGCTGATGCACCGCA
>JAOTWF010000042.1 GCA_029863005.1 Gammaproteobacteria bacterium | reverse complement strand
TGCGAGTCCCGTATCCACCTGCAAGAATCACAACCTTCATCGTGCGGCCTCTAGATAACATTAATCACAATAACTATAAGAAAATAATGAGAAACATGTTAATAGTAATGCTCACTTTCAGCATAGACGAATTTTATCGAACGTAGACTTGATAAAGGTTAATTGAAGAATTACCTAGAATTATGCGCATGGAAGTGATTGAAACAGGTGATCTGCTGAGTAATTAAAGAAATTAATGCTCTGAACTTACTCTGTCTATGAGATTAATTTATGTAGTCGAGGTATTAGATATTTATACAAACTCTCGTCACTTCTCATCCCTTGAGACATCGATATAAATTGCCGACGATAAATAAATCTAAAATAGCATTTTAGTTATAGCAAATTCGGTAATGTGGATGCCAACTAAAAAAACTTAAAATAATTTCTATTATTTTTTATGTGGGTTGAAGTTATGTACTACACCCGTCTCTGAGAAATCTTTATCGCTAACTACCGGTAATATGCCTTCCCGAACTTTCTCTTGCACGACTTCACAGACAAGGTCTGCGTCTACTCTTTGTTTTTGCTCTCCAAAGGCATACACCAAAGCCGTGTCGCATAAAACATTAATCAGGCGGGGTGTTCCGCGCGTATAGTAATAAACGGCAGCGCATGCCTTGGTATCGAATAAATTAGGATCACCTCCGGCTGTTTGAATACGATGACGGATATACTGCCAAGTTTCTTCAAGGTTAAGTGTCTTAAGATTGAAAGCAACGGCGATACGCTGTGCAAACTGATGCAATTCGGGCAAACGAAGTATTTCCTGCAGGGCGGGTTGGCCAGAGAGTATTAACTGCAGAAGCTGATTCTTGTCGGCATTAATATTTGACAGCATGCGCAGTTCCTCAAGCGCCTCCGCATCGAGATTCTGTGCTTCGTCGATTATTAAAACAGTTCTGCGGCCCTGACTGTACTCTTTGGCAATAAATTCTGCCAACGTTTGGTAGAGCTCTACTTTTTTCTTTCCACGATATTCAAGCTTGAAGGCCAACAAGACCCATTCAAGCAATTCTCCAAACGTTCTATGTGTATTGGAGACGATTCCTACCGTCGTAGTGTAATCGCTATTAATTTCGTTCAGCAGTAAACGAATCAAGGTGGTCTTGCCTGATCCGATCTCGCCCGTGATCACGGTAAAACCGGCCTCATTCATGATGCCGTACCTCAGCATGGCGAGCGCGCGGCGGTGCTTCTCGCTCATGTACAAGAAAGCAGGATCCGGCAGTAATGAAAACGGCTTTTCTTTAAATCCGTAAAATGATTCGTACATATTAAGTTTTCATATACATATGAGAGACCTGTCAAATACTTTAGCTGTGTCGTCGATTATGGCTTAGCGGGAGCTTTCCCCTAGCTAAAATACTCAAGACATTCCATACATAGAATTCCTTTCCATCGAATTATTTAATACGGTACCTATCAAGTTCTGGTTTGACGACTTAACCAATTCAGCCGCACGGGATAATTCAGGTCGCAAAGTCCTTCCTTCTTCCGCCACCAGCAACATGGCATCGATATAAGGAGCAAATGCCAGAACGTCATCGGAAACCAGGACTGGAGGTAAATCGAATATTACCCAGCGCATAGGATAGCGTCGTTTCAGTTCCTGCACCAGTTGCAACATGGGACGAGATGACAGCGCTTCTGATGAAGTCGTCAGAGGTACACTGCCAGGCAAAATAATAAGCCCTTGGATTTTGGGATGAACCAAAATCTTTTGCACAGGCGCTCCTTCAAGCAAGTGCTCGCGCAATCCCAGGTCCACATCAATACCGAGATAAGTGTGAATACTCGGCTGGCTCAAATTGGCATCAACCAGCAATACGGTTTGATTTTTCTCCAAAGCCAAGCTGATACTCAGATTTATCGCCGTAAGCGTCTTGCCTTCACCTTGTTGAGGACTGGTTACGCCCAATGTTCTCCAGCCGTGCTGGCGCATTCGCTGGGATACTTGTGTGCGAAGAACTTTATACGCCTTTGATGCCTCGTTTTGAGCGTCCCCGGCAATAATACGATGCTGCTTTAACCAGCCAGGGTAGAGATCAACACAGCGGGTCTGGGTATAAACAATATCCGTGGGCATCAAGGCTCGACCTTCGGCAGAAAATTCCTGCCCCTGCCCCTGCCGCGCCCGCTCAATAGCCTTAGAATAGGGATCCATACTTTGCCATCTCTGCTTTTTTATCAGAATACTGAACGTTACTAATGCCGGTAGTATTGTGATTCAGAATTTCGAAGTTTAGCACACTCTGCCTAGCAAAACTTAGGACTACAAAGTAGTCGTAAAATTACCTCGCTCCCTGAATTAGCCGTCGGCTCTCTGCAACCGTGTCACCGATGGGTATATGCGGAATGACAGCCAAGGGTGGGGCACGCAACACCGAGGCAACCGCCATGGAACCGCGAACAGTTCGGTCCATGTATTCTGCGATACTCGCGTAACCAACTCCACTTCCAAGCCCCAAAACAATTCCAAGCAGGAGAAACGCTCTCCTGTTTGGCATCTGCGGGCTCTCGGGGAGTTCAGGTGCTTCCAGTAATGAAAAGCGCTCACCTTTTTGTTCCTTTTCCAATTCCACCGCGATATCAGCCCCCATTAAATGTTCCTTAATTTCACGATACTTCTTGACAGTGCTGTCATATTCACGCAGCAGCACCAGTCCTTCCTGTTCCACATTCGGAGTTTGAACTACACGTGCTACATATTCCGCCAATTTTTCCTTGGCCCGGGCACGCTGCTCGGACGCCGACTTGAGACTAATACCGATCGTGGCTAACTGCGTCTGTATCGCAATGTAGGCAGGATTATCAGGTTTTAATGCGAACCCTATCGGAGATGACGAAATCGAACTTTTAAGCTTCTCTTCAAGAGCCGCTAACGCTGCCTTTAGTCGTGTCACATCAGGATGGTTGTCTGCATATTTCTCCCGCGCCTCAATTAACTCGGCGCGTGTCTTTTTATATTCCTTGTCAAGAGCCTCACGCTCGTCGACTGCTCCGGTTTCCCTGCGAAGCATATCCAATTCACGCCGCAATTTAATTACGTCAGGATGATTGGGTGCGTACACAGCCGCTGCACTGAGATATTGTGTCTGGACTTCCCTGAGTCGTCCTCCAGGTCCCTGACCGGTGTAAGGCTCCACCGTGGCAAGCTGCCCCTGAAGTTCAAGTCTGCGTTCTTCCAAGCTGTAGATTTGTCGCTCGATGTCTTCCAGTTCTTTTTGTGTTCGCTCCATCAATGACATGTTCAAATTCAACAACTCCGGTAAGCGGCCCGTATTTTTTGTTTTGTAGGCGGCAAGTTTTGCTTCAAGTTCAGTAAGGTGTTGGCGTAATTTTCCCTCTTCTTCCGAGAAAAAACCGGACGTCTTTACTGCTTGCTGGGTACGAATCAATATATTTTCCTGCAAAACATAATCGGTAAGATCATTAGCGACTTTCTGCGCGATTTCAGGTGAGGCTGCACTATAAGATAATTTGAACGATATGGTAGCCATCAGTGAGGCACCACTACGTGGGTCAGTTACATTGGCGCTGTCAGTCACAAATTTGGTCGCTTGCCGCATTTTTACAATGGTCTTCTTATCTGAAGTTTCCCATTTCCCTTTTCCGGATATGAGCTGATATTTTTCGGCGATTTTATACAAATTCTCATCCGTCATGACGCGTTTTTGAATTATCTGAAGTCGCTGATTGGCATAACCAGTGACAGTCGATGGGATCAGATCGCGAGGTACTTGTTGCTGCTCAATAAGAATGGTCGCTGTTGAACGGTATTGAGGAGGAATAACAAAGGCAAGGACGGCGCTGACAAGAAACACCAGAGCCGCTACAAGTTTTACCTGCTTCTTACGGCGTCGCAAAATCGAAAGATAGTCAGCGAGATGCAATGTACCTGTTTCTGTCATGCCGTTGTGCCTCTATAACACTTTTTTCTTCACAAATTCCTTAGAATTTTCAACGAGAAGTTACTTGCTTGGGCCAAGAATAGTTTACACCGGCAGACAATGCCTTGCTCGTTGCCGTTTCTGGAATAGCATCATATTTCTGCTTCCGGTAGTGGTATTGAAGGAGAAATAACCATTCGGGTTTCCATTGCCAGTTTAGACCAGGTACGACCTCGTAGTATCGACGATCGATATCCGGATCGGAACCCTCCAGCACTTTGTTCCGAAACACGTAAGCCCACATATTAAAATTGACCATTGGAGAAATTTTCCTGGACAGATTAATTCTGAATTGATTGCTTAGCACTGATCGCCCACCTCCGCTCGGCTGCACATCTCGGCTGATAACGGCATCGACCGTGGACAACTCAGACCGCTGCGTTAAACCTGCTTCCAATACATAGTTGCTGGAATCTTCAGTGACTGCAGGAGTTTTCTCTGAAGTTTTACCGGTACCAACCATAAATCGACCTTGTGTCGTTTCTGTGTATGCATGAGAGATTCCTACTGAGACTACATTTGAATCTGATTTAGTATCGCTTATGTCAGGCCGGTAAGATGAACGAGCGAGCGAAAAAATAACATCGTCTCGTCGTGTTATTCGATAAGAATATGTAGCTGATAGCTGATGATCTTTGTAGTCCTCGAGACTTGTTCCCGCGATATTATCGAAACTTACATCATTAATTACATATCGAATACCCAGCGAACTACGTTCCGTCAGCGCATAGGTCCATGAGGGTTGTGCGGTCAGCGATTCTCGGCGAACTTTCTGAGAAACCAACCCCACATCGGTGTCCCTCAGATTTCCAGTTCCAGATGTAGTTTGAGCAGATTCAAACAGTATGTTCCGACGATATTCGCCGTCTAATCCCCAATTTGTCCTTTCCGTTGACTGAACATACGATTTTAAAGTCAGGGTTTGCGAATCCGTATCCGGTACTTGATCGCCTGAATACTCTGTCGCACTTACCTGTGCGTCTATGTTCACAGCGGAGGTTTCTGTGGTTCTACCCCACCTCATGCGTGGATATATTGAAACAGCCGTGGCAGATTCTTGGATGCCGGTTGCTAACGTGGGATTATCATCACGGCTTGTGGCTAAGCCGATGGAAGGCTCAAATGACCATTGCGCGGCTATCGTGATCCGGGGTAATACCAAAACTGGTAGGATACCTATTAATATATATTGGCCTATCTGACGATAATTGTTTCTCATTTTATTCTCCTTCGTCCTAGACAAGTCTTGTGTTGACCCTTGATAAATATGTGTACTTCAGACCAGACTTGATTATCAGGGCACGATAATAACGTCACCACTGCGCAGAGTGATGTTTTGCTCCAGTCGACGGCCTTTTTTTACATCCGCGTAATCAAAGCGAAGAATGGTCTCTTTACCGTTTTCTTTCCTGACAATTTTTATATTTCCTTCTTCTGCGAAGGGTGTGAGCCCCCCGGCCAAGCTAAGTGCCTGGAGCACGTCAATATATCGGCCGACCACATAATCTCCCGGTTTGTTAACCCGGCCGATTACAAAGATCTTATAACCGGCGATTTTTTTGACTGATACGCTTACCACCGGATTAGGAATGTATTGCTTGAGCCACTGTGTGATTTCTTCCTGAAGTTGCAAGGCGGTTTTTCCTTTCGCCTGGATGTTTCCAACCAAAGGAAAGGTGATCCATCCATCAGGTCGGACAAGCACTTCCTTTTGCAAATCTTTTTCCTTCCAGACAGAGATATCGAGCAAGTCCTCTGGCCCGATTTCATATTCACCACCGGAGGCAACCTGATTGACAACAGGACTGTCGGCAAACACATTAGTCAGTGGGGCGAGAAAAAAAACCGATGCAAGAACGCCAACAACTACTCTCTTCAAAAGCAGCGACTTTGCTACAACAACGGCGGGATGAACAATAAAGATACGGCGCATGTCTTATTAACCTTGGTAAAAGATATATCTGTAAATTGTCATATGCCCACACGAGGCAAATCAATATTCAATAGCATCTATCGCAAAAATGAGGAAGGAAAACATAAGCCATTTACCCTTATGTTTTCCTTCCAAAACATATAATCTGATTTCAGCATCCCTGAGCGGTGGACACATGCGTGATATTTCCGCTCTCGACCTGCGCATAACGTTCTTGGCAGATAGCTGCTAAATCGCAGAATAGCCCCAAAAAAAACAGACGCTCTAATTACAGCCTAAAGCTTCAGGCATCCAGTTAATGAATTGGACACCTTTATGGAAAATTTGTATCAATCAACTTGTTTGAATACTGAGGATAACTCAGTCTGATCAATTTCAGATGTGAGGTTGCTAGCCATTTATCTCTCTGCTGCGGGTGTATTCAATCAAGAATCATCAATACTGTTCTCCAGAAACCATGACTTTTTAGGGGGCCGATCAGTATGGCGTATTATAAACTGAGGAGCTTGATTTCAGTGAGAGGGAAGTACAAATAGGTGGTTCGGAAAAAATCTTTGTAAGAATGTAGTTATAGAGGATTTATTGACCACTATTTTGGAATTAGGCCCTATCCTTCTAATTTCAATAGACTTTATGGATAACTCTGCTCTTTAAAATCAGTCGTATCGCTCAATTCTTAACACTCTGGGAAGCTTATCGGGACAGCCAATAACTTTCCAGCTACTCAATAATCCGATCACTAACATATAATGGCCATACTGCAGGGATGATGTATCACGCTTGTCTTTCGCGGCAAACAGTGCCATGGAATAGGACTGTAAGCGCACAACAACTCTCCTAAATGGAGAAATGTTTTGGCAATTCAGAAGTTTACAGGTCCTGAATATGGGAAAGTATCTGCCTTTTTGCAGATAACAGATGTTCTGTTGATTGCGGGTTCCCTAATACTTACCTCGCTGTTATACGAACTCCCCTGGATTAGGCAATACACCATTGTCTTGGTCTGGACGATAGGTTTGTTTCTGCTTGTCGTTCATTTTACCGAAATATATCGTTCCTGGCGGGGCTCGTTACTCAGGGGCCGAGAACTTCTGCGCCTCGTGGGGGCCTGGCTTTCCGTTGTTTTGGCGCTTCTGATTCTGGCATACACCACCAAGACGACCAGTGAATACTCGCGTAGGCTTTTCCTAACATGGTTTCTCATTACTCCCCTAATTCTGGTCGTCTGGCGCGGATGGCTTCAAATATTTTTAGGGGAGTTGCGCCAGCGTGGCTGGAACGTACGTACCGTTGCCATTGTTAGCGCATCAGAGCTAGGGGCGCATCTTGCCAACACTATTATTGAATCTCCCTGGATGGGGCTCCGTCCAATAGGTTTTTACGATGCGCGGCGGCCTTCTGGAACAAGACCCCTGCATGGGGGTCCGATTGAAGTGCTCGGCAACCTCGAGACATTGCTCAAGCATGCGCATGAAGGGCGAATTGACATGGTATATATCGCCCTGCCCATGCGGGCAGAAACACGCATCCGTGAATTGATCGCAAAGTTATCTGACACCACGGTCTCAGTATATCTCGTGCCAGATTTCTTCATGTTTGACTTGCTGCATGCAAGCTGGGGAAATGTCGGCGATCTCCCTGTGGTCAGCATATCGGAAACCCCATTTTACGGTGTTGACGGTTTTGTCAAACGCCTGGAAGACATCATTTTATCTGGACTGTTTCTCTTGCTTGTTGCCATTCCGATGATATTAATCGCCATTGGCATCAAACTTACATCTCCCGGACCCATCATTTTCCGCCAATACCGATACGGTTTGCGAGGAAATAAAATCAGTGTCTGGAAATTCCGCACCATGACGGTAACTGAAAATGATCAATCCGTAGTACAGGCCAAAAAGAACGACCCACGTGTTACACGCTTTGGCGCTTTTTTGCGGCGCACATCCCTGGACGAGTTACCCCAGCTCATCAATGTCTTGCAAGGAAGAATGTCGCTCGTTGGGCCTCGTCCACACGCTGTCGCCCATAATGAGCAATACCGAAAACAGGTAGATCGCTACATGCTGCGCCATAAAGTTAAACCGGGAATCACCGGCCTGGCCCAAGTCAATGGTTGGCGCGGCGAGACTGATACGCTCGATAAGATGCAAATGCGGATAAAATTCGATCTGGCCTATATTCAAAACTGGTCGCTTTTTCTGGATTTAAAGATTATCTACCAGACGATTTTTCGAGTCTTTTCTGACAAGAATGCCTATTAAATAAGAGGCACCCGCCGTTATCGTTTCTAGAGCTTATATAGAAATCACCACGACAACGAAAAATCATTTCCAACAGTTCAAACCTAGGAACAGTTATTAATTGCACAATAAAGGGACCGCATAGTACCCCTAGTTATTGGCGCGCCCGGTTGAGATTACCCGGGCCAGCGGCTCTCACCCTGCGGGCCGCTGGAACTCACGCTCCAGCGCTTCGGCCGGCTGCGCCGGCTCGTCGAACTCGGATCTATGACATCGTCGGAGATTGACGCTCGCCATCCCTGGCGAGCGCCCTTCGGGCGCACTTCGACGCGCCCAATTTTGATCCTGTCAAAATTGTCGAACCTTCCGGGCTAGCAAAAACAATGGGCCCCAAAAGGGGCCCATTGTTTTTGCTTGGCGCGCCCGGAGAGATTCGAACTCCCGACCCTCAGGTTCGTAGCCTGATACTCTATCCAGCTGAGCTACGGGCGCAAATCCTTTAAAACAGGCGCGGGATTATACTCGACTCGGAAGTATCAAAAAAAGCATTGTTTCGACGCATATCGATGTCGAAATAATGGCTGTACAAGTTTAGATACCAGAGGGGAAAGCTGATTAGTCCTGAAAAGCTAAGCTGGCGGAGAGAGAGGGATTATTCCTTATCTGTGCTTCGCTATCCTGCTCCGCTTGAAAGCCGGGGCTCGGCATCCTGCCTCGCCCGTTCGGCGGGACAAAGGTCCACTGGACCTTTGTCTTTGATCCTCCTCACCCTTCGGCCCTCACCCCTTCGGGGCTGCGTCGCTGCGCTCCGGCGTTCAGCATAGCTTCGCTATGCGGTCGAACCCAATCTGTTGAATTTCATCGAGGGTTCCAATCCCGTCTCTGTCCGTCTCTTAACAGGAAGGACCTTTTAGAGCCTTCTTGTTAAGAGACTGGCGGAGAGAGAGGGATTCGAACCCTCGATACGCTTTTGGCATATACACCCTTAGCAGGGGTGCGCCTTCGACCACTCGGCCATCTCTCCTTGCAAACACGAGAGCATGCAAGGATACCTGTGCACTGAAACAACGTAAAGCTGAACCCTGAAGATTCAGCCCTTGCTGCCGCCGTGCGCCACTCCGGGCATGGGATGTATCTGTCCCGATTCTTTCTCTTTTTTGATGCGCTCGTAGATTTCCTCGCGATGAACGGGGATTTCCTTGGGCGCATTCACGCCGATGCGGACCTGGTTGCCCTTGATGCCAAGCACGGTGACCTGAACATCGTCACCGATGTTGAGGGTTTCGCCAATGCGTCGAGTAAGTATCAGCATTGTTCTGCACTCCTTTCAGTATTGCTTAATTCCATACGTTCCCTATCCCTTTATTCGGTCACCCACCCCTGGCTTGACCGGCTCCTCAACTCGATTTGCCCAGCGTCCTCATGACGGATTGCGGCAAACTCCCTTATGGCGACAGGCGACACAGCGTTTATTGCGTTACCGTAACCACTAACAGGCATGGTCGATCGCCTGCCTGGCGGCTAACTCACGGATACCACAGGGATTTCCTGTCAATCCGGCCGTATTCGACTGCACGCCTATAGCTATGCAGCTTCTGTGCCAGCTAGAGGGGGGGAGGGGGGAATTAAACCGCGGAGTTGCTGCTTTTTTCGAGACCGAAGGCACCGTGCAGGGCACGGACCCCCAATTCCAGGTATTTTTCATCGACGACCACGGAAATCTTGATCTCCGAGGTCGAAATCATCTGGATATTTATGCCCTCTCCCGCGAGGGTCTTGAACATCTGGCTGGCGATACCGGCATGCGAGCGCATGCCCACCCCGACGATGGAGATTTTTACAATTTTGTCGTCGCCGGTGACTTCGCGCGCCTTCATCTCCTCCGCCACCCGCTTCAGGATATCGAGGGCCTTCGCGTAATCGCCACGATGCACCGTGAAGGTGAAGTCGGTGGTGACGTCCGCGCCCACGTTCTGAACGATCATGTCGACGTTGATATTGGCCTTGCCGATCTCCTCCAGAATTCGGGCGGCAATGCCGGGCTTGTCTGGCACGCCACGGATGGTCAACTTGGCTTCGTCACGATTAAACGTGATACCTGAAATGACGGGTGCTTCCATTTTATTGTCCTCATAGGTAATGAGCGTGCCCGGACCTTCCTCGAAGGACGACAGTACGCGCAAGGGAACCCTGTATTTGCCAGCAAACTCGACCGAGCGCAGCTGCAGCACCTTGGAGCCGAGACTCGCCAGTTCGAGCATTTCCTCGAAAGTTATGCGATCCAGCCGCCGGGCCTGCGGCACGATGCGCGGATCAGTCGTGTATACACCGTCTACGTCAGTGTATATCTGGCATTCATCCGCTTTGAGGGCAGCGGCCATGGCCACGGCCGTGGTATCAGAGCCGCCCCGGCCCAGTGTGGTGATGTTGCCTTCCTCATCAACACCCTGAAAGCCCGCCACTACTACTACGCGACCCTTCTTCAGGTCATCGCGCACGCGCGATTCATCGATATCGAGAATACGCGCCTTGCCGTAGACCTTGTCGGTGCGGATATGAACCTGATGCCCGGTGTAGGAGCGCGCCGGGCAGCCCAGTTTCTCCAGCGCCATGCTCAGCAGGGCGATTGTGGTCTGTTCGCCGGTGGCAAGCAGGACATCGAGCTCACGCGGCGGCGGATCGGCGTTGATGGTCCGGGCCAGCTTGAGCAGGCGGTCGGTCTCACCGCTCATGGCCGAGACCACGATGACGAGTTCGTCCCCGAGCTTTCGCATGCACGCGACTTTCTCGGCCACGGCGTTGATACGCTCGGGGTTCCCGACGGAAGTGCCACCATATTTTTGTACGATCAGGACCATGGTTTACCGGCTGAGGGAGATCACAAAAGGCGCAGATTAAACCCGCTTTTGTATCGGGAGTAAACTGCCCG
Organism: Gammaproteobacteria bacterium; assembly: GCA_029863005.1. Classification (GTDB taxonomy): domain Bacteria; phylum Pseudomonadota; class Gammaproteobacteria; order Acidiferrobacterales; family Sulfurifustaceae; genus Sulfuricaulis. The sequence continues at coordinate 8,148 of JAOTWF010000042.1, read as the reverse complement.
GAAAGACGAAACAACGCGCCGGAGCTACTTCAAATGCTGCTCAACCCACTTTGGAACGGCATCCAGCGCCGCTTTAAGTCCAGCCGGATTGGTTCCTCCCGCCTGGGCCATGTCCGGGCGGCCGCCACCTTTGCCGCCCACCCCCGTGGCGACCTGGTTCACGAGTTCGCCGGCATGCAGCCGGCCCGCCAGATCCTTGGTCACCCCGGCGATGAGCATGACCTTATCGTCCGCAACCGCGGCCAGCACGATGGCCGCTGGCGCCAGCTTGTCCTTCAAGCGGTCCAGAGCCTCGCGCAAACCCTTGGCATCCATGCCGTCCAGGCGGGTGGCGAGCACATTGACGCCTTTGACCTCTTTTGCCTCCGCCGCAAGGTCTTTGGAGCCGCCGGCGGCGAGCTTGCCACGAAGCTGATCGAGTTCCTTCTCGAGACTCCTGACGCGCTGGTTGAGCTGCTCGACCTTGCGCGGCGCCTCCTCGGGGCTCGCGCGCAGCAAATCAGCCACTTCTCGCAGTTTGTTCTCTCGCTCATACAGATAGGCCAACACACTCGGTCCGGTGATCGCCTCGACGCGGCGCACGCCCGAGGCGACCCCGCCCTCGGAGACGATCTTGAACAGCCCGATGTCGCCGGTGCGGCGCACATGCGTGCCGCCGCACAACTCGATGGAGTCGCCGATGTTCAGCACCCGCACCTCGGAGCCGTACTTCTCGCCGAACAGGGCCATGGCACCCTCGGCCTTGGCCGAGTCCATGTCCATCACGCGCGTCCGCGTGTCCTCATTTTGCAGGATCTGCTCGTTGACCCGCCGCTCGACCTCGGCGATTTGCTCCGCGGTCATCGGCTCGAAATGGGAAAAATCGAAACGCGTGCGGCTGTCGTCCACCAGCGAACCCTTCTGCTGCACGTGCGTCCCGAGTACGTCGCGCAGCGCCTTGTGCATCAGGTGCGTGGCCGAGTGGTTGAGCATGGTGGCGCGGCGCCTCGTGGCGTCGACCTCGGCCGTCACCTTGTCGCCGGTCCGGAACTGGCCTTTCTCGACCCTGCCCTGATGCACGTGGATCGCCCCGTGCTTCTGCGTGTCCTCGACGCGAAACACGGCATCCCCGACGCGCAGCACGCCGCGGTCGCCGACCTGGCCACCCGATTCGGCGTAGAACGGCGTGTGGTCGAGCACAATATAACCCGCTTCTCCCGAACGCAGACTGTCGGTACCGGCAGAATCCTGTTCGCGCACGATTTGCAGTATCACGCCTTCATCGGTCATGCGCTCGTATCCCGAGAAATGGGTCGCCTGTTGTACGTCCAGGGTACCGATTTCCACAGTCTTGAAGGAACTGGCGGCACGCGCCCGCTCCCGCTGCGCCTCCATTTCACGCTCGAAGCCGTCCATGTCGAGCTTGAGGTTGCGCTCCAGCGCTACGTCACGCGTGAGATCCACCGGGAAACCATAGGTGTCGTAGAGTTTGAAAATGGTCGATCCCGATATGGTGTCGCCTTTGATCGTGGCGATATCGTCTTCAAGTATCCGCAGTCCCTGATCGAGAGTTTCATTGAAGCGGTCTTCCTCCTGCCGGAGCACGCGCTCAATCTGCGAACGCGCCTGGTTCAGCTCGGGATAGGCCTCGCCCATCTCCTGGCACACAGGACCGACCAGCTTGTAAAAAAAAGTCTCATTGGCGCCAAGCCGGTGACCATGGCGGATGGCGCGGCGGATGATGCGCCGCAGCACGTAGCCGCGGCCCTCGTTCGACGGCAGCACGCCGTCGATGATGAGAAAGGACGCTGCCCGGATATGATCGGCCACGACGTTCAGCGAATTGCTTTGCTTCTCCTTCGCGCCCACTGTTTGGGCCACGGCACGAATCAGGTTTTGAAACAGATCGATCTGGTAATTGCTGTGCACGCCCTGCTGCACCGCCGCGATGCGTTCCAGCCCCATACCGGTGTCGACCGAGGGCTTAGGTAAAGGCGTGAGCTTTCCGCCGGCATCGCGGTTGTACTGCATGAATACCAAGTTCCAGATCTCGACATAACGGTCGCCCTCTTCGTCTGGACTTCCCGGCGGCCCGCCCGGGATGCCCTCGCCGTGGTCGTAGAAAATCTCGGAACAGGGTCCGCAGGGGCCGGTATCGCCCATCTGCCAGAAATTAGAGCTCTCGCCCAGGTACCCGAACCGTTTCGGATCGACTTTCATCTCTTCAAGCCAGATATCGGCGGCCTCTTTGTCATCCTTATATACCGTCACCCACAGGCGCTCGGGAGGCAGTTTGAGTTCTTCGGTCAGGAATTCCCAGGCATAGCGGATGCCCTCGCGCTTGAAGTAATCGCCGAAGCTGAAATTGCCGAGCATTTCGAAAAAGGTGTGGTGGCGCGCGGTATAGCCGACATTTTCCAAATCGTTGTGCTTGCCGCCGGCGCGCACGCAGCGCTGCGAACTGACCGCCCGCACATAGGGGCGTTTTTCGAGCCCGAGAAAAACCTCCTTGAATTGCACCATGCCGGCGTTGGTGAATAGCAGCGTCGGGTCGTTCGCCGGCACCAACGGGCTGGACGGCACCACCGTATGGCCGTGGCGTTTGAAGAAATCGAGGAACCGTTGCCGGATTTCGCTGCTTTTCATGGCTCGTTAAGACTATTCCCGCTCTCGGGGATTGAGTAATTGCTGTATTTGATCATAAGTGAAACCGCGATACTGCAGGAAGCGCGCCTGACGCGCGCGTTCCGTATAGCTCTTGGGGATTTTGCCGCCGAATTTCTTGCGCTGGACACGCCGGATGTCTTCGAGCCAACTTTGGCTGGCCACATCGAGTCCCTGGGCAATGACCTCAGGCGCTACCCCTTTTTCCTGCAGCTCTTTCTGGATGTGAAGCGGTCCGTAACCCCGGTTGCGCCTCGCCTGGATGAGGCTCTCCATGAAACGATCGTCGGAAACCAGGCGCTCACTGGCCAGTTTGCTCACGACCTCTGAAGCCAGCACCGCGTCACAACCTTTGTTTTGCAGCTTTCGCTGCAATTCGCACTGGCTGTGCTCGCGGCGTGCCAGCCATTGCATGGCGAGCTCACGCGCTCGCGCCGGAGTGATCTCCGGCGAATCAGGTTTCAGGCCTCTTCCTCCGCCGTGGCCTCCTCGGCCTCGTCTTCCGCGCCGGTGCGGGTGACCGCCAGGACGGTCTTGGCACGGATACGCTTCTCGATTTCGGCGGCGATATCCGGGTTGTCCTTCAGGAACTGGCGGGCGTTGTCTTTACCCTGGCCGATGCGCTCCTTGTTGAAGCTGTACCAAGCCCCGGTCTTGTCGACGATTCCGCTTTCGGCGCCGATATCAATAAGCTCGCCTTCCTTCGAGATGCCTTCATTGTAAATGATGTCGAACTCGGTCTGGCGGAACGGCGGCGCCACCTTGTTCTTGACCACTTTCACGCGTGTCTGGGCGCCGATTACTTCCTCGCCCTTCTTGATCGCGCCGATGCGGCGGATGTCGAGACGCACCGAGGCGTAGAACTTGAGCGCGTTGCCACCGGTGGTGGTCTCAGGATTGCCGAACATGACACCGATTTTCATGCGGATCTGGTTGATGAACACCACCATGGTGTTGGAGCGCTTGATGTTGGCGGTCAGCTTGCGCAGCGCCTGGCTCATCAGGCGCGCCTGCAGACCCATGTGCGAATCGCCCATTTCGCCTTCGATTTCGGCTTTGGGCGTGAGTGCGGCCACCGAGTCGATGACGACGATGTCCACGCCACCCGAGCGCACCAACATGTCGGCGATTTCCAGCGCCTGCTCACCGGAATCCGGCTGCGACACCAGTAAATCGTCAATGTTTACTCCGAGCTTCCTGGCATATAGCGGATCCAGGGCATGCTCGGCATCGATAAACGCCGCCGACCCGCCCAGTTTCTGGACTTGGGCGATCACGGACAAGGCCAGCGTGGTCTTGCCCGAGGATTCCGGTCCGTAAATTTCCGTCACCCGGCCGCGCGGCAAACCGCCGATGCCAAGTGCGATATCGAGACCCAGCGATCCGGAAGAAACCGCCTCCACCTGCTGCACCACGCCGGCATCGCCGAGGCGCATGACCGAGCCCTTGCCGAACTGCTTTTCGATCTGTCCCAGGGCCATGCTCAACGCCTTGGTCTTGTTCGTGTCCATGCTGTTCTCCTGCGTCAATCCGCCGAAACGGTATTCAGTTTGAAAAACATTGCGTGAAAATGATTATTCCACATCTCCCCCGACAGGGCCTAGCCTTGCGCAGACACTGCCTGCCACGGCCATAAAACACTGTCTTGATAACATAAAGGTTGGTGAACTCCTTGTGAAGCATCAGCGAAGAAAATCCAGGGCTCCCTGAAGCGCCGCGTTCACCGCCTGCCGACGCACGCCCTCGCGATCGCCGGCGAATATTTGCTTGCGGCCTAAGGTGTCACGCTTTTTGCCGGCCCAGGCAAAACAGACGGTGCCGACCGGTTTTTCCGGGGTCCCGCCGCTGGGGCCAGCGATGCCGGTAATCGCGATGGCCACCTGGGCGTGGGAATGGGTGAGTGCGCCTTCGGCCATGGCGCGAGCGGTCTGCTCGCTGACCGCGCCGTAGCGCGACAAAATGGTGGTCTTCACCCCCAACATCTCGCGCTTGGCCAGATTGGTGTAGGCGACGAAACCGCGTTCGAACCATTCGGAACTTCCCGCCACCGAAGTCATGATCTGCGCCAACCAACCACCGGTGCAGGATTCGGCCGTGACCAGCATTAACCCCTGACGTTTCAGCTCATGACTGACGGCGCGTGCCAACGTTTCCAGTTCCATGAATGTAAGAATAACGCGGTATTCTCCACGGTGACAGTGTGACTAGTTAAGCAACATCTGCACAGCGCGTATCGCCGAAAACATTGCCAGCCGAGTAAAGTTTGCTAGCCGAGTCAGGTGATTCGCTCTATAAGATTGTCCACAACATCCGCGTCCCGAGGATCGCCACGAACAGCGCAAAAATCCGCCGCAGCGTGGTTTCCGAAAGGCGGTGAGCGAGGCGTGCGCCGAACGGCGCCGCCGCCGTGCTCGCGACCACGATGCCGCCGAACGCCGGCAACGCCACGTAGCCCAGGCTCCAGGAGGGCAATCCCGGCACGTTCCAGCCGGCCACGATAAAACCAATCGCGGCGCTGAGCGCGATGGGAAATCCGATCGCCGCTGAGGTCGCGATGGCGTGGCGCGCTGGCACGCCGTTCCAAGTCATGAACGGAACCGACATCGAACCGCCGCCGATTCCGAAGAACGCCGACAGGACGCCGATGACAACACCCACCCCGCTTGTAACCGGCGTGCCCGGAAACTGACGGCGATGCGCCACGGTAGCCATGGTGCCGCGCGCCATCTGGACCGCAATCACGAACATGAACACCACGAACATGATGCGCAGTGTTCGACTCGCGAGCACGTGCACGATGGCGGCGCCGGCGAAGCTGCCGACGACGATGCCGGGGGTGATCTTCCAGAAAATCGGCCATTGCACGGCGCTGCGGCGGTGGTGCGCCAGCACCGAGGACATGGCGGTGAAGACGATCGTGGCCATCGAGGTGCCGAGCGCAACTTGCATGATAATGTCCGGGTTGACGCGCTGGGCTTCGAACACAAACACCAGTACCGGCACGATCAGCGCCCCACCGCCGATGCCGAGCAGCCCGGCCATGACACCGGCCAGGCCGCCCATCAATACCAAGGTCAGAGCTTCCATCGGGGACTAGCGCGTGACGGAATTCCAGATTGCCGCGACTTTCTTCTGCTCACGCTGCAGGGAACGCGACATGGCAATGTGGCCGCTGCCGACAAAACCCTCATGGTTAGTGATGACCTCGTCGGGATCGTACAGGTAGTTCACCATGATGCGGAAGGATTCCTCCTGACGCACGGAGGATTCGTCCGCGAAGACATTGATGCGCTCCAGGCGCGCGCCATTTGAAAGATGGAAGCGCGCGACCGGGTCGAAGACATCAGGTTCGCGCGGCAGCAGCGAAAGGTAGGCCAGCGCCACCCGCTCCAGCGGTGCCGCCAGGACGGCGCGAGGCGCCTCGGCACGGGTTAACAGTGTCATCAGCGCCTCCGCCGGACGCTCGCCGCCGCTGGCCTGGCGGAGCGATTCAGCGTATTCCTGCAGCAAGGCTTCCAGACGCGCGCGACTGAATTCGCGATGCGTATCGCTCGCCGCCGCGCGCAGCGTCGCCGCGAACATGGGCAGTGGCGAGAGCGTCGCAAAGTTCTTGAGGTGCGGCAACTCCTGTTGCAAGTCTTCGGCCACCTGTTTGATCAACAGGTTGCCAAACGACAGGCCACGCAGGCCGTGTTGAGTGCTGTTGATCGATATGAACATGGCGGTATTCGCATCTTTCGCCTGCAGCACTGGCGCGTGGTCGTCGAGCAATGGCGTTACCTTGTCGGCCATGCCGTGCACCAGCGCCACCTCCAGAATAATGAGCGGCTCATCCGGCAGCGCCGGATGGAAGAAGGCAAAACAGCGGCGGTCGGCCGCCAGACGGCGGCGCAGATCGTCCCAGCTTTTGATCGTCTGTACCATGTCATAATGAATAATTTTTTCGAGCAGGTCCGCGGGACTGTGCCAATCTATCCGTTCAAGCCGCAGGAATCCGCGATTAAACCAGGAGGCAAGCAGATGCCGCATGTCCGCGTCCACGACTTTGAGCTCCGGGTGCTGCGGCAGCAAACCAAGAAGCTCGGCTCGCATTGCGACCAGCGCCGCCGTGCCTTTCGGCGCCATATTGATGCGCCGGAATAGCTCCTGGCGCGGCGGTTCCACCGCCGCAATGAGCCGGAGCAAGGCATTGGCATCGTTCAAGCGTATATATTCTTCAGCGGCGGCGCGGATGGCCAAGGCGTCGGGGCCGAATTCGGTGGCGAGCATTTCAAAGAACGCCTTGCGTCCATCGCGGTCCATGCGTTCATAAGCACGCAGTACTTCGCGCGAAAGCGCTGTGCCGGTGGCTTCTCCCACTCCCGACAGCAGCGCACGACACAGCGAGCCGAGGCGCGGAACAGCGGGTTTTTCAATCCATAACTGCAAAAATTCGCGGCCGCGATCAGCGATCCGTTCCAGAAATTTTTCCAGCCAGTCATGTTTCATTTTTTTCCAGTACTTTCGGAATCCCCGTGAGCGCTATCCAAGAAGCCCATGATATCGTTCCCGTGAAACGGTCATTCGAAGTGCGCTCCACAGGGTGTATGGGTGATATCCTCGTAACATCTGTTCGTGTCGATCAACGTTGTGCCGGCGGCGTTCGGAGGGGGGGTCTAGGGACAGAACGTCAGCACTCTAAATACCCCTTTCCGAACAGCATGCCACGGGAAGGTTCGAAGACCAAGGTGTTACCGGGAAAGGTTTATGGGCATCTCTGCGGCAAATACTATTCCAAACTCCTTCTTCCTCTGCCGATGCCGCGCCGCCCGGTAATCACCGGCTATACCACCCATCAACACCAAGGACAGCATTTCCAAGAGTCATCTCCAAGGCACCTGCCGCAGTCGGACGCTGGTGCTGCAGATCATGCCCGCGATCAGCCATGCGCTCGAAGATATGCTCCCGCCACGGCCACTTCAGCTACTTTTCCGGCCCCATCAGCCTATCCGGCAGCCAGGTCACGATCTCCGGGAACACGCAGAGCAACACAATGCCCAGTACCATGCACAACATGAACGGCAGTGCGCCCCAGAGGATGGTGGGGAGTTTGATGTCCGGCGCGATGCTATTGATGACGTAGAGGTTCAGCCCGACCGGCGGTGTAATCAGGCCGATTTCCATGTTCACCGTGAGGATGACTGCAAACCAGTACGGATCGAATCCCGCCTGTGTGATGATCGGTAACAGGATCGGTGCCGTCATCAGGATCACCGCCACCGGCGGCAGGAAGAACCCGGCAACGAGCAAAAATAGGTTGATGACCCCCATCAATACCCAGCGGTTGACCTCGAGCGCGGCGATCCATTCGGCCATCGACTGTGTCACATATAGGCTCGAAAGCGTGTAGCTGTAGAGCTCGGAGGCGGCGATGATCATCATGATCATGACGCTCTCACGCGTGCTGGTGTGAAAGATTTCCCAGATGCGTCGCGGCTGCCAGATTCGGTAGATCACCGCGGCCAT
>JAOTWF010000104.1 GCA_029863005.1 Gammaproteobacteria bacterium | reverse complement strand
CCCGCAAACCCTGCTACAATACGTCCATCGGCGCAAACGGTCTGCACCGATCCCTTCGCGGTTATCCATCCTGGTTCACCTCGAACAACTAAACTTATATTAGGTAGCGCCTAGACCGACCCATATTTTGGGTAGGCCATCTTGGAGCAACCATTCGTTATGTCATTTTCATCCCTCGGCCTGTCGGCCGAATTACTCCGTGCTGTGTCCGAAAAGGGCTACACCCAAGCCACCCCCGTTCAGTTGCAGGCCATCCCCGTCATTCTCGAGGGGCGCGATATTCTCGCCGGCGCGCAGACCGGCACCGGCAAAACCGCCGGTTTCACGCTGCCGATGTTGCAACGCCTCAATACCCAGCCGCCGGGCGCGCCGCGCGCGGTCCGCGCGCTGATCCTCACGCCCACGCGTGAACTTGCCGCGCAGGTGGAGGAGAGCGTGCGCACCTACGGCAAGCATGTTCCCCTGAAATCCACCGTGGTTTACGGTGGTGTCGGCTTCAATCCACAGGCTGATAAATTACGCCGCGGCGTGGATATCCTGGTGGCGACACCAGGCCGTCTGCTCGACCACGTGAGCCAGCGGACGGTGAACCTGTCCCAGGTTGAAATCCTGGTGCTGGATGAAGCCGACCGCATGCTCGACATGGGTTTCATCCGCGATATCCGCAAGATCCTCGCGCTGCTGCCCAACAAGCGCCAGAACCTGCTGTTCTCCGCCACCTTTCCCGACGAGATCAAGCAGCTTGCCGACAGCATGTTGAATGCGCCCGTGCTCATTGAAGTGGCGCGCAACAGCATCGCCGCCGAACTCGTCTCGCAGATCTATCATCCGGTGGATCGCGTGCGTAAGCGTGAACTGCTTTCGCATCTCATCCATTCGCAGGGTTGGAAGCAGGTCCTGGTGTTCACCCGCACCAAGCACGGCGCCAATCGCCTGGCCGATCAGCTGGACAAGGACGGCATCCGCTCCTCCGCCATCCACGGCAACAAGAGCCAGGGCGCTCGCACCAAGGCCCTGGCGGATTTCAAAAAGAATGAAGTGCGGGTGCTGGTGGCCACCGACATCGCCGCGCGCGGGCTGGACATCGACCAGTTGCCGCACGTCGTGAATTACGAACTGCCCAACGTGCCGGAAGATTACGTGCATCGCATCGGTCGCACCGGCCGCGCCGGGAAGGAAGGGCAGGCGGTCTCGCTGGTGTGCGTGGACGAGAGCGATTACCTGCGCGACATCGAGCGCCTGTTGAAGCGCGATGTCCCGAAGGTCGTGATTGAAGGCTTTGAGCCGGACCCGTCGATCAAGGCCGAGCCGATCAGCCATGGACGCGGCCAGCGTGGTGGTGGCAGGCCGCAGGGCCAGCGCCGTGGCGGTGAGCCTCGCCGCCACCAACAGCCACAATCCCGTTCGCCTGCCCGTGCCGGTGGTCAGCGCTCGCATTCGAATTCGCCTTCCCGTTCCGGCGGCCAACGTCCCCACTCGGATTCGCCCCCGCGCGCCAATGACCACCGGCCGCACTCCCATTCACAGGCCCGGGCCGGTGGCCCGCGCTCGCACGCGCCACATCACGCCCGGCCCGCTGCGACGCATCATGCCCACAGCCATACCCCGCGTGAAGACGTGGACGGCAACCGCCGCATACCGGAGCATCCAAATAAGCCAAGCCAGGTGCGCAGTTCGTTCAGCAAGTCAGACCGGCCTGCACGTCACACCCGGTCGACCGCGAGCAAAGGTACCGTGCGTCGCTCCTGGTAATTAATCGTGATCGCCACTGCCAACCTCACCATGCAGTTCGGGGCCAAGCCCCTGTTTGAAAACATCTCGGTCAAATTCGGCAATGGCAACCGCTACGGCCTGATTGGCGCCAACGGCTGCGGTAAATCGACGCTGATGAAAATCCTCGGTGGCGACCTGGAGCCAAGCTCGGGCAACGTTTCGGTCGATGCCAACGAGCGCCTGGGGAAATTGCGCCAGGACCAGTTTGCCTTTGAGAATTTCACCGTGCTCGACACCGTGATCATGGGCCACGCCGAATTATGGCGTGTGAAGGAAGAGCGCCACCGTATTTATGGCCTTGCAGAAATGAGCGAGGAAGACGGCATGAAGGTCGCCGATCTCGAACACAAATTCGCCGAGCTCGACGGTTACACCGCCGAGGCGCGCGCCGGCGAATTGCTGCTGGGCGTCGGAATCCCGCGGGAGCAGCATACCGGCCCCATGAGCGCGGTGGCACCGGGCTGGAAGCTGCGCGTCTTGCTGGCGCAGGCGCTGTTCGCGGACCCGGACATCCTGCTGCTGGATGAGCCGACCAACCATCTCGACATCAACACCATTCGCTGGCTGGAAGACGTGCTGAACGCGCGCAACAGCACCATGATCATCATCTCGCACGATAGGCACTTCTTAAACGGCGTGTGCACGCACATGGCGGATCTCGATTACGGCGAACTGCGCGTTTATCCGGGCAATTACGATGAATACATGACCGCCGCCACTCTGGTGCGCAATCAGTTGTTGTCCGACAACGCCAAGAAAAAGGCGCAGATCGCTGAGCTACAGACCTTCGTCAGCCGTTTCTCCGCCAACGCCTCCAAGGCCAGGCAGGCCACGTCACGCGCGCGCCAGATCGAAAAGATCGAGCTCGCCGAGGTCAAGCCCTCGAGCCGGCAGAATCCGTTTTTACGTTTCGATCAGGCCAAGCGGCTTTATCGCCTGGCGCTGGAAGTAAAGAAGCTGAGCCAGGGCTATGACGCCACACCATTGTTTAAAGGGCTCAGCCTGTCTATCGAGGTAGGCGAGCGCGTGGCCATTATCGGCCCAAACGGCATCGGCAAGACCACCTTGCTGCGTACCCTGGTTGGTGAACTTGCGCCTGCAAGCGGTGCGATCAAATGGTCGGAGAATGCCCATCTTGGTTACTACGCGCAGGATCACGCCGCCGATTTCGCCAGGGAGATGTCCTTGCTCGACTGGATGAACCAATGGAAAAAACCAAGCGACGACGAACAGGCCATCCGTGCCGTGTTAGGCCGGTTATTGTTTTCCCAGGATGAGATCAAGAAATCGACCAAGGCGCTCTCCGGTGGCGAGCAGGGGCGCATGCTGTTCGGCAAGCTCATGCTGCAGCAGCCCAATGTGCTGATCATGGACGAGCCCACCAACCATCTGGACATGGAATCCATCGAGTCGCTCAATAACGCGCTGGAAAAATTCCCCGGGACCTTGATCTTCGTCAGCCACGACCGTGAATTCGTCTCGTCCCTGGCGACACGCATCATCGAGATGACGCCGCAGGGCATCGAGATCTACGGCGGCAGCTACGAAGACTATCTGCGCAGCCAGGAAGAGCAGGCGGTGCCGGCGCCGCGCCGGTTGCAGAAGGCGCGGTAATCCTCGGCGCCATCTCCTGATGGCGTCAAGTAAAATAAAAACTAACCATACTCTCCGTCTGTGAGCGGAAGCACCTCTCGAAGTGCCGTTCGTCTGACCATTCGTCGGATCTTTGCCGAACTCAGGACCAGCATCATGCAACAACTCGTGCATGTCCCATGCTCCGCGCCACAAAAAAATCCATCGATGAGTTATTGATTCAAGTCAATGTATGCTGATTGCGTTATCGCATAAATTTGAAAACCTTTCTTAATAATTCTCTACATGAGGAGTGTTAAGCATGAAGCTCCACTATCAACTCACCATCCTGGGATGTGCTCTCCTCTTGGCCGCCTGTGGAAGCGGCGGTTCCGGCGGCGGCACGTCTTCGCCGGCCGGGGCATCGACTGGAGCATCGATTATTGGGACCGTGCCGGGGACCACGATCGAAGCGCTCGGCGATAACGGTTCGTACTATGCCGTCGAATCGAACAACAACGGAACGGCTCAGCATCCGTTCCAGCTCGATGTTCCCTCCAACCTCGGTTTTCATCTGGTCATGATTACCGGAAAAGGAACTGCCGAAGCAGTGGTAATACCCATTGGGTTCCGCGATTCCGCAAACAATGTCAAGACCCGTTTCATGCTCGGCAAGGGAGACGTGGTCGATTTGGGATATATCCCGTTGCCCATGAGTAGAATTGCTGCCGCGGCACAAGATCTCGACAATGACGGTGTGCTCGATATCCCGCTCGTGCTGGACGACGTAACGGGCAGAAATCCTTTGCCACAAACCCACGTTAATCAGTTGGGCGTTACCGACTGGAGTGCTCCGAACAACGGCGGGTACCACTACGACAATAATACCATCGACCCGCAAGACGTGGATCGTAACGGCATTCCCAACCTTTATGACCGGCGTTATACACGCGCGGCGAATGACAGCGATGGAGATGGCTTGCCGGATAATGTCGATGCAAATCCCTATAATCAACGGCATCAAAATGCTTTTCTTCCGGATGATCTTGACAAAGACGGCTACAGCGACGAGGACCGAAATCACGACGGCTTCTATGATGATGACAAGGACCGTGACGGGCGTCACGATGATCCGACGCCAATCCCGACGCCTCCGCCGCCAGTGTCGACAGTCGGTGAAGGGCTGTACAACAGCAATAGAAGCCGTCGTGATTTCGGTCCTCGTCGCTGTAG
>JAOTWF010000103.1 GCA_029863005.1 Gammaproteobacteria bacterium | reverse complement strand
GAGGAAAAACTGCATGAGAAGGCCATCGAATGGCATGATAAAATCAGCGCTGCCGACCGGAAAGCCCGCTAAGGGCCTCTCTTTTACAACGCAAGGACCATGCCCACTACCGCCCAAAATGTCGACCCCGAAGAAATCGCCAAGTTCGAAGCGCTGGCGGCGCGCTGGTGGGATCCTCACAGCGAGTTCAAGCCGCTGCACGACATCAACCCGCTGCGCCTTAACTATATAAACGATCGCGTCGGCCTGAAAGGCAAGACCGTGCTCGACATCGGATGCGGCGGCGGCATTCTCTCGGAAAGCATGGCGGCGCATGGCGCCACGGTCACCGGCATCGATCTCGGCGAAGCGCCGCTCGCGGTGGCCAGGCTCCATTTGAAAGAATCCGGGCAGCAGGTCGAGTATCGTAAGATCAGCGCCGAGGATCTGGCGCGCGAGAAACCGGAATTCTTTGACGTCGTGACCTGCATGGAAATGCTGGAGCATGTCCCCGAACCCGCCTCCACGGTCGCGGCCTGTGCGCAACTGGTCAAACCCGGTGGCAAGGTGTTCTTCTCCACCATCAACCGCAATCCGAAGGCATGGTTGTTCGCGATTGTCGGCGCCGAGTACGTGCTGCAGCTGCTGCCGAAGGGCACGCACGAATACATGAAATTCATAAAGCCCTCGGAACTCGAACAGTGGGCGCGGCAAGCAGGGTTGTCGGTGCAGGAGTTTATCGGTATGCATTACAACCCGCTAACGCGCCGTTTCTGGCTGGCGCGCGGGGTGGACGTCAACTACATCGCCTACACCACGCGCGGTGAGGATTAAATATTACTTCTTCTCCCCTGCTCTCCCCTTCTTTCAGGAGGAGAGGGTTTAACGAATATGACTTCTAGAATTCGCACGGTTCTGTTTGATCTCGACGGAACGCTGGCCGATACCGCGCCCGATCTGGCGCAAGCGTTGAATGCGCTGCTGGCCGAGGAAGGCAAACCCATCATGCCCTTCGCCACCATCCGCCCCGAGGTGTCGCACGGGGCGACCGCACTGATCAAACTTGGCTTCGGGGTTGCCGTAGGCAGTGAGTTCGAGCGGCTGCGCAAGCGCTTCCTTGAACTCTATGCCGGGAATATCTGCCAGCACACGCGCCTGTTTGATGGCATCCCATCGCTGTTGCAGTCGCTCATTGAACACGACATCAACTGGGGCATCGTCACCAACAAGCCAGCATTTCTAACCGATCCATTGGTAGCGCAACTGCGACCCGACCCCGCGCCCGTCTGCGTGGTCAGTGGTGATACTGTCCCCAATCGCAAGCCCCACCCTGAACCCATGCTGCACGCCTGCGCCGCTGCCGGCAGCCGCCCAGAAGAATGTCTGTATGTGGGTGATGCTGAGCGCGACATCCAGGCCGGCAAACAGGCCGGCATGAAGACGCTTGTAGCGCTGTTCGGTTACATTAACGGTCATGAAACCCCGGAACGCTGGGGGGCGGATGGTCTTATCCGCGCCCCGGAAGACATCCTTGACTGGGTGAAACGCCATGAGTAACACCGTCACACTAATAATTGTCAGTCTCATGATTTTGTTGGCGGCAGCGCTCGGCTGGTTCATTGCACATCTGCGTGCGCAACGGCGCCTGACAGAACTCGCCACCACGCTCGAATGGGAGCGCAAAGCGGCGCAGGAAAAACTCGCGGGCCTCGAACAAACCTTCGTCGCCCTCTCACACCGCGCGTTGCAAGAAAATAACCAGGCCTTTCTGCAACTGGCGCAAGAGACGCTGAAATCGTTCCACGTGCAGGCCAAGGGCGATCTGGAAATGAAGGAAAAAGCGGTCGAAAACCTGATCAAGCCCGTACGCGAGGCGTTGGAAAAGACCGAGCAGCAGATACGCCTGATGGAGCACGAGCGCAAGGAAGCCTACGGCTCGCTCTCAAAGCACCTCGAAACCATGGCCCAGACTCAGCAACTGTTGCAGGGCGAGACGCGCAACCTGGTGCAGGCGCTGCGCCGGCCGGAGGTGCGCGGTCAGTGGGGTGAGTTGACCTTGAAGCGCCTGGCGGAACTCGCCGGCATGGTGGAGCACTGCGATTTCTACGAACAAGAACATCTCAATACCGAAGAAGGCCGCATGCGCCCTGACATGATCGTGCGCATGCCCGGCGGGCGCGAAATCGTGGTGGATGTGAAGACCCCACTTGATGCCTATCTCAGTGCGGTCGAGGCCAGTGACGACGAAACGCGCCGCCGCAACCTTGAGCACCACGCGCGCAAGGTACGCGAGCGCGTCCGTGAATTATCAGGCAAGTCCTATTGGACGCAATTTAGAAACGCTCCAGACTTCGTAATCCTGTTCATTCCCGGCGACCAGTTTCTGGGTGCCGCGCTCGACATGGATCGTAGCCTGCTGGAAGATGCCCTAAAGCTGAAGGTCATCCTGACCACGCCAACCAGTTTCGTGGCCCTGCTGCGCGCCGTGGCCTATGGCTGGCGCCAGGAAAACCTTGCGGAAAACGCCGAACGTATCCGCGACGTGGGCGAGGAACTGTACAGCCGGCTCATGACCTTCAGCGAGCACCTCATGAAGCTCGGGCGCAGCCTGAACAGCACCGTGGGGGATTACAACAAGGCTGTCGGCTCGTTCGAGGCTAAACTGCTGCCGGGGGCGCGCAAGTTCTCTGAGATGGGTGTAGGCGGAGACAAAGCGCTGACCGAGCCCGAACGCATCGAAAAGGCGGTACGCGACGTGGAACCAGTCTAGTTTTACGGCAAAACGGGGGTCTGTGAGATGCTATATTTTGTAAGACCCCACATATCCCGGCGGTTCAGACCGCGTAAATGCCGTGAAGCCCAAACAGGCCAAGAAACTCGACCCGCTGCCGCTGATCCTGCTGGTCGAGGACTCCCAGACCACCGCGGCATTGCTCTCCAAATATCTCGGCGGAACTTATCGCCTGCTGCACGTGAAAGATGGTCAATTGGCGTGGGACACACTTAAGCAAAACCCGAACATTTCGCTCGTCATCACCGACGTCAACATGCCGAACATGACCGGGCACCAGCTGCTGGTGAAAATCCGCAAAAGCAATGAAGCGCGTCACATGAATATGCCGGTTGTCGTCATGACCACGGCCGAGGACAACGTCGACCGTAATCTGGCCTTCCTCAACGGGGCCAACGATTTCATTAACAAACCGATTGACGAAATGGAACTGGTGGCGCGCGTGAATGTGCATTACCGGCTCGCGCGCACCATCCGCGAGCTGGAAGCAAGCAAAAAAGCACTGGCGGAACAGGCCACCACCGATTCGCTCACCAAACTCAAAAACCGGCGCGCCTTCTTCGAAGCCGGCGCCAAAGCACTGGCGATGGCGCGGCGGTATATGTCAGATCTGTCGGTGATTTTGCTGGATATCGACCACTTCAAGGCAATCAACGATACCTTCGGCCATTCAGTGGGCGACGAGGCTCTCAGCGTGGTAGCGGACATCCTGATGGAATTGTCACGTACCGAGGATACGGTAGCGCGCGTCGGTGGCGAGGAATTTGCCATGTTGTTACCGGATACCAACCGCCTTGGGACCGCGGTACTGGCAGAACGCATCCGCTCCGCCATCGAGCGTGAGCAGTTTGTCATCGGCGACAAGATCCATCCGATGACCGCGAGCATCGGCATCGCCTCGTTTGGCGTGGACCCGGCGGAGAGCATCGATCAGCTGTTGCGGGTGGCGGACAGCCGCTTGTATCTGGCCAAAAATGCCGGGCGCAATCGCATCTGTGTCAATGACGATGGCAAGACCACTTTTGCCTGAGGCCGTTCTCGCGGAGCTCAGCCGCCCGTTTCTGAAGGAGAGAGTTTCAAAATCGCGGTGACAATACTAAATTAACATAGTTCGTTGCGGTTACTGCGCCCATGACAGATGGGCGTTACTTTTCCAGTTTTTCCTTTACCGGCTTGGTGGCATCGTGGATCACTTCCTTGGTGTCCTTGAGCAGCTCACCCGTGCGCTCCTTGACGCGCTCGGCAATATCCGGCTTGGCGGCAAACGGGTTGCTCAGCAATGGCTTGTCCTTGCCGAAATTAATGCCGAGCGGAAAAGCAACAATCAGGCCGATGAGGAATCCGATAAAAAACTTTTTCATGCTGTCCTCTCCGTTTTAGTTTCATCAATGATAAAACAGTTACGCTGGGCTTGGCCACTGCGCCCCGGAAGTATCTGGGTTACAATTATCGCAGGGAGTGCATACCCAATATCACTCCGTCATCCACCGACAACTGCGCGATGCCACCTTATACCGCTGCGCCCGAGCTGCTGGCAGGGCGTCATATTCTGATTACCGGCGCTGGCGACGGCATTGGGCGCGCCGCGGCGTTGGCCTGTGCGCAATATGGGGCCAATGTCATTCTGCTTGGCCGTACTACCGAAAAACTGGAAAAAGTCTATGACGAGATCGAACTCCAGGGCTCACCGTTACCAGCCATTCTGCCAGTTGATCTCGCCACAGCCACAACGTCGCACTACGAGCAGGTAGCCGCTACCCTCGAGAAGGAATTCGGCTCACTTGACGGCTTGCTGCATAACGCCGCTGAAACCGGCACGCTGACGCCGCTGGAGCACTACACGCCACAGATGTGGTACCGCGTGCTGCAAGTCAACCTGCATGCCGCCTGGCTGCTCACACGTGCCTGTCT
>JAOTWF010000041.1 GCA_029863005.1 Gammaproteobacteria bacterium | reverse complement strand
TTAAAGAAAGGAACAACGTTTATTGAAAACCTCCCCCGGATCTATGGTCTCTATACTGGGGGTTTCCTGCTGTTCTTCGCGCTAATGGCGTGGTTCGAGAAACTCGGCATGAAGGCGGACACCATTGGGATTTTGTTCGTGTCCTTCACCGTCGTCATTTACGCCGTGATCGGATGGTTGTCCCGCACCATGCAAGTCGATGCCTACTATGTCGCCGGCCGTCAGGTACCGCCGGTGTTCAACGGCATGGCGACCGCGGCCGACTGGATGTCCGGCGCCTCGTTCGTTGCCATGGCCGGCGGCATCTTCCTCGGGGGTCATGCTTATCTGGCCTTCGTGGTCGGCTGGACCGGCGGCTACGTGCTGGTGGCGACGCTGATGGCGCCGTACCTGCGCAAGTTCGGCTGCTATACCGTGCCGGACTTCATCGGCACACGCTACGGCGGTAATGTCACGCGCCTCTGCGCCGTGATCGTGCTGGTGGTGGCCTCGTTCACCTACGTAACGGCGCAGATCAACGCCACTGGCACCATCGCCGCGCGGGCGCTGCACATACCGTTTGAAGTGGGAGTGTGGTTCGGCCTGGTGGGCATCCTGCTCTGCTCGATGTTGGGCGGCATGCGCGCGGTGACCTGGACACAGGTGGCGCAGTACATCGTGCTGATCATTGCCTACCTAATCCCGATCTTCTGGATGTCGACGAAGCAGGGGTTCGGCATATTTCCGCACTTCGAGTATGGTGCGGCGGTACAGCGGATCATGGAGCTTGAGCCGCTAGTCGGCGTTGGCGTCTTGAAACCGGCTGCCGACTTCGCCGGGCAGTTCCCGGGGCTCAAGGCGCTCACCGTGCTGCACGTGGCACCGGGCACGGGGCCTTACGATGCCTGGCGCTTTGTGACGCTGGTGGCGTGCATGATGATCGGCACGGCCTCCCTGCCGCACATCCTGATGCGCTATTTCACGACGCCGTCGGTGCGGGCCGCGCGGACCTCGGTGGCCTGGTCGCTGTTCTTTATCTTCCTGCTCTACTTCTCGGCGCCGGCGCTCGCCACCTTCTCCAAGTTGCAGTTGCTGGATCCGAACCTGGCGACGAGCATCATCGGCAAATCCTTCGCGGACGTGAGTTCGCTCGAATGGGTCAAGAATTGGAGTGGGATCGGGATGGTGGCCCTTAAGGACTTCAACGGCGACGGTATCCTGCAAATCAACGAGTTCTTCATCCGTGGCGATATTGTCGTGCTGGCGACACCCGAGATTGCGGGCCTGCCGTACGTAATCTCTGGCCTCGTGGCTGCCGGTGGCATGGCGGCGGCGATGTCCACGGCCGACGGCCTGTTGCTCGCTATTGCCAATGCGCTCTCGCATGACCTGTACTACAAGATCATCGATCCGAAGGCGGAGACCAGGAAGCGCCTGATTGTGGCCCGTGTACTGCTGCTTTTCATCGGCGCGTTGGGAGCGATCGTTGCGAGCTTCAAGCTCACGGGTATCCTTGGTGCGGTTGCCTGGGCCTTCTGCTTTGCGATGTCGGGCTTGTTCTTCCCGCTGGTGCTCGGTGTGTGGTGGAAGCGGGCGAACCGGGCCGGGGCGATTGCCGGCATGGTACTCGGCTTGGCCAGTGGTTGGTGGTACCTCTACATGGTCAAGTGGGGCGGCATGACACCGTGGTGGGGCATGGACGATCTGCGCTTCGGCATGGTCGGCGCCAGCGTGAGTCTGGTGGCCATGGTGGTGGTATCGCTGCTGACCAAGGCACCCGACAAGGAAACGCAGGACATGATCGACGAAGTCCGCATCCCGAGCGGCAAGACAATCCTGGCCTCGCAACACTGACAGCGGTAGCGCCCAGTGCCCGAGGCGAATGCTCATTCGGCACTGGGCGCAGTAGCCGCAATGAGCTAAGTATCCTTGGGCGCTATTGCCGCCGTCTCCGAAGGAGCTTCGCCTCAGGATCCGGCGGCTAGTATCATTCAGAGCCGGGGCGGTGGCCGCCCCGGCTTATTTTTTTATGTGCTGCAACGACGTATGAGCCCGGAGTTTCTTGATGATTGAAGCAATCCCGCTGTGGGTGATCGTAATCGATTATATTCTCGGCACGATCATGTGGACGCTGATCGCACGCTTCGGCATGCGCCTGTTTCTTCCGGAGGAAAGCAAGTTCTTTTTTAGCCAGTTCTTCATCAAGGTGACGAATCCGTTGTTGAGGCTGTTTGCCCCGATCACGCCGTCCTTCCTGATTCCGCCGCTGGTGCCACTGTACGTGGCATGGTTTTTTTTCATGACGCGGTTCTATCTCATGCCTTGGTTGCTTGGTTACTCGGTCATGGGCATGTTGTCTTTCCCGCTGGAAAGTGAATTTGCCCGCGGAGTCGCTTATTTGATCGGGTTAATTCTGAACTAAGCGTTCAGTGAAATCGGTTTAGCGGACGGATTGAAGTACCGCTTCGGGATCGAGTTGGCGGCGAAGCTCCCGGCGGATTTCCTGCCAGCGGAAGCGAACCGAATTTCTAACGATCTCTTCATCGAGTTCCTTGAGGTTCTCGACAACAGGCGCCCAGCGTATGAGTGCCGTCGGGCTCTCGGAGAACGGTTTCTCGTCGTCAGTGACCCGGGCCCAATCGCAGCCGGCCAACCGTGTCTGCACCTGGCTGGCAAAGGCGGCAAACTCCCCGCCGGCATCCGCAGGAGTGCCTGTGTTATTCAGGATTGCCGTCACCACTTCCTGCAGCAGCGTGCCGACTTTCGGCGCCATGGCCGGTGAGCCCCGCGTCAGTAATCCCCCGGCATAGACGGACAAATCTGACAGGCAGGCCAGCCAGATCTGCCATTTGGCGATGTTGATCGATCCTACGAAGGCATCGTCGTCAAACAATTGTGGATAGATCATGCCGGCGCGCGTCCGCAAGTATCCGTACAACGAGGTTTGTGCCACGTAGCTCGCACGAGTTTCGAGAAAATGCTTGAGACCAGCGCGATCGGTCACGGCTTCCTCCCGTCGGCGGCTATGCGAGCCGAAGTAGTCGCGCAACCCACTCCACAGGTGGGAAAACCAATTTGCTAACCGGTCGGCCTGTCTCGTCTCGTTATGCATGACCCTTTGTCATTACGGTCGCTTTTCACTGAATACACGACTGACTCTTGTATCACTCCTCGGTCTTGTCCACCAGACTCAACGCAGATGAACCCATGCCGTTGATCCATTCGTTGCGCGCGAGCCGGCGGAGGAGTCCGCCGCTTTTCCTGATCATGCGCGTAGATAACCTGAAAGCTTTAGCCAGGCACGGCAGTACTGACACCCGTTGTAAGGTTTCAAGGGGCTATTAAGAATCGACACGGGTCCACGGGGCGTTCGGGGGGGGGGCGAGGGCACAAGCGCAGACCGACCGCTGTGGCGGTGGGCGGCTTGAGTCGCTGCTCCGGTCTGTGCACAATCAGTGTCAACCGTAGGAATAAGAAGGAGGAGCGAACCATGTCCGATGAGAAAGTCTACGATGTTCCCGCTGATGTTTCGAAACGTGCGTACATCGACAACAAAAAATATCTGGAGATGTACGAGCACTCAGTGAAGGATCCGGACGGGTTTTGGACCGAGCAGGCCAAGGCTTTTGTCACCTGGTCCAAGCCCTGGACCCGCCTTAGCGACTGGAGCTTCGACGCCAAGAATCTGCACATCAAGTGGTTCGAGGGAGGCAAGCTGAATGTTTCCTATAACTGCCTCGATCGTCATCTGGATAAGCGCGGCAACCAGACCGCCATCCTCTGGGAAGGCGACGATCCCAAGGTCGACAAGAAGCTGACGTATCGTGAATTGCACGCGGAAGTGTGCAAATTCGCCAATGTCCTGAAAGCACGCGGGGTGAAGAAGGGCGATCGTGTGTGTATCTACATGCCCATGATCCCGGAGGCGGCGGCTGCCATGCTCGCCTGCGCCCGCATTGGCGCGGTGCACTCGGTGGTGTTTGGTGGATTTTCGCCTGAATCCCTCAAGGACCGTATTCTGGATTCTGACTGCCGCGTGGTGATCACGTCCGATGAAGGTGTGCGCGGCGCCAAGAAGGTTCCGCTCAAGGCCAACACCGATCAGGCGCTTACGCACTGTCCGAATGTGCATACGGTGGTGGTCATCAAACACACCGGTGGCAACATTGCCTGGGATGGCAAGCGCGACGTGTGGTACCACGAGCAGATGGCGAAAGTCTCCGCGGACTGTGCGCCGGAGGAGATGGACGCCGAAGACCCGCTGTTTATTCTTTATACCTCAGGATCTACCGGCAAGCCCAAAGGCGTGCTGCATACCACGGGCGGATATCTGGTGTATGCCGCGATGACACATAAGTATGTCTTCGATTACCACGACGGTGACGTCTACTGGTGTACGGCGGATGTCGGCTGGGTGACCGGACATACATATATAGTGTACGGACCCCTGTGCAACGGCGCGATGACGCTCATGTTTGAGGGCATTCCAACATATCCCAGCGCCTCGCGCTTTTGGGAGGTAGTTGATAAGCACAAGGTGAATATTTTCTATACGGCGCCAACGGCCATTCGTGCACTAATGCGCGAAGGCGAGGCGCCGGTCAAGCGCACCTCGCGTAAAACCCTAAAGCTGCTCGGTACTGTCGGCGAGCCGATCAACCCCGAGGCTTGGGAGTGGTATTACCACACGGTGGGCGATGCACGCGTGCCGATCGTGGATACTTGGTGGCAGACCGAAACCGGCGGCATCCTCATCACCCCGCTGCCGGGCGCGACGCGCACCAAGCCGGGTTCGGCGACGCGCCCTTTCTTCGGGGTAGTGCCGGCGATCATGGACGACAAGGGCAAAGTCCTCGAAGGCGAGTGCAGCGGCAATCTTGTCATCACCCGTCCCTGGCCGGGACAGATGCGTACGGTGTACGGTGATCATCAGCGTTTCGTCGACACTTATTTCAAGACCTACCCCGGCATGTACTTCACCGGCGATGGCGCGCGCCGCGACAAGGATGGTTATTTCTGGATCACCGGGCGCGTCGATGACGTGCTCAACGTCTCCGGTCATCGTCTCGGCACGGCCGAGGTGGAAAGCGCGCTGGTGCTACACCCTTCCGTGGCCGAGGCGGCGGTGGTCGGATTCCCGCACGACATCAAGGGTCAAGGCATTTATTGTTACGTCACGCTTAAAGTCGGCGTAGAGTCGAACGACGCCCTGCGCAAGGAGCTGGTGCAGCAGGTGCGTAAGGAAATCGGCCCGTTCGCGAACCCGGATGCTATTCAATGGGCGCCAGGACTGCCCAAGACGCGCTCCGGCAAGATCATGCGCCGCATCTTGCGCAAGATCGCGGCGAACGATCTGTCAAATCTCGGCGACACCACGACGCTGGCCGATCCCGCGGTGGTGGATGACCTGGTCAAGAATCGCGCCCATCAGTAGCGCGCGGTGGATGCGTACTCGCGTCAACATGGCACCGCTGTACGGCTGACTGAAGAATGGCTGACATTGGCCGTAAGGATTGACTAGAATGCAGCTTCCCCGTTCGGAGAGACGGCCCTAAATCGTTAAAAGGAAGAGGATTGAGTCAGCCCCGTAACGCGACAGCCGGCAAGGAAGTCCTGGTCGACATACAGGATGTGTATTTCTCCCACGGCACCCGCCCGATCCTGAAGGGCATCACGATGCCTATCCAGCGCGGCCAAGTCACGGCAATCATGGGTGGCAGCGGATGCGGCAAGACTACGCTGCTGAATCTCATCGGCGGGCGCATCAAGCCCAACCGCGGGACCCTCACGGTGGACGGCGAGTCCGTGCCTGACCTGAAAACAAAAGAGCTCTTCGAACTGCGCAAGCGCATGGGTATGCTGTTCCAGACCGGCGCGCTGCTGACCGATCTCACCCTGTTCGAGAACGTAGCTTTCCCCATCCGCGAGCACACCAAACTGCCTGAGTCACTCCTGCGTAAAGTGGTGTTGATGAAACTGGAGGCTGTGGGGCTGCGCGGGGCACGCGACTTGATGCCCTCGGAACTCTCCGGTGGCATGGCGCGGCGCGCGGCGCTGGCACGTGCCATCGCGCTGGAGCCGATGATGATCATGTACGATGAGCCGTTCACCGGCCTTGACCCCATCTCCAAGGGCGTGATCGCCAAGCTGATCCGCGAGCTCAACCAGAGTCTCAGCATCACCTCGATCGTGGTGTCGCACGACGTCGCCGAGACCTGCGCCATTTCCGATTACGCCTACCTCGTGGGCGATGGTCGGATCATCGGCGAGGGCACGCCTGCCGAGGTGCAAAAATCTGGTTCCGAACACGTCCGGCAATTCATGGACGGCCTTCCCGACGGTCCGGTGCCCTACCAGTATCCGGCTGATGATTATTTCGATGACCTGATGCAGGGCGCGGCATGAGCACTCTTCGAGCGCTCGGCAGCATCGTCATCAACAGTGTCGAACGCCTCGGCCGGGCCTCGATGTTCTTGTACGAGGTGATCACCGGTTCGTGGGAGCTGCTACGACGGTTTTATCTGGTGGTGCAGCAGGTCTACGCCGTGGGCGTGCTCACGCTCTTGATCATTCTGGTTTCGGGCCTGTTCGTCGGTATGGTGCTCGGACTGCAGGGCTACAACACGCTGGTGAAATTCGGTTCGGCTAACTCGCTTGGTCTTCTGGTGGCGCTGTCATTGGTGCGCGAGTTGGGCCCGGTGGTGACGGCATTGCTGTTTGCTGGCCGCGCCGGCTCGGCGCTTACCGCGGAGATCGGCCTCATGAAGGCGACCGAGCAGCTCGCCGGCATGGAGATGATGGCGGTGAATCCCGTCACGCGCGTGATCGCTCCGCGCTTCCTCGGTGGCGTGATCGCCATGCCGTTGCTCGCGGCGCTGTTCTCCGCCATCGGCGTGCTCGGCGGCCACCTGGTCGGTGTCGGACTGCTGGGCGTGGACGCCGGCGCTTTCTGGTCGCAGATGCAGAACGGCGTCGATTACCGCGATGACATCCTGAACGGCGTCATCAAGAGTGTGGTTTTCGGCGTGGTGGTCTCGTGGATCGCGGTATTCGAGGGTTATGACGCTGTGCCAACCTCGGAAGGCGTGGCAAGCGCCACCAATCGCACGGTGGTATATTCTTCGCTCGCGGTGCTGGGGCTGGATTTCATCCTCACCGCCTTGACACTGGGAGACGTCTGACATGATGAACCGAAAGAGTCTGGAAGTGTGGGTAGGGCTGTTCGTGGCCGCGGGTATTCTCGCGCTCGGCATGCTCGCCTTCAAAGTCGGCAATCTCACCACCGCGGACGTCGTGGACGGATACCGGGTAAGGGCGAACTTCGACAACGTGGGCGGTCTGAAGGTGAAAGCGGCCGTGACCATGGCCGGGGTGCGCGTCGGACGGGTCACGGGCATCGGGTTCGACAACAACAAGTACCAGGCGGTGGTGACCATGGACATCGATGGCAAGTTCAAGATTATCCCGGAGGACAGCAGCGCCTCGATCCTGACCTCGGGACTGCTGGGTGACCAGTATATCGGTCTCGAACCCGGCGGTTCCGAGTTGTATCTCAAGGACGGCGACGTGATTCGCACCACGCAGTCGGCCCTGGTTCTCGAGAAGCTGGTCGGCCAGGTGATCTTCGACAGGGCCAATGAACCTGGTTCCGTCAAATAGACTTTCCTCGGAAGCAAGCCAAAAAGGAGTGCTCATGAAAAGGTTTCTTTTCGCGACGTTGGTCCTGATGTTCGCGAATTTCGCGACGGCATCCGAAATGGCGCCAGACCAAGTGGCGCACCAGGCTACCGATAAGATTGTAAAGCTACTCAAGGACAACAAGGACCTCTATAACAAGGACCACAAAAAGCTCTACGCCATGGTGGACGAGCACGTCCTGACGCATTTTGATTTTCGCGCCATGTCGCGCACGGTGCTGGGGCGTTACTGGCGCGAAGCGAACGAGGATCAGCGCTCCCAGTTCACCCGGGAATTCCGCGATTTGCTGGTGCGTACTTACGCCACGGCGCTGCTGAAATACAACGACGAGCAGATTGTTTATCTGCCGTTTCGCCTGAGCCCGGACGATCGCACCGCCACGGTTAAATCCGAAGTCCGACGCAAGGACGGTGGTCCGCCGATCGCTATCAACTACAGTTTTTTTCGCAATAACAACCTCTGGAAGGTATATGACGTGGCGATCGAAGGCGCCAGCCTGGTCTCGACCTACCAATCCACTTTCGCGGCGCGCGTGCAGAAGGAAGGCCTCGATGCCTTGATCGCGAGTCTGGCGCAGGACAACAAGTCCGATGCCGGCAAGACCGCTTCCAACGGCGGCAAGGCGGGCACCGGCCGGTGAGCGAGAACGGCCTGACCGCCCGCGGTGATGGGGTATTCGAGATCTCCGGAAGTCTGACGTTTCAGACCGTGCCCCGGTTTCAGGACCAGGCGGGCAACCTGCTGCAAGGAGACGCAAAGCCAGTCACCATCGATATGAAGGGCGTTACCCAGTCAGACAGTGCCGGGCTGGCACTGATGATCGAGTGGTTGCAGATGGCGCGTACCGCGCAACGCGAACTCGTGTTTGCCCATATTCCAGAACAGATACGCGATCTTATCCGTGTGAACGGTCTGCAGCAGATGTTCAGCCTGGAAAACGAACAAAACCACAAGTGATCCCTGTTTCGTAACACCCGGCTCCACCCCACGCTTATCTTCCATGCCGGCCATCTCAATTTCGGGACTCAACAAGCATTACGCCAGGGTCCATGCGCTCGACAATATCAACCTGGCCGTCGAGCGGGGCGAGTTTTTCGGCCTGCTTGGACCTAACGGCGCGGGCAAATCCACGCTCATCAATATCCTCGCCGGGCTAACCCGGCTCGACAGCGGCCGGGTGAACGTATTGGGACACGATGTGGTGACGGACTACCGCCGCACGCGGCGGCTCCTGGGCGTGGTGCCACAGGAGCTGACCTACGACCCCTTTTTCAACGTGCACGAGGTGCTGCGCATTCAGTCGGGCTATTTTGGCCTGCACAAAAACGACACTTGGATTGACGAGCTGATGGCGGCGCTCATGCTGACCGACAAGGCCAGCGCCAACATGCGCGCATTGTCGGGCGGGATGAAGCGGCGTGTCATGATCGCGCAGGCTCTGGTGCATCGCCCCGAGGTGGTAGTGCTGGATGAGCCGACAGCGGGGGTGGATGTCGAGTTGCGCAAGTCCTTGTGGGATTTTATCCGTCGCCTGCACCGCGAAGGCCACACCATCGTCCTGACCACGCATTACCTGGAAGAGGCCGAAGCCTTGTGCGACCGGATTGCCATACTCAATCTCGGCAAGCTCGTGGCGCTCGATTCCAAGAAGTCACTGATGGCGCATGGGATCGGCCGCACGCGGCGGGTTTGCATTACCACCGAGCAGCCGCTTGGCCCGTTGCCGGAAAATCTGGCGCCCAAAGTACGCCGGCAGGAGGGCAATCAGCTTGAGCTGCAACTCGATAAAAGCGCGGATTCCGTCATCGCCGTGCTCGATGTCCTGCGCGCACACGGCGCCGTGATCATTGACCTCAACATGGAGGGGGCGGACCTGGAGGACGTGTTTGTCGAGCTGACCCGGAGAAACCGCGCGTGAACCTGGTCGGTCTCTACACCCTCTTCTACAAGGAGGTTTTGCGCTTCGGGAAGGTGCTGCTGCAAACCCTGATCGCCCCGGTCATCACCGCCATGCTCTACCTGGTCGTCTTCGGACACGTTTTCGAGGGTCGGGTGCAAGCCTTTCCCGGTGTGAGCTACACCGTGTTCCTGATCCCGGGACTCATGATGATGTCGGTGATCCAGAATGCCTTCGCCAACAGCTCATCAAGCCTGATCCAGTCCAAGGTGACGGGCAATATCTTGTTCATGATGCTGACACCGCTGTCGCACTTCGAATTCTTTCTCGCTTATGTCTTGGCGTCGGTGGTGCGCGGTGTGTTAGTGGGTATCGGGGTATTTCTCGTGGCGCTGGTGTTCACGGAGATACCCGTCAAGCACCCGGGCTTCATTCTGCTTTTCATGTTTCTGAGCAGTGCCACCCTGGGAACCGTCGGCGTGATGGCGGGTGTGTGGGCCGAGAAATTTGATCAACTCGCGGGGTTCCAGAATTTCATCATTTTGCCGCTGTCGTTCCTCTCGGGGGTGTTTTACTCAATCCATTCGTTGCCGGAATTCTGGCAGACCCTGTCGCACTTCAATCCGTTCTTTTACATGATTGACGGCTTCCGCTACGGATTCTTCGGGATTGCCGATATCGCACCCGCCCGCAGCCTCGGGATCGTGACGCTGTTTCTGGTGGTCTTGACCGGCATTACGCTGGCACTGCTCAAGTCGGGCTATAAACTGCGCGATTGATGGCCTGAAAGAGGCTGTCTTCTGGCAGGAACTCTTCCCGTTCCATGTGTCTATAATTGAGTTTCACGGGATTCCGGGACGCCGAACACGCTCACAACCTATCTCTTAAGGCTATATCTCTTGAAATAGCGAAAAGGGACCGGATAATTAAAGAAATGATACAACCGGATGACATTAAGCAGATGATTGAACGCGGTCTTCCGGGTGCGCACGTCTCGGTGACTGGCGATGGTCATCATTTTGAGGCCGAGGTTACTGCCGACGAATTCACCGGCAAAAGCATGTTGCAGCGGCACCAGATAGTCTACCAGGCGCTGGGCGACAAGATGGGGAACGAGATTCATGCCCTGTCATTGCGTACCCAAGCACCGGGTGAATGACACGCCGGCGGTTTATCAGCATTAACTGAAGCACGAGAGGTTTGCATGGACACCCAGGACAAAATTCGCGAGCAGCTTTCCGCCGACAAGGTCGTGCTCTACATGAAAGGCACGCCTAAGTTCCCGCAATGCGGCTTTTCGGCCAAGGCCACGCAGTTACTGGGCGCCTGCGGCGCCAAATACACGAGCTACGACATCCTGTCGGACCCTGAAATCCGCCAAGGCCTCAAGGAATACTCC
The DNA here is from genome assembly GCA_029863005.1 of Gammaproteobacteria bacterium. Lineage (GTDB taxonomy): Bacteria > Pseudomonadota > Gammaproteobacteria > Acidiferrobacterales > Sulfurifustaceae > Sulfuricaulis. Next base: position 8,695 of record JAOTWF010000041.1, on the reverse strand, counting down.
AATTGGCCGACCTTCCCGCAGCTGTACCTTAACGGCGAACTGGTCGGAGGCTGTGATATTATGATAGAGCTGTTCAAGAATGGTGAGCTCCAGAAACTGATTGCCAAGGCAATGGGTTAAGCGTCGGTCGCACCGACCGGACAAAGCCGCCTTCTGGCGGCTTTGTTTTTTTATGACATCGAGATTGAAGCGCACATGGACCAACTGATAGTCACGGGCGGGAAACCGCTGCGTGGCGAGATAAAAATTTCAGGCGCGAAGAACGCCGCGCTGCCAGTGCTGGTGGCCTCGCTGTTGACCAACGAGACAGTCAGCATTGGCAATGTTCCACACCTGCAGGACATCACCACGACCATGGAGCTGCTCGGCCGCATGGGTGTGCGACTGGTGGTTGGCGACAAGATGGTGATCGAAGCCGATTCGAGCCAGAACACGTCCGTGCGCGCACCGTATGAGTTGGTGCGCACGATGCGCGCCTCGATTCTGGTGCTGGGTCCACTGCTCGCGCGCTTTGGCGAGGCCGAGGTGTCCTTGCCCGGGGGCTGTGCCATCGGGTCGCGCCCAGTGAATCTGCACATCAAGGGTCTTCAGGCCATGGGGGCGGAGATCAATCTCGATGGCGGTTATATCCGCGCCAAGGCGAAACGCCTGAAGGGTGCACGCATCTTCATGGACCTCGTCTCCGTCACGGGGACGGAGAACATCATGATGGCAGCAACGCTGGCGAAGGGCTCCACGATCATCGAAAACGCCGCGCGTGAGCCGGAAGTCGCGGATCTGGCCAAATGCCTGAACGCCATGGGCGCAAGGATCACCGGCGCCGGCACGGATGAAATCAGGATCGAGGGTGTCGAGCGATTGCACGGCGCCATGCATGACGTCATTCCCGACCGCATCGAAACCGGAACCTATCTGGTAGCTGGGGCGATGACATGCGGCAACGTGCGCCTACGCAATGTGCGTCCCGATCTGCTGCAGGCAGTGCTCGACAAGCTGCGTGAGGCCGGCGCCGTGATCGAAACTGGCCCGAACTGGATTAGCCTCGACATGCAGGACCGGCGTCCGAAGGGTGTTACGGTTCGCACCGCCCCCTATCCGGCGTTTCCGACGGACATGCAGGCGCAGTTTATCGCGCTGAACGCAGTGGCCGATGGCAGTGGCAACGTCACCGAAACGATTTTTGAAAACCGCTTCATGCACGTCTATGAATTGCAGCGCATGGGTGCGAAGATCGAAATGGAAGGCAACACCGCGATCGTGACCGGCGTGAAAAGTTTGAAAGGGGCGCCGGTCATGGCGACCGACCTGCGCGCCTCGGCGAGCCTAGCGCTGGCCGGTCTGGTGGCGGAGGGCGAGACCGTGGTTGACCGGATTTATCACATCGACCGTGGTTATGAGTGTATCGAAGAAAAACTAGCGCAGTTAGGCGCGCGCATCCGCCGCGTCCCGGGAGAACTCGCCGCTCGCGCGGCGCGAAAGCAATCGGCGTGAACCATGACCATGACGCTCAATATCGCCCTGTCCAAGGGGCGGATCCTGGAAGAGGGTCTGCCACTGCTTGAGCGCGCCGGTATCCGTCCTTCCGAAAATCCGCTCAAAAGCCGCAAGCTCATCCTCGACACCAACCTCCCCGAGGTAAAACTCACCATCATCCGCGCGGCGGACGTGCCCACCTATGTTCGGTTCGGCGCCGCCGATCTCGGCATCGCCGGCAAGGACGTGCTGATGGAGTACGACGGTGACGGTCTTTATGAGTTGCTCGATTTGAAAATCGCCCGGTGCCGTATGATGGTCGCCGAACCCAAGAGCCTGGCCTCGCGTGACGATCCCGGCAGCTGGACGAGGTTGCGCATTGCCACCAAGTACGTCAAAACCACGCAGCGCCACTTCGCCGCCAAGGGCATCCAGACCGACATCATCAAGCTTTACGGTTCCATGGAATTGGCCCCCCTGGTGGGCCTGTCCGACCGAATAGTGGATTTGGTTGATACCGGCAATACGCTCAAGGCCAATGGGCTGGCCGAGGTCGAGCATATCGCCGATATCAGCGCCTGGCTTGTGGCCAACCGCGCCTCCATGAAAATCAAACAGCAGGCGCTGAAAGATCTCGTGAAACGGCTGGAGAAGGCAGTCGCCTGATACTCCCATGAGCGCTCTTAATCTGCGCCAGCTAAAAACCGGCGATGCCGGATTTGACCGCGAATTCGCCCGGTTGCTGGAACGTGCGCAAGCGGTAGATCCAAAGATAGAAGTGACGGTGAAGGAGATCGTCGCCGAAGTGCGGGCCCGCGGCGACGAGGCCCTGCTCGAATACACCCGCCGGTTCGACCGCCGCGACACGGCGTCCGTGGCGGAACTTGAAATCGCGCGACCGCGCCTGCGTGAGGCCTCGCGCGCGCTCACCAAGGAACAATATGAAGCGCTGGCGAATGCCGCCGAGCGTATCCGCGCCTATCACGAGCGCCAACGCGCCGAGTCCTGGAGCTATACCGAGCCCGACGGCACGCTTCTGGGGCAGCAGGTAACGGCGCTTGAGCGCGTCGGCCTTTACGTGCCCGGCGGCAAGGCCGCCTATCCTTCCTCGGTGCTGATGAACGCGATACCGGCCAAGGTCGCCGACGTGCCGGAACTCATCATGGTGGTGCCGGCACCGGAGGGCGAGATCAATCCATTGGTGCTCGGCGCGGCTTATCTCGGCGGGGTCGATCGTGTGTTCACCATCGGCGGCGCGCAGGCGGTGGCCGCACTCGCTTACGGTACTGAATCCATTCCCAAAGTGGACAAGATCGTCGGACCGGGCAACATCTATGTCGCCACGGCCAAGCGTCTCGTGTTCGGTGCGGTCGACATTGACATGATCGCCGGACCGTCCGAGATCGTGGTGTTGTGCGACGGTCGGACCGATCCCGAGTGGATCGCGATGGACCTGTTCTCGCAGGCAGAGCATGACGAAGACGCACAGGCGATATTGATCAGTCTCGATGAAGGCTTTACCGGAAAAGTGCGCGCGGCCATCGAAACCCTACTGCCCAGCTTGGAGCGGCGCGATATTATTCGCATGTCGCTTGAAACCCGCGGTGCGCTGATCACCGCCGCAAATCTCGAAGAGGCGCTGGCGCTGGTTAATCGCCTCGCACCGGAGCATCTCGAACTCTCGGTGGATAATCCCGAAGCGGCTGCCAGGCGCGTGCGTCATGCCGGCGCGATATTTCTCGGCCGCTATACCGCGGAAGCGGTCGGCGATTACTGCGCCGGGCCAAATCACGTGTTACCAACTTCCGGCACCGCGCGCTTCTCTTCACCGCTAGGCGTTTACGATTTCCAGAAACGCACGAGCCTCATCCAGTGCTCGGCGGACGGCGCTTCCCGTCTCGGCCACACCGCTTCCGTGCTGTCGCGTGGCGAGGGGCTGACGGCGCACGCGCGCTCGGCGGAATACCGAATTAAAAAATAATTTAATCGCTAAGGACGCCGAGATCGACACGAAATTCTGTGGCTGAAATCTTCTCAATCTCTATCTCTTGGCGTCCTTGGCGGTTCAGAATCTTATGATCGATATGATTCAAAAGAAGGTTGACGCATTGATCCGCCCGGAAATCCGGGCGCTCAAGGCCTATCATGTGACGAACGCCGCCGGGCTCATCAAGCTGGATGCCATGGAGAATCCCTATTCCTGGCCGGATAACATCCGGCTGGCGTGGCTCGATGCGTTGCGCCAGGTGACGCTTAACCGCTATCCTGACCCCGATGCCTGTCGCCTGCGTGAGCGGCTGTGCGCGGCGCTGGGTGTTCCGGAGGAGATGGAGTTGCTGTTGGGGAACGGCTCGGATGAGCTCATCCAGATCATTCTGATAGCCGTTTCAAGGCCGGAGGCGGTGGTGCTCGCCCCCACACCGACTTTCGTCATGTACGAGATGATCGCCACATTCACCGGCATGAAGTTTGTCGGTGTGCCGCTGACGGAGGATTTTACCCTCGACATGCCGTTGCTGATCAAGGCCATGGCCACGCACAAGCCGGCGGTGATTTTCCTTTCCTACCCTAACAATCCCACCGCGAACCTGTTCGCACGCGAGGATATTTTGCGTGTGATCGAGCAGGCACCGGGGTTGGTGGTGGTGGATGAGGCCTACCATGCCTTTGCCGGGGAGAGTTTCATGGATCAACTGGGTCAGCATAACAATCTCCTGATCATGCGCACGTTCTCGAAGCAAGGCCTTGCCGGCCTGCGGCTCGGGGTGCTCGCGGGACCACGATATTGGCTCGCGGAATTCAACAAGGTGCGGCTGCCGTACAACATCGGCACCCTGACGCAGGCAAGCGCGGAGTTTGTACTGGCACATCTTGTGTTGCTCGATGAGCAGGCGGGAATAATCAGAGCGGAACGGGAAAAGCTGCTCAAATCGCTCGGTCGCCTAAAAAGCGTGCAGGTATGGGCGAGCCAAGCCAATTTCATCCTGTTTCGAATCCTGAACGGGGACGCGGATCAGGCATTCGAGGGCCTACGTTCGCGTGGCGTTCTAGTTAAGAACATGAATGCCGCCGGCGGGTTGCTGCGGAATTGCCTGCGCGTGACCGTCGGCACGCCGGAGGAAAATGCATTCTTTCTCAAGGCGCTTGAGGCGTCGTGCTAAGTCGTCTATGGTTTACCGGTGTGATACCATAAAAATTACAAACGCTTCGGAGAACAGCCGTGTCTAGCCGGCGCGCGGAAGTTTCGCGCAATACCAAGGAAACCCAGATCAGCCTTTCCGTAAACCTGGACGGAACGGGTGCGTCTCGCCTCAATACCGGTTTGCCATTCCTCGAACACATGCTGGAGCAGGTCGCACGCCACGGGTTGATTGATCTCAACCTGGAAGCCAAGGGTGACCTGCAAATCGACGCACATCACACCGTGGAAGACATCGGCATCACGCTGGGCAAAGCGATCGCTAAAGCAGTGGGCGATAAGAAAGGAATACGGCGTTACGGTCACGCCTACGTACCGCTCGATGAAGCGCTGTCGCGCGTGGTCATCGATTTCTCGGGACGTCCCGGGTTGGAATATCACGTGGATTTCCCTCGCTCGCGCGTGGGCGAATTCGACGTGGACTTGGTGCACGAATTTTTCCAAGGTTTTTGCAACCACGCGCTGGTCACCCTGCACGTGGACTGTCTGCGCGGCAAGAACGCGCATCACAATGCCGAGACGATCTTCAAGGCCTTCGGACGGGCGCTGCGCATGGCGGTCGAAGTGGACTCGCGCGCATCCGATTCCGTACCATCCACCAAGGGAAGCCTGTAGCCAAGGAACTGATCTTTTCATGGGACAGCGTCAGTCATGCCCCTGACATTTCAATCCGTTACCGTCCGGTAGCTATACTTATGACTACGGTGGCGGTGATCGATTACGGCATGGGGAATCTGCGGTCGGTGTGCAAGGCGATCGAACACGTCGCGCCCCGCGCGCGTGTCCAGCTCACTACCGCGACCGCAGACATCCGCGCCGCCGCGCGCGTGGTGTTTCCGGGGCAGGGCGCCATCGGCGCCTGCATGACGGCACTCGAAGGCAATGGTTTGCGCGACTCTCTCCTCGAAGCCATGAAAACCAAGCCCTTTCTCGGTATTTGCCTCGGTCTCCAGGCTTTGTACGATTTCAGCGAGGAGGGGGGCGGCACGCCAGGCTTAAGCCTGCTGGCGGGCGCCGTGAAGCGCTTTCCGGTGGAAAAAATGACCGATAAGGACACCGGCCTGAGGCTCAAGGTACCGCACATGGGCTGGAATGAAGTGCACCAGACCACGGCGCACCCGATGTGGCATGGCATCCCCCAGAATACGCGTTTTTATTTCGTCCACAGTTACTTCGTCGATTCGGCCGACCCTAGCGATGTCGCCGGCGAAACATCGTATGCGCTGCGGTTTACCTCGGCCGCCGCCCGTGCCAATATTTTCGCAGTCCAATTCCACCCTGAAAAATCCCAGCGCGGCGGCCTGCGTTTATTGGAAAATTTCATGTCCTGGGACGGAAGCCACTAACCCTGCAGATCAAATCAGGTTCAACCCCTATTCATACCCATATCAGAATATATCCGGAGCCAGTTTGTGCTGATCATTCCCGCGATTGATATCAAAGACGGCAAGTGCGTGCGCCTGCGCCAGGGGCGCATGAACGACGAAACAATTTTCTCCGATGACCCGGTGGCCATGGCCAAACGTTGGGTCGAGGCCGGCGCACGCCGGCTGCACATCGTCGATCTTAACGGCGCTTCGTCCGGCAAGCCGGTGAACGCCGCGGCCATTCAGGCCATCCTGTCCGCCTTTCCGGAAGTGCCGGTGCAGTTGGGAGGCGGAATCCGCGACGAAGAAACGATCCAGGCCTATCTCGACATGGGCGTGCGCTACGTGATCCTCGGCACCAAGGCGGTCAACGCGCCGCACTTCGTCAGCGACGTGTGCACGGAATTTCCCGGTCACATCATCGTCGGGCTCGACGCCCGGGATGGCAAGGTGGCCATCGACGGTTGGTCCAAGCTATCGGGACACGATGTGGTCGATCTGGCGAAGAAATACCAGGATGACGGTGTCGAGGCGATTGTCTATACCGATATCGGCCGCGACGGTATGATGACCGGCGTGAATATCGAGGCAACAATTAAACTGGCCGAGGCCATTTCCATACCGGTCATCGCCTCCGGTGGCATCACCAATATTGATGATATCCGCAAGGTGTGCGAGGCCGGAGAGGCCGGCATTGTCGGCGCCATCACCGGGCGCGCCATTTACGAAGGCACGCTTGACTTTGCCGAGGCCCAGAAGCTCGCGGATAAAATAACCAAGACCGGCTGACTGCTGAGTACACAGCGAATATAATTTATTATCCTTCGTTCTCACTCCGGCGAATCATCAACCCATGGGCCTGGCCAAACGCATCATTCCCTGTCTCGACGTGGATAATGGCCGCGTTGTTAAGGGTGTGCGCTTCGTGGACATTCGCGATGCCGGCGACCCGGTAGAGGTCGCGCGCCGGTATGACGAGCAGGGTGCTGACGAGGTCACCTTCCTCGATATCACAGCCAGCTCTGACAACCGCGAGACCATGGTGCACGTGGTCGAGGCCATGGCAAGCGAAGTGTTCATCCCGCTCACCGTAGGTGGAGGCATCCGTAAGCTTGAGGACGTGCGCCGTATGCTCAATGCCGGTGCTGACAAAGTCGCGATCAACACCGCGGCGGTGGCGCGTCCTGAATTCGTCCGGGAGACAACGGATCATTTCGGTTCACAATGTATCGTCGTGGCCATCGACGCCAAGCAGACCGCGCCGGACCGCTGGGAGGTGTACACCCACGGCGGGCGCCAGGCGACCGGTCTCGATGCGCTGGCGTGGGCGCGGAAGATGACGGAATACGGCGCCGGCGAAATCCTGCTGACCAGCATGGACCGCGACGGCACCAAGGACGGCTTCGATCTCAAGCTCACGCGCGCCGTGTGCGATGCCGTCAGTATTCCCGTGATTGCCTCCGGCGGTGTTGGAAATCTTGATCACCTTGTCGAGGGTATCCTTCAAGGTCATGCCGATGCGGTCCTGGCCGCCAGCATCTTTCATTTCGGGGAATATACCGTGGCGCAGGCCAAGCAGCGCATGGCCGCGTCCGGCATCGAAGTTAGGCAATAACCTGTCTCTCGCGCCCGCGCGCGCCCATTCCTGATATCATTCTGCCATGAGTGACGCCTGGCTCAATGCGGTCAAATGGAATGCCGAGGGTTTGGTCCCCGCCATCGCGCAGGAGGCCAATACTGGCAAGGTGCTCACGCTCGCCTGGATGAATCGCGAGGCGCTCCGCGCCACGGCGAAAGAGAAGCGAGCGGTGTACTGGTCGCGCTCACGTAGCAAGCTCTGGCGCAAGGGCGAGGAATCCGGTCACGTACAGGCGGTGCGCGACATTCGCCTCGACTGCGATGGCGATGCGGTGCTGCTGATCGTAGAGCAGCATGGCGGAATCGCTTGCCACACCGGCCGTGAGCGCTGTTTCTACCAGCAATTGCAGGACGACCGCTGGGCGACAGTGGAACCAGTCATCAAGAGCGAGCAGGAAATCTATGGCAGGAAATAATATGTCCGACGTATTGAAAAAACTGGGGGATGTGCTCGAATCACGCAAAGGCGCCGATCCACAAAGCTCCTATGTCGCGGGTCTGTACGCCAAGGGTCTGGACGCCATTCTTAAGAAGGTCGGCGAGGAAGCAACCGAAACGGTGCTCGCGGCCAAGACCGGCGAGCGTGTCAAAATCATTCACGAGACCGCCGATCTGTGGTTCCACACGTTGATTATGCTTGCGCAGACGGGACTGAAGCCGGATGATATCCTCTCTGAGCTGGATCGCCGCTTTGGCGTGTCTGGCCTGGAGGAGAAGGCCTCGCGCCCACGTCAGTAACTTCGTGGGTGATGACACCACGCGAGAGCAAGTATTAGGCACGAACAGAATTTTTTGGAGAAACAGCATGGGTACTTTCAGCATTTGGCACTGGATAGTCGTACTGGTCATCGTGTTGCTGATTTTCGGCACCAAGAAGCTGCGCAATCTCGGTGGCGACCTCGGCGGCGCCATCAAGAGCTTCAAACAGTCGATGAAGGAAGGTGGAGACAATCCCCCGTCGGAGTCAGAGGAGGGCGATCAATCCAAGAAAATGAAAAACGATCCCGGCCGCGTGATC
>JAOTWF010000102.1 GCA_029863005.1 Gammaproteobacteria bacterium | reverse complement strand
TCAGGACTCCCGGCGTTCAGAGGCAAGGTAACAGTTTCCAGGCGGCTTAACTCGGCCAACCGTCCCAGCATCATCTCGCGCAAGATTCCGGCCGGCATATTGGACAATAACGGACGGGCAAGTTCCACCAGGCGCGCACGCCCGTCCAGGCGCCCCAGGTCCACCTGACGTGACAGGGAATCGAAAAGATAATCCGGCAAGGGAATGGCCTTGCGCAGGCGCGCGAGAAACGCCTCCCGGCCTTCCTTGCGTACGAGCGTGTCCGGGTCATCATTTTCGGGGAGAAACAAGTAACTGATCTGGCGGCCTTCGCGCAGCACAGGCAGGACATTCTCCAGCGCGCGCCACGCCGCCTCGCGGCCGGCGCGGTCGCCATCAAAACAGAAGATGACGTCCGGGGCATGCCGGAACAGGCGCTCAAGATGGTCGCGCGTGGTGGCAGTCCCGAGTGTGGCCACGGCAAAATCAATACCAAACTGGGCCAACGCCACGACATCCATGTAGCCCTCGACCACCATAACGCGGTTTTCACGCTTGATGGCCTCGCGCGCGTGAAACAGCCCGTAGAGCTCGCGCCCCTTGTGGAACAGCGGCGTTTCCGGGGAGTTCAGATACTTGGGCTCGCCCTTGTCGATGATGCGCCCGCCGAATGCGACGATGCGTCCGCGGTGGTCTTCGATCGGGAACATGACGCGGTCACGGAAGCGGTCGTAGTAGCCGCCACTGTCCTTTTTCACCGCGAGGCCGGCGCGCGCCAGGGCCTCGCGGCTGTTGTCGTCCTTGCCGAGCGCCCGCAGGAGGTTGTCCCATCCTTCCGGGGCGAACCCAAGATTAAATTCGTTGGCGATCTCCCCGGTGATGCCGCGCCCCTTCAGGTAATTGACCACACGTGGAGCTTGCGGATGTTCGCGCAACTGCTGACGGTAAAAGCGCACCGCCTCACGCATCAACTCGATCAAATCTGCGCCGGTGTCTTTTTCTTTCTCAAAGGCAGCTCCCGCCTCCTTGGGAACCGTCAGGCCGGCGCGCGCGGCCAACTCCTCGACAGCCTCGACGAAGCTCATGTGGTCGTAATCCATGAGAAAGCCTATGGCTGAGCCGTGCGCGCCGCAACCGAAGCAATGATAAAACTGCTTGTCCGCGCTCACCGTGAAAGAGGGGGTCTTTTCCTCATGAAACGGGCAGCAGGCCTTGTAGTCCTTGCCGGCTTTGCGCAGCGGTACGCGCGCGTCGATGACATCCACGATGTCAGAGCGTGTCAACAACTCGTCGATGAACTGCTTGGGAATGCGGCCGGCCATGCGGGTATTCTAAACAGGCCACCAAGACGCGGAAACGTAATTAATTATTTAGCGGTTTTACCGGGAGAAACGTGATGTGGCTCAGGCAGTACCGAGCTTGGCTTTAACTTTGCCGCCGACCAGTCCCATGTCGGCCCGGCCCTGGAGTTTGGGCTTAAGCACGCCCATGACCTTGCCCATGTCCTTCACCGATACTGCGCCGGTGGAGGCGATGGCTTCGGTAATGAGCTTGTCGATCTCGCCTTCTGAAAGTGGCTGTGGCAAGTAGGCCTGAAACACAGCAATCTCGGCGGATTCCTTGTCGGCCAGTTCCTGGCGACCCCCTTTCACGTAAAGCTCAATCGACTCGCGTCCCTGCTTTACAAGTTTTTCAATCACGGCCATGACCTGCGTATCATCGAGCTGGATGCGCTCGTCCACCTCGCGGCGCTGAATCGCGGCGCTCAACAGGCGCAGCGTGCCGACGCGCGACTCGTTCTTGTCGCGCATGGCCTGCTTGATGTCGTCTTTGATTTTTTCCTTAAGGCTCATCGCCCAAGGGAGGAAAGAAAATCAGGGGCGGGTGGGGGCAGCGGGCGCGGGAGGACGCGGATTGCTGCGGCGCAGGAGCTTCTTCAACTCGCGTTTACGCGCGGCGGCGGCCTTGCGCTTGCGGATTTCAGTTGGCTTCTCGTAGTGTTCGCGCTTGCGCATCTCGGTGAACACGCCCGCTTTTTCGCAAGAGCGGCGAAAACGGCGCAGAGCCATTTCGAATGGTTCGTTGTCTTTAACCCGGACTGAAGGCATCTATTTCCTCGCAAAATGGCCTGCCGCGGCTGGCCGGTCGGATACGGAAAGGCGGCGATTCTATAGATTCCAGCCGGCTTTGTACATCTTAGACGCTAAATAGCGCCTCGCCTGTGTAAAATCGCCCTATGCGTGTACTGGGCATCGAAACCTCCTGCGATGACACCGGAATCGCCCTCTATGATTCCGAGGACGGCCTGCTGGCGCATCGTCTGTTTTCCCAGATTGAGCTGCACCTTGATTACGGAGGGGTAGTGCCGGAACTGGCCTCGCGCGATCACATTCGGAAAGCCCTACCCCTGATCCGGAGGGTCATGCAGGAGGCCAATACGACTCCCGAGCAGATCCATGGTATCGCCTATACCATCGGCCCGGGACTGGCCGGGGCGCTGCTCGTGGGGGCGGCGCTTGGCCGCTCGCTTTCCTATGCCTGGCATGTGCCGGCCGTGGGCGTGCATCACATGGAGGGGCACCTGCTCTCGCCCTGGCTTTCGCCGGATCCGCCGGCATTCCCGTTCATCGCCCTGCTGGTCTCCGGCGGACATACACTGCTCGCCGACGTGCAAGCGCTGGGGCGGTACTCCATTCTGGGCGAATCCGTGGATGATGCCGTGGGCGAGGCCTTCGACAAGACGGCTAAGCTGCTCGGTCTCGGTTACCCGGGCGGCCCGGCCATCGCCCGGGCGGCGCTCGGAGGCAATCCCCAACGCTTTTCATTTCCGCGCCCCATGACGGAACGGCGCAAAACCCACGGCGCGCACCCGGGACTCGATTTCAGCTTCAGCGGCCTGAAGACGGCCGTCGTTACCGCCGTACAGAACCAGACGCTCATGCCGCCACTCATCGCCGATATAGCGGCTTCATTCGAAGCGGCCGCCGTGGATGTGCTGGCGATCAAATGCGAGTGGGCGCTCGAGCAGACCGGCGCGAAACAGCTGGTGGTTGCGGGCGGTGTCAGCGCTAACCTGAAATTGCGTGAACGTCTGAAACAGCTTTCGGAGAAACTCGGCGTACGGGTTTACTTTCCGCGCCCGGAATTTTCCACCGACAACGGCGCCATGATTGCCTATGTCGGTTATTTGCGACTGGCCGCGGATCAAAGTGAACCGCTGTCTATTGGCGCGCGGGCCCGTTGGAGTATTGAGGAGATCGGCGTATTGAAAACTTAAAGACTGATCCTGCCTTCCGTGCCGGCGATCAGATTGCGGATGTTGTCATGGTGCCGGATTATCAAGATCACGCTCATGACGATCATGGTGACAAGATATGGCATGCCGGGGGACAACCAAGCCACGTAGAGTGGCGCGGCCAGCGATGCCATGAGGGCTGACAGCGAGGAATAACGGAACAACAGCGCCACCAGCACCCAGGTGGCGATCAAGGCCAAACCGATCCACGGATTGATCGCGAGCCAGACACCCAGTGCCGTGGCCACGCCCTTGCCGCCGCGGAATCCGAAGTACACCGGGAACAGGTGGCCGAGAAACACGGCAAATCCAGTGAGCATCACGATCACGGAGTCTGCGGTCAGCGCGCGCGCTATCAGCACCGCGACTACGCCTTTCAGGATGTCTCCCGCCAACGTCAGGATGGCTGCCGTCTTGCCGCCATAACGCAGAATGTTGGTGGCCCCCGGGTTCCGGGATCCAACCTCGCGCGGGTCCGGCAACCCCAAGATCCGGGCAATGACCACCGCACTCGACACCGAGCCGAGCAGATAAGCGAACAGCGGCAGAAGATAGAGCCACATCATTTAAAGTGAGTGAAGTTTTTCGTTATAGTGGCGACCCATGGATATTATCTACCTCCACGACCTCAAGATCGAGTGCATCATTGGCATTTGGGAGTGGGAGCGTCGCATTAAGCAGACCATCATCATCGACCTCGACATGGCCGCGGATATTCGACACGCCGCCGCCAGCGACAAGATTGAGGATACCCTCAATTACAAGGCCGTTTCCAAGCGTCTCATCGATTTCGTCGGAACCTCGCAATTCCAGCTCGTGGAAACCCTCGCGGAAAAGGTCGCGGAACTCCTGCTCGCCGAATTCAAGATTCAATGGGTGCGCGTGCGCATCAACAAAAAAGGCGCCGTCCGCGGGGCCGGCGACGTAGGCATCATCATCGAGCGCGAGAAGGCCTGAGCGCCGTGCCGCGGGTGTATGTCGGCATCGGCAGCAACATCGACCGGGAAACCAATATCCGTGGCGCCGTGCGCGAGCTCACCGGGCGCTACGGGCCGCTGACACTCTCGCCCGTGTATGAAAGCCGTGCCCTGGGATTCGAAGGCGGGGATTTCTACAATCTCGTGGCCGGTTTCAATTCTGTGGAAACCATCGAACAAATCAAGGAATGGCTGTTACAGACCGAATCGCGTTTCGGGCGTCGACGCCAAGGTAATCCTTTCTGCTCGCGTACCCTCGATCTCGACCTGCTGCTATACGGTGATACGGTACAGCATGACGACAAGGTGGATCTGCCGCACCCCGATATTCTTCGATACGCTTTCGTCCTACGCCCGTTAGCGGATATCGCGCCAAAGCTTATGCATCCGGAAGCGGGATTGACCTGTTCCGAAATCTGGAAACGGTTCAATAACAAGCAGGATATGCAGAAGGTGGATTTTCGTTTCGAGAATCAGGGATAACCGACATTTTTCTGCATCTGGTCGAGTTTCGTG
>JAOTWF010000040.1 GCA_029863005.1 Gammaproteobacteria bacterium | reverse complement strand
GATCGGCAAGACGCTAGCGATGCAGTGTCACATCGAGATGACCTGCGAGATGGTGCGCGAGTGGGCACGCGCGGGTGCTAACGACCTCGCGCCGGTGTGCGCCACCGTTCAGGACCCACAGACGATGACGACGAATCTCGAGGCACGCATCGCGCGGATGCAGGGGCTAGCCGATGTGTTTTACGACCGTTGGATCCGGGGCATGAGATAATCGCCTCCCCCAAGCTCAAGGCTGTATCAGATTCTGGAAGCGATTACCTTTTAGACTTTTACTTGAATGAGCCTGATGCGCACCGGTGAGACGCGCTTATTGCGCCCGGTAAATGAAGTTGGGTTGCACCGACTCAATCGCCGGTGTTTGCTCTGCTTTTTGTTTTATCACGGAAAGCCCCGGGTCCCGCTCCAGCTTCAGAAGATACCGGTTATTTTCGATCGGTTTCATGTGAATGATGCCGAATCCCGCATACGCACTGCGAACTTCTTGGTGGTAATCGTTAACAGCTGCCTTGAGTGTAACGATGTATTCTCCCGGGACACGGTCCGCCTGCTCCGCTCGCGGCATGGAGCGCAGCCTTGGCGCAGTCTCGGGAGGTGAATTTATCGTACAGGCGCTGATCGCCCCCGCGGCCAGTGCCAGCACGGCTATCGCACGTCCCCGTCCTTGCTGGCCCATAATAGAGACCTCCTATTGGATCACCACCGCGACACCACTCGGGGGGTTGATATACCGTAACGAGCCCATTGCGTTCACGGCGCGTCCCGTAGTCGTGATGCCTGAAAGTGCAGCAATGGGCTCACCGCCATTTTTTACGGAATTTACCACATCGGGATAGGTGTAACTGGGATTGTACGACCAGATCAACGCGGCGAGTCCGGCGACATGGGGACTCGCCATGGAGGTACCGTTAAGAACTTGGTACACATTGCTGTTCATCTCTACGGTATCAATTTGGAAATCAAGTATGCCCAAGCCAAAGTCTATAATCGCGGCATCGGATCGCAGGCGAAACCCCACCGAACAGGTTGCAGTGCGGCAATTATTCAGGTCGGCCGATCCCTCAACCGCAAAATTATTGGTGGTACCGGATACCTCAGTAATATTCATGCCGCTGAAGGGGTCTCCGCCGGAGCTTTTGTATGCCGTCCCGGCAAAATCGGTGTTCAACTGTGTGTCAAGGAAAAAGAGAAAACCGAGTCTCGCGTGAAGAAAACTGCTGAGGTCGAACGTCTTGTAAGCCACATCGTTAGCATTGTTAGCATAGGAACCGAAGGCGCACCAATTGGCAGGGTTTACCAGCATCCGAAATGGCGCCACGGGTCCGGGCCCGTCGAGATCACACGACACCGCTGTAAAAGCACCTGTTAGCGTCCAGCCGCTGGTAAAGTCATCCGAGATGGTCGGGCCGGGCCATGCGCTCTTTGCATTCACACCCGGGGCACCGACATCCACGCTCGTGGCCCCGAAATTACTAAACGTTGCGAGCGCATAGGCCTGATCCAGTGCCGCCACGCAAATCAGATTATCCTGCGAAAAATTGCAGGGGTAAACCGTCGATGCGACGTCATTATTGTTAGCCTCATTCCCCGCCGCCACAATGACAATGACCCCATTGTTTCTCGCGTTCGTGATTTCGGTGTTAAATGCGGGATCGAATGTTGAACCGCTGAGACTCATGTTGATGACTTTCGCGCCATGGGCCACGGCAAAATTAACACCTTGGGTGATGGCTGCGGTTGTTCCACCACTGGCGGAAAGAACGCGAAGCGCCATGATCTTGGCCTGCCAGCACACGCCGGTCGTGCCAAGGTTGTTGTTACCCACCGCGCCAATCGTACCCGCCACGTGGGTCCCGTGACCGTACGCGTCTTGCGGCATGGGATCGTTATCGTTGTCTAGAAAATCGAACCCATGGTTGGGAAAACCCGCAGCCGTCCCGTCCCACATGTTGGCGGCCAGATCCTGGTGCGTGTAATTCACGCCAGAATCAAGCACGGCGACGACTCTACTGTTGCAATCCTTGACGTGGTCCCATGCCGCTTCCATATCCATGTCTTGTCCCGCCACTCCAGGATTATTGGTCGGATAGGAAGCGGCGCTGATCATTTGTCCGGTGTTCTTCAAGCCCCACATCTGGCCGTAATCGATGTCGTTCGGCACCGCCGTTGCATGGTAAATATAATTCGGTTGGACCGATTCAATATTTGAATCGGCTTTATAGAGCGTCATGCCGCGGGTAACGCCCGTGCCGGGCTTTAGCTTGACGTGAACATAACCGTTTGGCGTTAACTCACGAATGTGCCGATCGCCATGTGTCTCGATGGCTTGTGCCTTGAACCGGCCCGCGACATGGGGCTTGAATTTCACAAGAAGTTCGTCCACCACATAGGACGGTGCCGGCAGGCTTTTAACTTGCCGCACCGGAAATTGAACACTGACCGCCGTCGCCACGGCGCCGAAGAACAAGCCAACAATGGCGCTTATGAGAACGAGTTTTCTCATAACATGGATATTACGCATGGTTTTTCTTCCTCACGGTGCAGTGATGGCAATTTCCGCGGACGGCGTGCTTCCCCCTGGATTTAAGGTGGAGTACGCGATGACTTTTATGTAATGCGTCCCGGTTAATAGCGATAGCGTGGTAGAAGTTGGCGTGGCGCCAGCAGCGTATGGCACATCTATCACATTCGCGCTGGCAATATTGAATCCGGCCGTGGAGCTATAGTAAACCTTGTAGCCCCCTCCCGGGCTGTTCACCGCGGTCTCGCGATTGGCCGTCCACGAAACCTGTACGCTCGAGGTCGTTCCACTTCCGCCGCCACCTCCGCCGCCACCGCAAGCGGCCAATCCAAGCAAGGTCACTAGCGCAACGGAATATACCAACATGACACTGGTTCTGATTTTCAAGGGGTTTCTCCCTCCTCGATAATTGTTTTTTAGTTTAGCAAAACAAGAGGAAAACCATCCAACTGTTGCTATCTAAAGCGACATAAAGATGAGTCAGCTGTTCTTTGATGATGCACAGAGCATGTATAGCTCTCAGTGAATCTGTGGATTCTCAACATGTTATCTAGGACCCCAATAAAAAATCCTGGAGACATCGGATACGCAGGACATCAAGAAACCGAGGATTAGGAGGGCGTGAATTGCTGTTATTGGCTCCTCCTCCTTTATTGATTAGAGTTCTTCGTTTCCAGTCATGGTCTCGGCCTGCAGGTGATTCCATTGAATCTATTTAAATAAGGCAGTCGCCAGCATGCCACTTAAGGCTTACTAAATGATAAGGATAGGATTGACCTGGGCGGAATTAAAACCGAAGGAATCGTCATGGGCCATGCCGGAAGGATAATATTGCGCGTGCGCCTGTCGACAGTACAGGCCGGCGCAATTTATGACCGCTGGATCCACCAGGAATTGGTGTAAGCCTTTATGTCTCCGCTGCTGATCGGCATTTCCGGTTATGTGCTGTTCCAGCTGGCGATCGTCTTCTTCGTCGCCCGGCGCGTTCGCAGCGAAAGTGATTATCTTCTGGCGGGACGCCGCTTCGGCACGGGGCTCGCCACCTTCACCATTTTTGCCACGTGGTTCGGCGCCGAAACCTGCATCGGCGCCGCCGGCCAGGTATACGGCGGCGGGCTTTCGGATAGCACCGCCGATCCCTTCGGTTACGCCGCGTGCCTGCTCCTGTTGGGATTTGTTTTCGCGGCGCCGTTGTGGCGGCGCAAGCTCACCACACTGGCCGACCTGTTCCGGAACCGCTACTCGCGCGGCGTGGAAAAATTCGCCGTGCTGTTGCTGGTACCGACCTCCCTCATGTGGGCCGCGGCGCAAATCCGCGCGCTGGGGCAGGTTATCTCGGCGTCCTCGACCTTCGATGTGGAGCTTGCTATCGGGATCGCTGCCGGCTTCGTCATTGTCTACACCGTCTACGGTGGATTGATGGCTAACGCCATCACGGATCTGGTGCAGGGGATCACGGTGATGATCGGCCTCGTGGTTCTGCTGTGTGCCGTGGTCACCGCCGCGGGCGGAATCGAGTCGTCTGTGGCGGCAATCGACCCGGAACGTCTGAGATTATTCGGCGGGCCCGAAACGCCCTGGTGGGAGGTGGCCGAACGCTGGGCGATACCCATTTTCGGCTCAGTGATTGCGCAGGAATTGATTTCCGTCATTCTTGCCTCACACACGCCGCAGGTAGCGCGCCGCGGTGCTTTGCTGGGCGGAAGCCTCTATCTGCTGTTCGGTCTCATCCCAGTGTTTATCGGTCTGGTGGGCGTGAGCCTTTTGCCCGGCTTGGAAGAGCCGGAGCAGTTGCTGCCACTGATCGCGCAGAAATATCTGGCGACGCTTCCCTATATCCTGTTCGTCGGCGCAATGACCTCGGCGATCCTTTCCACCGTGGCTGGAGCCCTGCTCGCGGCCGCCGCGTTGCTCTCGCACAACCTCATCGTGCCGTTACGGCCTGCCATGGATAACAGGGCGAAAGTGCGCATTGCGCGGGCGAGCGTCGTCGCCGGCGGCTTGCTCGCTTATTTGCTGGCGCGCCACGCGGGCGGCGTTTACGAATTGGTGGAGCAGGCCTCGGCCTTTGGCAGCAGTGGCGTTTTCACCGTGGTGGCGTTTGGGTTGTTCACGCGCCGTGGACATGTGCGCGCGGCGTATACGGCGTTAGCGACTGGCGTGGTAACGTGGACGATATGTCATTACGTGCTCGATCTGCCGATTGCCTATCTCCTATCGCTTGGCATGGCCATACTGGCGTATCTTTCAGTTTCTTTCACCGAACATCCCGCGCCGCGACACGCACTGGAATAATTATCATGCTTCGGATCGGCATCGACCTGGGAGGCACCAAAACAGAAGGCATCGTCATGGACGAAGCCGAAAAGATCATTCTGCGCAAGCGCCTGACGACACCGCAGACTGACGGATACGATGCGATCCTGCAAAGTATCTATACGTTGGTGCGTGATCTGGAGAAGAAAACCGGTCAGGCTTGCCGCGTGGGCGTCGGTACCCCAGGGTCCATCTCCACACGCACCGATACTCTCAAGAATTCCAATACAATTTGCCTCAATGGCAAACCAATCCAGCAGGACCTTGAAAAAATTCTGGGTCGCTCGATTCGCATCGCCAACGACGCCAATTGCTTCGCCCTGTCCGAAGCCATTGACGGCGCCGGCCAGGGCGCGGGTATCGTGTTTGGTGTCATCCTGGGAACCGGCGTGGGCGGCGGGATCGTCATTAACGGCAAGCTGCACGAAGGCCCGCAGCATATTGCAGGGGAATGGGGGCACAATATCCTCGAAGCCGACGGCCCGCCGTGTTACTGC
The DNA here is from genome assembly GCA_029863005.1 of Gammaproteobacteria bacterium. Lineage (GTDB taxonomy): Bacteria > Pseudomonadota > Gammaproteobacteria > Acidiferrobacterales > Sulfurifustaceae > Sulfuricaulis. The sequence continues at coordinate 14,867 of JAOTWF010000040.1, read as the reverse complement.
GGAAAACGTGGTTGCGTGGAGACTTTTTTGTCAGGCCCGGGGCTGGTTCAAGACTGGACGCGCCACGGCGGTGATGCCACGCTCGCGGCGAAAAACATTGTGGCGCTGGCCGAACAGGGCGATACCCAGGCGGAAGCTGCTTTGCGGCGTTATCTTTATCGTTTCGGTAAGGCCTTGTCGGTCGTCATTAACATTCTCGATCCGGACGTCGTCGTGCTCGGCGGGGGGATGTCGAATATCCGGCGCCTGTACAGTGAGGGTCCAGATTTTGTCAGGCGCCATGTCTTCAACGACGAATTGCGCACGCGGATCCTCCCCAATGCCCATGGCGACAGTTCCGGTGTACGCGGGGCGGCTCAACTCTGGCCGGCAGAAAAAACCTCGACTGCGCGGTAAATCCAACCTGACGATCCCGCCGAGGGGCAGAACCCATCTCGTGCATCGCTCGTGCCCCCCGACTCGAATTCGCACTTTAGATCTTTCTGTATCTTTAAACTTGCGCGTTATTTGATACCCGTCAAGGCGATATGTCTATCGCGGGTGTCATCATTAGATAAGTATCAGGGATACCTTTCATCGAAAGGAGAAGTGTCATGAAACGTTCATTGCTTTATGGAGCTGTCTTGGTGGCCATGCTAACGGCATGGGGAACCTTGTCGTACGCTGCGGATCAGGTCCCGATATACGGCTCTCAGCTCATGACCCAGCAAGAGCGCGACGAGTATCGTGATCGGATGCACGCCGCGAAAACCGAACAGGAGCGCGAACAGATTCGCAAGGAACATCACGAGCTAATGAAAGTCCGCGCCAAAGAAAAAGGAGTGACCCTCCCGGATGAACCTCCAATGCGTGGACGTGGAATGGGTCCAGGCCGGGGCATGGGACCCGGTGGTGGTGGCATGGGGCCGGGAATGGGCAATGGGCGCCGTTACTGAGGTGGAACAAATTCTGTAGCGTCACCGTCTCATTCCACATTCCCTCCGCTCTGTTGCGCGAGGGAAGTGTGGTTTGTCTGCGATATACTGGGGCAGCCGGATACTACCCATCCTGGAGGACTTATGATTCGTACCATTTCTATAATCCTTTCACTCACTTTGGTAGGCAGCGGGCTCATGCCATCTCTCGCCGCCGGACCGGACCACCTCAAACTCTACAGCAAGACGGGCACTTACGAAGACGTCAAGACAGACATAGAGATTGCCATCACCAACCGCGGGCTGGTGATTGACCACACCGCGCATATCGGCGCTATGCTCGACCGTACCGGCAAGGACCTCGGCACCACCAAACCGATCTACGGCAATGCCGGCTCAATGCAATTTTGCTCGGCGGTGGTCTCGCGACATACCATGGAGGCCGATCCCACCAACATCGTCTTCTGTCCCTATATCATTGTTTACTACACCCTGCATAACGACCCAAAGACAGTGTATGTCGGCTACCGCCGGCCGATCTCGGCAGGTTCGGCGGCTTCCAAAAAATCGCTCGAGGATGTGGAAAAGCTGCTCGACGGAATAGTGAAAGAGGCGCTAAATATCAAATAAGTCTGATTTGCCGTAGGACGTGCGGCGCTTTGGCGCGCCGCGCTCCTGACTTATACTCCACTCCCGTTTCGATCAACGAGAATAACCTCATTCATGCGCGTTTCCCGATTCCTGCTTTCCACCGTTCGCGAAACCCCGGCCGAGGCCGAGACCCTCAGCCACCAGCTGATGCTGCGCGCGGGCATGATCCGCAAACTCGCCGCCGGCATCTACACCTGGTTGCCGCTCGGTCTGCGGGTGCTGCGAAAAGTGGAGCACATCGTGCGCGAGGAAATGAATCGCGCCGGCGCTTTGGAAGTCCTGATGCCGGCGGTACAACCGGCGGAACTGTGGCAGGAATCGGGGCGCTGGGACCAGTACGGCCCGGAGCTATTGCGCCTGACTGACCGGCACCACCGCGATTTCTGTTTCGGACCGACGCACGAAGAGGTTATCACCGACCTGATACGGCGCGAGATCAAGAGTTACCGCCAGCTGCCGGCGAATTTCTACCAGATCCAAATGAAGTTCCGCGATGAAATCCGCCCGCGCTTTGGTGTGATGCGCGCGCGAGAGTTCCTCATGAAAGATGCCTATTCATTCCATATCAATGAGGCCTCGCTCAGCGAGACCTATAAAGTCATACATGCGACCTATTCACGCATTTTTGAACGCGTGGGTCTCGAATTCCGCTCGGTCGCCGCGGACACCGGCGCCATTGGCGGCAGCCAGTCGCACGAATTCCATGTACTGGCCGATTCCGGCGAGGACGCCATTGCCATCTGCTCGAAGTGCGGCTACGCCGCCAACGTGGAAATGGCGGCAGCGCTGCCGCCGATCGGCAAGCGCCCGGCACCGGGAAAATCCATGCAGACCGTGGACACACCGGGGAAACATACAATCGAAGAAGTCAGCCGATTCCTGAAGATAGACCCGAAGCAGACCGTAAAAACTTTGCTCGTCAAAGGCACGGGCGGTGTCATCGCGTTGGTGTTGCGCGGCGATCACGAGCTGAACGAGGTCAAGGCCGCGAAACTCCCGCAAGTGGCGAAACCCTTGTTGTTCGTCACGCCGGGCGAGGTGGAGCTGGCCGCCGGTTGCGAACCCGGCTCAATTGGGCCGGCAGGTCTGAAAATAACCATCATCGCCGACGAATCTGCTGCGCGGCTTTCGGATTTCGTCTGTGGCGCGAATACCAATGGAAAACATTTTATAAATGTGAACTGGGGGCGTGACGCGATCGAACCGGAGGTGGCAGATCTGCGCAAGGTGGTGGAGGGTGATCCCTGCCCCGATTCTGGAAAGGGAGAATGCGAGGGCCAGCTTTCGATTCGCCGCGGGATTGAGGTTGGTCACATTTTTCAGCTTGGCACCAAGTACAGCGAGGCCCTGCAGGCAACCGTGTTGAATGAGGCCGGCCAGTCGGTGGCCATGCCCATGGGCTGCTACGGGATCGGTGTTTCGCGCGTGGTCGCCGCCGCGATTGAGCAGAATCATGACGATAACGGCATCATCTGGCCCGACGCTATCGCGCCGTTCCAGATCGCCCTGGTGCCCATTGGCTACGGAAAGTCGGAGAAGATCCGTGAAACGATAGATAAACTCTACGGAGAGCTGGTGCATGCCGGCTTCGAGGTGCTGCTGGATGACCGCGACGAACGCCCCGGTGTCATCTTCGCCGACATGGATTTGATCGGCATCCCGCACCGCATCGTCCTCGGCGACAAGGGCCTCGCCAAGGGCGTGATCGAATACAAAGGCCGGCGCGACAAGCAGCCGCGTGAGGTGCCGTTGAATCAAATTGCAGGGTTTTTGCGCGAATCAATCAAAATCAGGTAAATCAGGCTGGCGGTGTCATTATGATTTCCAGCAACATTCACTGAAAAACTGACTTCCTGCAGCATATTTTGCTACCTATTCCCCCTGGAATTCTTTTTTGCAGGAATCGGGTGTGTTATTTCCTCGAGGTATTCATTCAAAATCAGCGCAACTACCTTGAAAAATCCCGGGACGGGAGCGGCTGAACTGCAGCGCCGTCAGACCATCAGCAAACTGCCGCATTGGTGTGCTTCTATCGAACTGGAAGACCGGGCTGGAGGCGCATTGGTAATTAGGCGACAGGTCATTTTTTGCAGATGTTATGGCTTTGGCGTATTTCACGATGAAACTTTTCAATATTGACTCCGGTTCAACGTGGGTGCAACCACTTGGGCAGCAGTCCATAGGGGTCGGTCTTGATGGACGGGTCGACGGTGACACCGTGTTTTTCCAGGCGAGTGTGCAGCTGGCCTGACTTCAGGCTGTTGAAGACGTCGGTGCAACCGCCTTCGAAGTCACCGCCGATGAAAATCTGCGGCAAGGTGACCGATCCGGTTCGGCGCTTGAGAACCTCGTAAATCTTGGCGCCGCGTTCGCCTTGGCGGTAGGCGGATGAATCGAGATCGATCGAGGTGTAGGCGATACCGAACTTCGAGAACACCTTTCGGACCGAATCGCAGAACTCACACCACTCGTTGGCAAACATGACGACAGGCTGGTCCGGGTCGCGCAACATGGCATCGAACTCGCGGCTTGCCGCTTCGTCCAGGGCATCCACCGCTTCCACTGACGCCGGTGCTGCCTCCGGGGCGACATCGAATCGGAATCCCGGCGTCGACCTAGATAGTTCGAGCTCCTCCTCGGTCATCTCGACAGCGACGTCGTCGAACAGCGGTGTGGAAAGGTAGCGCTCGCCAGTATCGGGCAGCATGCACAGGATATTGGTGCCCGGCGGCGCGGCTTTGGCGACCTGCAACGCACCTGAAAACGTGGCGCCCGCCGAGATGCCGACGAAGATGCCTTCCTGCCGCGCGAGTTCCCTGGCGCAACGCAATGAGTCCGTGCCGTCGATCAGCACAAAGCCGTCAATGCGGCTGGACGCCGTGACCTGCTCCACGAGCCGGGGGATGAAATCCGGGGACCACCCCTGCATCAAGTGCGGCCGGGACCGGGGATGGCTCGTGCGGTGGGATCCGTCGCCGTTCCTGGCCTGCGCGATGCCGCTGGCCAGCATGGCCGCATTGTCCGGCTCGCAGACGATGATCTGCGTATGCGGGCTCTTCTCCTTCAGCACCCGCGATACGCCGTTCAGCGTGCCGCCGGTGCCGAAACCGGTGACCCAGTAGTCGAGCGACACATCGGCGAAATCGTCGAGAATTTCAACGGCGGTGGTTCGGGCGTGGATCTCCGCGTTGGCCGGGTTCTCGAACTGGCGCGGCTGCCACCAGCCATGCGCCTTGGCCAACTCCTCAGCCTTCGCCACCATCCCCGAGCCCTTCAAGGCGGCCGGCGTCAGCACGACCTTGGCACCGAGAAATCGCATCAGCTTGCGCCGCTCCACGCTGAAGTTCTCGGCCATGGTGATGACCAGGGGAAAGCCCTTCTGGGCGCAGACCATGGCCAGGCCGATGCCGGTGTTGCCACTCGTGGCTTCGACGATCGTCTGTCCAGGCTTGAGCTCACCTCGGCGTTCGGCGTCCTCGATCACCCCCAAGGCCAGCCGGTCCTTTACCGAACCCATTGGATTGAAGGACTCCACCTTGACGTAGAGATTGACGCCTTGGGGGCCCAACTTGTTGATGCGAACCACCGGCGTGTGGCCGATGGTGCCCAGAATACTGTCGAATCGTTTGCCCATGACCATTCTCCCTGGTTTCTTTTGTCTGGCTGCCGGTTCTAGTCGGCGGCGGAGTCCACTATATAGCTTTTTATAATACATGACCCCTTTGCTCTTCCACGCCCAACGTTCAAATTGAGGCGCGCGCCACTTATAGGCGCACCCCTCCCGAATGCAGGGTCAGGCTATGTCATACGCGAATGATATTTCCCTTCAGCGAGTAGAGAATGGCGATCACGTCATTCTTCGTGCCCTCATCGAGTTTATGTTTGCTCATGGCGCCAACAATATCATCCATCACCGCCAAGTATTCTTGCTCACTGATGTTCATGCCTTTATGTGCGGCGAGCATGTCCTTGCCGGTGTAAGGTTCCGGGCCGCCGGAGCCCGCGCAGAAGAATTCGCGCGCCATCCGTTTGGCGTGTTCCATGTCTTTGACGTTCTCCGCGTAGACATATTATTTTTCCCCAGTAAGTGAATCGGTAGAGTTCGACATCACGGCGTGGCTAACCCGCGTATCCTATCAGGTACATCACGACCGGCACGGCCAGCCAGACCAGGCCTTTCACCAGAAAAAAAACGAATCCAGCTATTCCCAAACGTTTCCAGAAATGTTTTTCAACGTTATATGTCACCGTGTTCAATTTCTTCTCCTGATAACAGGGTGGCGCAGCACTTGCCTTACCACCCGATTAATCAAAGCCGCCTATGCGTCGGCCCCGGTCGGACGAGCTCCGAGACGTGGTACCAGCATCGGCACCTGCTTTTGATACTGGCTGTAGCGCGCGCCGTAAAATGCCACAAGATCGCGTTCCTCGAGGCGAATACCGATCAGGATGTACGCCGTCGTGAGCAGCGCAAAGAACAGATGTGCCGCAGTCATGGTCGGCGTGGCCCAGATGGCGAAAATAAAACCGACATAGATCGGATGACGCACAAACCGATACAGTCCTGGAGTGACAAACGCAGGCACGTAATCCTGTTTCCCGCGCAGGTAGAGCCACACCTGACGCAGGCCGAAGAGGTCAAAGTGGTTGATCAGGAAGGTCGCTACCAACACAAGTCCCCAGCCGAAGATGCACAGCCCGTAGAGGAAAGCTTGACCGACCGGGTCCTGCACGTGCCAGATTACGCCGCCGATCGGCTGCCAGTAAACGAACAACACGATCAACGCCAGGCTCGAGAACAACACGTAGGTGCTGCGCTCAACCGGTTGCGGTACGAAGCGCGTCCACCAGCGCTTGAAACCCTGGCGCGCCATGACGCTGTGCTGAATGGCAAAGATTCCGAGCAGTAAAGCGTTGATCATCAATGCCTGTCCCAGCGGACCGCCCGGTGTCGAGTCAATGGACTTCGGCACGAAAAGGTTGCCAACGAAGCCAATGGTGTACAAGAAGGTCCCAAAGAAAATGACGTAACAGATGATGCCGTACGTGAAAGCTGTGATTCTTTTCATGTTAATGTCTCCTCAATGGATGGTTGATGGGTTCGCAAAAGCGTCGCACTCATCTCTTAATGCGTCTGACCAGTTGTCGATACTGCCTCGTTTACATACCGATCAGTTGGGCGGTATAGCCTGCGGCCCGGGCCTTCTCCAACAAGACCGCCGTGTTGGTTTTTTCCGTGTCATAGGCAATCAATAAGAGGTGCTCCTTACCGGCGTTAAACCTTGGCGTAACAACACCTTCGATTTTTCGCATGGCATTTTCGAGAGCGCTACGCGCTTCTTCACTAAGAGATTCATTGATGTGAATCATTACATCGCTAATGTTCATCTTGTGGCTCCTTATAGAGTGGAATGTTAATAGTTGTATGTACGAACTACTTACACTTGATAACGACCTCGAGGTACTCACTCGGGGCCACCAGTGTGCCATCATTCACGCGATTAAATTTTTCGGCCAGGGCGACCAAGTCGACAGCGAGCGCATCTTGCTTCGCCGCATCGAGTACTCCGAACGCCTTGTGCATGGGGCCGTAGAAGGTGCGAAAGACTTCCAGCCAATGGACCGAGCTGTGGTAGCGAAACACGAAGTTCCTGCGCTCGATCGTTATCGAGTCGAGCCGCTCGCCGAAGAGTTCATGCAGCCGAGCTTCGGTGCCCCAGAGCGCGGGCGACTTTACGCCGGCCGCCGGCGTCACGTATTTACCCATCGTCTTGAAGATTTCGCCGACAAAACTGGACGGCGTCCAGTTCGCGAGGCCGATGCGCCCGCCGGATTTACAAGCGCGCGCCATTTCCGCCGCGGCCTTATCCTGGTCGGGTGTGAACATCACGCCGAAAGTGGACATCACCACATTGAAGCTGTTGTCGGTGTAGGGGAGGTTCTCGGCGTCTGCCTGTTCGAACTGCACCGGCAGGCCTTCGGCGCTCGCTCTGGCACGGCCGCGCTCAAGCAGCGTTGGAACGTAATCGGTCGAGACGACATCGCACCAGCGCCGTGCGGCGGCCAGTGTCGCATTGCCATTGCCGGCAGCGACGTCGAGTACACGCTCACCGGCACGCAGGTCGAGCGCTTCGCACAGCGACTCGCCGACGATCTGCAGCGTTGTGCCGACGACGGCGTAGTCACCGGCCGACCACGCCATGTGCTGCTTGTTTTTCACGGCCGCAAGATCAACGGCGGGCGAGGGACTGGAAATGACTGCTGACATAGTTGCGCTCCTTATGAGGTAGATCAGGACTTGTCCGGGTGGTGCGACGCGGTCCTGCTGCGCGTCATCGGATCCGGGTCTGGTATTGCCGATCGACAGGCGTATTTCAGCCCAAGAAAGAGGATGAGGGGTCCCGCAAAGCGGGACAAAAAGCGGGACAAAATCGCTAATGAAACTGCTAGACTCCTGCGCGTCGGAGACGACGGAGGGGTCAAACAACGTGCAAGAACGGACACATTCGTTTGGCTACTGGTTGCGGCGGCGGCGCAAAGCACTGGATCTCACCCAGGAAGTGCTCGCCCAACGGGTCTGCTGCTCGGGTTTCACCATCAGAAAGATCGAAGCTGACGAGCGCCGCCCCTCGCGGCGGCTCGCCGAACGGCTCGCCGCTTCGCTCTCCATACCCGAGGAGGAGCGGCGCGATTTCCTCAATGCGGCGCGTGCGCTGCACGCCACGAACCGCCTGCGACTGGACCCCACTCCGACCGCCGACACTGCGACCGCCGCATCGATCCATTCCACTCCCGATTCGGCCATCGGCGCCGCGAACGATACCGCGCCCTTCGTTGGACGAAATAACGAGCATGGCTTGCTCATCGGACTCATCACGCGGCTCACCGCCGGTACCGGATACACCATCCTGATCGAAGGCGAGCCGGGGATCGGCAAGAGCCGGTTAATGCGCGAGGTTGCGCGCTATGCGCGCGCCCAGAACATGCCAACGCTGGCAACAAACTGCTACGAGATCGAACGCGCGATTCCGTACCAGCCCGTGATCAACCTCGTCACGCAGGCGCTCGAGCGCATATCAGACGCGGCGTTGCACACCCTAGCGCCCGTGTCGCTCGCCGAACTCGCCGCCCTGGTTCCCGAAGTCAGCGAGCGTTTTCCGGACCTGCCGCAATTGTCGAACGATTTCCCCGAGGCGCGGCAGGCGCGCCTTTCGCGTGCCGTGGACCAACTTCTTGAGGCAGCGCGAGGCAGTCGTCCAGCGGTTCTCATGGTGGACGACATTCAGTGGGCCGACGATGCCAGTGCGCAAGTGCTGCATTACCTCGCGCGCCATGCCGCCCAGCGCCCGGTGCTGGTGATCTACGCCTATCGTGACGAAGCCATCGACAGCGATGAGCGGTTAGCACAACTGATCGAGAGTTTGCGCCGTGAGGCCAATGCACGTCGCGTGCCGCTAGCCCGACTGGGTTATGCCGATACTGAGAGCATTGTCGCGGCGCTTGCCGATGCAGCCCCCGGTGCACCCGGCCTGGCCGAACGCCTGCATCGCGAAACCGAAGGTAATCCGTTCTTCCTGATGTCGATCCTGCAATCCTTGAGTGAGGGCGAGACGCATCTGGAGCACCGCACGAACGACGCACCGGGATTGCTGCCTGACGCCTTACGGGCCGCCGTGCGCGCGCGGCTCGCGCATGTGCCCAAAGCGATCCGTCCGCTGCTCGACACCGCCGCGGTCCTCGGCCGGCGCTTCGACTTTGACACGCTTCTCGACGTAACACGTGAGCCCGAGGCGCCGCTGCTCGATGCGGTGGAGGCGCTTGTCAAGCGGCGTTTGCTGCGCGAGGAATCCGATGGCGGCGTATACGACTTCAGTCACGACAAGCTTCGCGAGGTGGTCTATCGCGACATCGGCGGGGCGCGACGCCGGCTGCTGCACCAGTCGGTGGCTGAATCCCTGGAACGCCGCGGTGAAGATGCCACACACGAACGCGACGCCCAGCTGGCCGAGCACTACGAGCGCGCGCACGTCTGGTCCAAGGCACTGCATTACCTGATCCTTGCCGGAGAGCATTCGCAGACGTTGTTCGCTATGCGCGATGCCTTGCACTGGCTGGATCGCGCCGTCGCGTTGTCCGAGGAGCATCCGGAGTCGCTGGACGCGCAGCAAGGGCTCATGCTCCTTGAGCAGCGAGGTGCGGCGCGCGCGCAGGCCGGGCAGACGCAAGGTGCCGTCGCGGATATTCGCCGTGTCATTGAGGTGTTGCGCGCCGGCGGCGAGCGCGAAAAGACCCGTGACGCGCTAATCCAGTTGGGCATGGCCTACCGGCGCGCTGATCAATATAAAGAAGCGACGGCTTGCCTTACCGAAGCGCTGGCCGAGTCCCGTGCGATGAACGATGAGCGTCATGCCGCCGACACCCTTTATCATCTTGGGACCGTGGCTTGGAGCACCGGGCAGAACCACGAGGCGATCGGATTCCACCAGCAGGCGGTCGAGATCTGCGAGCGTGCAGGTTTCACCGATCTCGTTGCGGTACAGGCCTACCACGGTCGCGGCGAGGCGCACTTTGCCAACGCAGAGCCCACGGCAGCTATCGCGTGTTACACCCAGTCACTCGAACTGGCCCGCGGGATTGGCGATAAAAGTTACGAGTCCGAGAACCTGATGATGATCGGGTACGCCTTCATCGGTACCAAGGGACTCGGCGACTACCCGCGCGCCACGGCAAGCTTCGAGGCAGCACTCGACATCGCGCGTGCCGCCGACTTGCAGTGGCACTTTGGACCCACGTTACTCGGGCTCGACCATGTCCGAGCTTGCACGGGCCGCTACGGCGAGGCGTGGACCGGCATGCAAAAGACCTTGCACTGGCTCGAGAGCCTCAATCAGGCGCGCTATCAACTCATCGCTCTCACTGGTATCGGCTATCTCCTGCTCGACCTAGGCTTGGACGAACTGGCGATCGAACATCTTGAGCGCGGACTCGCGCTCGGGCGCGACACCGGCATCCTGTTCTGGCGCGCCTCGATCGACACACACCTCGCCGTCGCACGGTCACGGCTCGGGCAAAAGGTCGACATGTCAGCGCTGGAGTCAACGCTCGAACAAACGCGCCGCACTGCGGAGCGCTATACGATGGTCCGGTGTATTGATGGGTTGGCGGAAATTGCACTCGCGGCGGGCGACGCGCGCCGCTGCCGAGCGTATGGCGACGAACTGCTCGCGATCGCCGAACCGAACGGCCTGCGCGAACTCGAAGCGGTCGCGCGACGCTGGCGCGGCGAGGCGTTGCTCGCGGAGAAGGATTACGTAGAGGCGCAAACAGAATTATCCCGCGCCATGGCGCTGGCGGAGGATATCGGTCGTGTGCGACTGCAGATGGACGCGCAGGCCGCTCTGGCTCGTCTGCTTGCTGCGCAGGGTCAGCGCGACGCCGCGCAGCGCCATGGCACCAAGGCACGTGCGATTGCGGAGGCAATCGAGAAAAGTCTGGAGTCCTCAGGGCTTGAGGCGCGGCTCCGCATAAGCTGAGAGCCGTGTCTCTGACAAGGTCGGCTAAAATTGCATCTCTGAATGTCTTGTGACGACCCAGCCTGCCCCTAGTTCGGCAGACCTACACAACCGTATGAACTTTTACCCATAGTGCTCGATACCACCCCTGTTGAGCATTTAGAGCCGTTTTATTGATAGCCGGATAGACGAAAAAGACGGTGCCCGAGTTGGTGTGGTTTCGGCCGCCGGTTGGTCTCAACGTTAACTCGCCTTCCTCCGCACCTCCATCACATTCGGAATCTGATCCAGCAGCGCCAAGACGCGCGATAGCACCTCGATATCAGGGATTTCGAGCGTGAAGCTCATGTGCGCGATCTGATTTTTATCTGTGAGCGTGCGCACACCAAGCACGTTGATTTTTTCGTTAGCCAATAAAGATGTGATGTCGCGCAGAAGCCCGCCGCGATCATGCGCCGTCACCTCCACTTCGACCGGGTAGGCTACGCCGGCCTGTGCTCCCCAGCTGACCTCGATCAGGCGTTCGTCGTGCTCGTCATGATGGCGCAACGCGTTGGCACAGTCCTGGCGGTGGATGGTCACGCCCTGCCCGCGCGTAATGAAACCCACGATCGGGTCGCCCGGCAGCGGGTTGCAGCACTTGGCCATGCGCGTCAGCAGGTTGCCGATGCCCTGGATGGTGACGCCGGAAGGTTTGGGTGCCACGCCTGGCACACGCGGCGTAATCGCCGGTCGTTCGGCCTGAAATTCCTGCCCCGTAAATTCCTGCATCGCATGCATGATCTGCGCCGGCTTGATGTCGCCGCGGCCAGCGGCCTCCAGGAAATCATCGACCTTCTGGAACTCGAAGCGTTGCGCCAGCTTCTCGAACTTGATATCGCTGATCCCGAGGCGATGGAACTCGCGCTCCAGCACCGCACGACCGGCAGCGACGCTGGCCTCGTAGTTCTGCTCGCGGAACCAGTGGTTCACGCGCGTGCGCGCCTTGGAGGTATGCAGGTAACCGAGATGTGGCGACAGCCAGTCGCGCGACGGGCCGCCCACTTTCACGGTTAAAACTTCGACACGGTCGCCGGTGGCAAGCGGGCGTGTCAGGGGTACCATCTGGCCGTTGACCTTGGCACCGCGGCAACGATGCCCGACGTCGGTGTGGATGTCGTAGGCGAAATCGAGCGGCGTGCTGCCGGCCGGCAGGTCCACGATCTTGCCCTTGGGCGTGAACACGTACACGCGCTCACTGAACACCTCGGACTTGAACTGGTCCACAAAATCGCTAGCTGTTGCAACCTCGTCCTTCCATTCGAGCAGGCTGCGAAGCCAGGCAATCTTGGCATCGTAACTTTTATCACCGGCCTTGCCTTCCTTGTAGCGCCAGTGAGACGCCACACCCAGCTCCGACTCCCGGTGCATCTCGTGCGTGCGGATTTGTACCTCCACGGTCTTGCCCCTCGGGCCGATCACGGCGGTGTGAATCGAGCGATAGTGATTTTCCTTGGGTGTCGCGATGTAGTCATCGAATTCACCCTGGATGTGCTGCCACAGGGTATGCACCACACCGAGCGTGGCGTAGCAATCGCGGATGTTCCCGACCAACACGCGCACGGCGCGAACGTCGTGGATCTGCTCGAAGTGCTTCGCCTTCTTCTGCATCTTGCGCCAGATGCTGTAGATATGTTTCGGCCGACCTGTCACCTCGGCGTTGATGCCCGAGCGGGCTAGTTCTTGAGACAATTCCTCGACGAATTGCGCGATGTAGGCCTCCCGATCCTGGCGGCTTTCGGCAATGGTGTTGGCGATCTGACGGTAGATGTCGGGTTCGAGGTAACGGAATGCCAGGTCCTCGAGCTCCCATTTCATCTGCCAGATGCCGAGGCGGTTGGCCAGCGGTGCGAAGATGTCCATGGTCTCGCGTGCGATGCGCTTCTGCCTTTCCTCCGGCAGCACCGCCAGCGTGCGCATGTTGTTCAGGCGATCGGCAAGCTTGATGAATACCACGCGCACGTCTTCGGCCATGGCCAATAGCATCTTGCGCAAGCTCTCGGCTTGGGCATATTCGCGGCGCGAACCAGTGGGCTCACTCTGAAATTCCTGGATAACCCTCATTTTGGTCACGCCGTCAACAAGTCCGGCGATGGTGGCCCCAAATTCATTTTTCAGGTCATCCAGGGTGATGCCGCTGTCTTCCACCACGTCATGCAGGATCGCCGCCGCGAGGGTCTCATGATCGAGCCCGAGATCAGCGAGTATTCTGGTCACCGCCAGCGAATGCTGGACATAGGGCTCGCCCGAGACTCGGCTCTGGCCCGCATGCGCGCGTGACGCCAGGGCCAAAGCCCGGCGCAAGGTGTTTTTTTCCTGCTCGGGGCGGTCGGCCGCGACGGTGTTGAGCAACTCCTCAAGGCCGTCTGTCCGGGACGGGCTGGCGGTAGTCGTGACTTTTGTGGGATTAGCCATGAATCATCATTTGTTTGGGGTCGTAACGGAGTAATTTAAATGCCTATACTTCTTTACACAGGCATCATGATCACCTTCGCCGGGGGGATTGTCTATTCCCGGGCAAGGCTAATCTGATCAATTCCATGCAAACACTGAACACAGCACTCGTATTGTTAATCGCCACCTGCTTCGCCGGTTTTGTTCCAGCCGGGCACGCACAGGTTCCCCGGACCATGCCGGCGGTGGAACCCGCGCCCGAGGTTATCGACCCGGAACTGCGCGCGCTCGTGAGACAGGCGGCACTCGAGACCGACAGCTTTCATGACCGCTTCGACGGCGAAGTATGGCTCGCCGACATGTCGCAGCGTCTGGAGAAGCGCGTGCCCGATCACGGATTCAGGATCGAATTGCTCAAAAACGTGCACTACGAGGCCCGGCGTGCCGAGCTGCCGCCGGAACTGGTGCTTGCCGTCATCGAGGTGGAAAGCAATTTCAGCCAGTACGCGATCTCCGTGGCCGGCGCGCGTGGACTGATGCAGGTTATGCCCTTCTGGCTTCGGGAGATCGGCAAGCCCGGTGACAGCCTGTTCCGCATCCAAACCAACCTGCGGTTCGGCTGCACCATTCTGAAATATTATTTACAAAAGGAGAAAGGCAACTTGCACGCGGCACTCAAGCGTTACAACGGCACACGCGAGAGCAAATATTCCTTCAAAGTCGACAAGGCGCTTAGAACCCGCTGGTTTCCACAGTAACTCAGCCGCGTACGGAAAAACCGGCATGGGGTTCCGTCGCCGATTCCTGTACCGTGACATTCTCAACGCGTGCATGCCGTGGCCCTTGCCACAACCATTGTTCCAGGCGTTTGAGCGCTGCCTTCTCGCCACAGGCAACTACCTCCACGCGGCCATCGGAAAGATTACGCACCCAACCCGTCAGCCCCAGATTTTTTGCCGCGTCTTGCGTGGACGCCCGGAAGAACACCCCCTGCACTTGCCCGGAAACCAGAAATCGTTGACAGCAGCTCATTTCCAGAGATGCGCCGTCATCCTTTGATAGTTGCCTGAGGCTGCTTTTCCAATTCACGGATGAGATGTTCCGCCTGCTGTTGCGTGACGGGACCGATACGCTGCGCCATATACTTGCCTTCTGGCGAGAAGAAATAATACGTCGGGGTGCCGATGAACATGGTCTTGCTGAGACGCATGGCGTCGTCCACCTCGCCGACGAGGTTGGGAAAGTTCAGGCTTTGATCCTCGATAAACCCCTTGGCCTTGGCGCGATTATCGTAGCCGTCGATCGACAGGCCGAGCACGGTGGCGTTTTTCTTCCGATTATCATCGTGGAAAAAGGT
>JAOTWF010000101.1 GCA_029863005.1 Gammaproteobacteria bacterium | reverse complement strand
GGAATGCCACTCCGATACCGAGCGACACCGGCACGTCCATGCCGGTGCGAAAATGTTTTAGATCACGCCACGCCGATTGGAAAAAGGGTTGCGCGGAATAGAACAGGACGGGAAGAGTCAACAGCAGGCTCATCCAGTAAAAAAATCGTCGATACCCGGCCTCCACGCCTGACCAGTCGCCGACGTACAGTGCCACCGAAAGCGTCATCACCTGCATGCCGAAAACGCCAGCTACCCCTACGCGGCGCAGCAGATGACGGCGGTTGTGTTCCAACAGCAGCTGGTAGCGCCCCGGGTCGAACGGGTGTGCGCTGTAACCAATGCGGCTGACGGCCTGCAATATGTTACTCAAATGAATACGACGTTCATCCCAGCGCACACGCGCACGATGGGTCGCGTAATTAATATGCACCGATAAGACACCCGGTAGCTTGGCGAGGTGATGTTCATTCAGCCACACACAGGCGGGGCAGGTAATGTTTTCGAGGATTAGCGCTGCCTCGCGTTCGTGCTCGCTCCGGGATTGGACGAAACTTTTTTGTACCGCCGAAAGATCGTACACCGCAGTTTGGCGCAGGAACTCCGGCACGATTTCGCGCGCCGTGGGCGCCTCCGCAGTGCGGAACTTGTAATAGTCGCTTAAGCCCCCGTTGACGATGGCCTGCGCCACAGCGGCGCAACCGTGGCAACACATGGGCTGACGGATATCGTCAATGTCGACAGCGATATCCGATCCCGACGGCACTGGCAGTCCGCAATGAAAACACTTGGTCGTGGCAGCGGGTTTGTCTGATGTTGAGAGCATGGCGGGCGTGGATATAAGTTGTCGGCGAAATGCCTGATAGGGCAAGCGCCATTTTATCTGATTCACGCCACCGCGCGATGCCAGCGTCCATGATAGCGGTACACGGCCGGTCGGACCGGAAGTTATTTTGCTATAAATATTTTTTTTAGTGCCAGAGTGGGCTATCCGCGCGGGATCTCGTCGTTGACGATCGCAGTAGATTGCAGCAAACTTGGTTGCGCCAATTCACGGGGTTTTTCGGGAGCGAATCATGGTTCTGAGTCATGTGTGGGGTTTGTTGGCGTATCCAGAGAAGGAATGGAAAACCATCCGGAAAGAAAGCTGCACCATCGGCAAGTGTTACTGCACCCACGTTCTACTGCTCGCGGCCATCCCGCCGATCGCTGGTTATATCGGAACTACCCAGGTTGGCTGGCAGGTGGTTTCACGCGAAGTACACAAACTGACACCGGAAAGCGGGCTGTGGATCGCAGGCCTTTCTTATCTCACCATCCTGGTGGCGGTGTTCACCATCGGGAAGCTGATCCACTGGATGGGCCAGACTTACGGCGCCAAACAGCCATTGTCGCAGTGCATCGCGCTCGCGGCCTATACTGCAACACCGCTCTATCTCTCCGGCATCATGCTGCTCTACCCGCTGCTGTGGTTGAATTTGCTGCTCGGTCTGCCGGTCTTGGCTTACACTGTGTACCTGCTTTATACCGGGGTGCCGATCATGATGGGTATTCCCCGTGAACGAGGTTTTCTTTTTTCCACCGCGGTGCTGGCCGTGGGGCTGGTGACGCTGGTCGCGGTGCTGGCGGCGACCGTTATTCTCTGGGATATCGGCGCCGGCCCGGTCTTCGCCGGCTGAGTGTTGATAGGCTTGATTTGCATCAACGAGTTATCGGTTGCGGGTGTAGTATTTTCTTCACCGGCCCGATTCCATACGGCGGCGTGACAGAAATTTGTCAAGGATCGCTGTTTAACCAATCTTACTGACTGATTGGCGGGAGAAAGATGGCACCCGGAAGAAGAAGCACGGGGAGGCACCGGAAAGCGGCACCAGGATGCGCAGCTTACGGAGCCAAGGACGCAACATGGAGCGGATGATGCAGCATACCTACAATTACAAGGTAGTCCGGCAATTCTCCATCATGACCGTGGTCTGGGGCATCGTCGGCATGCTGGTGGGCGTTTTCATCGCTGCGCAGATGGCCTGGCCGGCGCTCAACTTCGACATTCCCTGGCTCACCTTCGGACGCCTGCGTGCGCTACACACCAATGCCGTTGTCTTCGCCTTCGGCGGTTGTGCGCTATTCGCGACGTCTTACTACGTCGTGCAGCGGACCTGCCACGTGCGCCTCTTTAGCGACGGGCTGGCGGCATTCACCTTCTGGGGCTGGCAGGCGGTCATCGTATCGGCGGCCATAACACTGCCACTGGGAATCACCACCACCAAGGAATATGCCGAGCTTGAGTGGCCGATCGATATCTTAATCACGCTGGTGTGGGTGGCCTACGCCATGGTTTTTTTCGGTACACTCATCAAGCGCCGCGTGAGCCACATTTACGTGGCCAACTGGTTTTACGCGGCGTTCATCCTCACCATTGCCGTGCTGCACGTTGTTAACAGCGCCGCACTGCCGGTTTCCTTCTGGAAATCCTATTCGGCCTATGCCGGTGTGCAGGACGCCATGGTGCAGTGGTGGTACGGCCATAACGCCGTGGGCTTCTTCCTGACGGCGGGTTTTCTCGGGATCATGTATTACTTCATTCCCAAGCAGGCCGAGCGTCCGGTCTATTCCTATCGCCTGTCCGTGGTGCACTTCTGGGCGCTGGCGTTCACCTACATCTGGGCCGGTCCGCACCATTTGCACTACACCGCGCTGCCCGACTGGACCCAGTCGGTCGGCATGGTGTTTTCGCTGATTCTGCTGGCGCCGTCATGGGGCGGCATGATCAACGGCATCATGACGCTGTCGGGCGCGTGGCAGAAGCTGCGTACCGATCCTATCCTCAAATTCCTGATTGTGTCGGTGTCGTTCTACGGCATGAGCACCTTTGAAGGCCCGATGTTGTCCATCAAGACGGTGAACGCGCTGTCGCACTACACCGACTGGACCATCGGCCACGTGCATTCGGGCGCACTTGGCTGGAACGGCATGATTGCGATCGGCGCCATGTACTTTCTCATCCCGCGCCTGTTCGATCGCCAGATATTCAGCGTGAAACTGATCGAAGCACATTTCTGGATCGCCACCATCGGAATCGTGCTCTATATCTCGGCCATGTGGATTGCGGGCGTGATGCAAGGACTCATGTGGCGCGCGGTCAACGCCGATGGCACGCTGACGTACAGTTTCGTCGAATCGGTGCAGGCTATGCATCCGTTCTATATCGTGCGCACCCTGGGCGGCGTCTTTTTCCTCGCCGGCATGTTGATTATGGCGTACAACCTGTGGAAGACCATCGCCGGGGCGAAACCCGCCGTGGCGACCATCCCGGCACCGGCGGGAGCGCATTGAGGACAAGCATGGCCACCGGACATGAAAAAGTAGAAAAGAACGTCAGTCTCCTGATCATCTTCACAGTCATCGTGGTTGCGATCGGCGGCCTGGTCGAGATCCTGCCGTTGTTCTTCCAGAAGTCCACGACCGAGGCGGTATCGGGTTTAAAGCCCTACCCGGCGTTGCAACTCGAAGGCCGTGACATTTATATCCGTGAATCCTGCATGGTGTGCCATTCGCAGATGATCCGGCCGTTCCGCGCCGAAACCGAGCGCTACGGGCATTACTCCGTGGCCGGGGAGTTCGTCTACGACCGGCCGTTCCAGTGGGGCAGCAAGCGCACCGGACCCGACCTGCACCGCGTCGGCGGGCGCTACTCGAATGAGTGGCACCGGGCGCACCTGATCAACCCGCGCGACGTGGTGCCGGAATCCATCATGCCGGGCTACCCGTGGCTGGAACGGAACAAGCTCGATCCGACGCTGATCCGGAAGAAGATGCGGGTGCTGCTCACGCTCGGGCATCCTTACACCGAGGAGGATATCAAGAACGCCCCCGCCGAACTCGAGGGCAAGACCGAAATGGATGCGCTCATCGCCTACCTGCAGGGGCTGGGGACGACCATCAAGGCGCGGAGATGACATGAACGTGGTGATGTTTCATTCGTGGTGGACAGTGCTGCTGGTGATCCTATTCATCGCCATCGTCCTCTGGGCCTTCAGTTCCCGCCGCAAGCCGCGGTTCGATGCCGCGGCGCGCCTGCCGCTGGAAGAAGACGATCCGGCGCCCGGCGATTCCGAAAGCGAGAATAATAATGGCTGATTTCACGAGCGCCTTCTGGAACTGGTTCATCATCGTCCTGGTGGTGGCCGGAATCGCCTCCATGTTCCTGCTCAACCACTGGATGACCGGGCCGCGGCGCAAGGAGGGCGAAAAGCCCAAGACCATGGGGCACGTGTGGGACGAGGACCTGCAGGAGCTGAACAACCCGCTGCCACGCTGGTGGCTGAACCTGTTCTACATCACGCTGGTGTTCTCCATCGGTTACCTGGTGCTGTACCCGGGCCTGGGAAACTTCGCCGGCGTGCTCGGCTGGACGCAGGAGGGCCAGTACGAAAGCGAGATCGCCGAGGCCGGCAAGACATTCAATCCGCTGTATGAAAAATATTTGCAGGAAGATTTGAAGGCGCTGGCCGCCAATCATGAGGCGCTCAAGACCGGCGAGCGCCTGTTCGTGAATTATTGCACCACCTGCCACGGCTCCGACGCCCGCGGCGTGCCGGGCATCCCCAACCTGCGCGACGAGGACTGGCTGTACGGCGGCGACCCGCAGACGATCAAGGCCTCGATCCTGAACGGCCGCAGCGGCGCGATGCCGCCATGGGGTGCGGTCCTGGGGCCGGAAGGCACGGCGAACGTGGCGGAATACGTGCTGCAGTTGAGCGGCCGCAGCGTGAATGAAACCGTGGCCGAGAGCGGCAAGGCCCGGTACCGGGAATTGTGCGTCGCCTGCCACGGGGCCGACGGCAAGGGCAATCAAGCCCTGGGCG
>JAOTWF010000039.1 GCA_029863005.1 Gammaproteobacteria bacterium | reverse complement strand
CTTTTGGTGTGCCCGTGACTCGGGTCAGCATTCGGTTCCCACCCTTGAGCAGGTAGGCATGGAAATCGGATTGCAGGTCGGTGAGGGCGCTCATGTTAAGGCGGCCGAGACGCTGGCCTGGTGTTATGATATCGCGGCGAGGCGGCGTGCGTATTCCAGTTCCGCCAGCAGTTCCGTGAGCGGGGGGATATTATCGTCACGTTCGATCATGGCGGAGACTTTTCCAAAACGTTGCACCGCCCGCGTGTAGAGCTGCCACACCGGGTCAATTACCGGTTCGTCGTGGGTGTCAATGATGTAATCGCCGAGATTTCGGTGGCCGGCCAGATGAAACTGCCACACTCGATCCACCGGGATGGCGTCAAGGTAGGTCAACGGATCGAAGCCATGATTGACGCTGCTGACGTAGATGTTGTTGATGTCGAGCAAGATCAGGCAATCAGCGCGTCTGGCAATCTCGCGCAAAAAATCCCACTCGTTCATCTCCGATTCCGAATAGGTAACGTAGCTGGACACGTTTTCCAGCAGTATCCGTCGGCCGAGAAAATCCTGCACTTCAGCAACACGCGCTACAACATGTTGCAAAGCTTCTTCGGTGTAGGGTAGGGGCAAAAGATCGTGGGCATTGATACCGTGTGCGCCGGTCCAGCACAGATGATCGGAGATCCATTTAGGCTCGATCCGCTCGGCGAGTGACCGCAATTGTTTCAGGTATTCGCGGTTGAGCGGATCCGGTGCGCCAATGGAGAGCGATACACCGTGCATGACCAGGGGGTAGCGGCTGCGAATACGGTCGAGGTAATGTAATGGCCTGCCGCCCGGGACGAGAAAATTTTCCGAAACAATCTCGAACCAATCGATGGCCGGCGATTCATTTAGAATGGTTTCGTAATGTGCGGGGCGCAATCCCAGCCCGAAGCCGAGGAATGGACGGTCAGGCAGGGCGGGTGTGTTTGTCATGGCAGTTTGGTAAAAAACGCCGGGCGCTTTTAAGGCGCCCGGCGTGGTCAGCTGAAAAACCGTAAAGCTTACTTCTTCATCTTCGCCTTGGCGGCGTCACACTCGGCCTTGGTCATTGCCAGCCAGCCCTGACCTTTGCAGCTGTTCTGGCCCTTGCAGGCGTTAGTGGCGGTCTGGCATTCACTAGTGCCCTTGCAGGAATTGACGCCCTGGCAGTGAACCATGGCTTCGTGCTTGCCCGCATAGGCAGCGGGAATGCCCGCGGTGGCAAACATTCCGGCGGCAGCCGTGGCAAGGGCCAGGCCGGTGATTTTCTTGGCAGTCAGCATAATAATTTTCTCCATTAATTTAAGGTTTATTGACATTGATTGGTTCCGTTGGAAGGGTCTTCAGTAGGGCTATTTCTCTATGCCACGTCCCCGAAATCAACCGAACAACTCTGACACAACATCCCCTGGCAAGTTCCTTGTTATTTTCCAAAAACGGGAAAAACCTATCAGATGCCGCCGGTTTCTAGCCATTCACTGGCCGTGTGAATCGGCCCATTTCTGCCATGTTTTTGGCTGAATTGGACCGCGGTGGTCGGGCAGGACGATCTTTCGCCGCATCGCCGGTATAAAAATATTGACAAGCCCGTCAATGAATGAGTTTTTTGTACTTGATGCGATGCGGTTGCACCGCCTCCGCGCCCAGGCGGCGTTCCTTGTCCGCCATGTAGTCGGCGTAGTTGCCCTCGAACCAGACCGCGCGACTCTCGCCCTCGAATGCCAGAATATGGGTGGCGATGCGGTCGAGAAACCAGCGGTCGTGTGAGATGATCACCGCACATCCGGCGAAATCGAGCAGCGCCTCTTCTAGTGCGCGCAGCGTATCTACGTCCAGATCGTTAGTCGGTTCGTCGAGCAGTAGCAGATTACCGCCGCTCTTTAGGAGTTTCGCCATGTGCACGCGGTTGCGCTCCCCGCCGGAAAGATCCTTCACGGGTTTCTGCTGATCCGCGCCCCGGAAGTTGAAGCGTCCAACGTAAGCACGAGATGGTACCTCGGTTTTCCCCACGAGCATGATGTCGTGACCACCGGAGATTTCCTCCCACACGGATTTGCTGCCGTCCAACGTGTCGCGGGATTGATCAACGTACGCCAGCTTGACCGTTTCTCCGATGCGCAGGTGACCGCCATCAGGTTTTTCCTGGCCGGTGATCATGCGAAACAGCGTGGTCTTGCCGGCGCCATTGGGTCCGATGATGCCGACAATGCCGCCGCGCGGGAGATTGAAGTTTAGATTATCGAACAACAAGCGATCACCGAAGCCCTTGCTGAGATTATCCGCTTGTACCACGACCTCTCCCAGGCGTGGCCCGGGGGGAATGAAGATCTCCTTGGTCTCGTTGCGCTTCTGGAATTCCTGTGAAACGAGTTCCTCGTACGCAGCGAGGCGTGCCTTGCTCTTGGCATGACGTCCTTTGGGATTGGTGCGCACCCATTCCAGTTCCTGTTTCAAGGTGCGCTGCCGTGCGCTTTCCTGTTTTTCCTCAACTTCAAGACGCTTCTGCTTCTGCTCCAGCCAAGAGGAATAATTGCCTTTCCAGGGAATGCCCTCGCCGCGATCAAGCTCCAGAATCCAGCCGGCAGCGTTGTCCAGAAAATACCGATCATGGGTCACGGCCACGACCGTCCCGGGGTAATCGTGCAGAAATCGCTCAAGCCAGGCGACAGATTCAGCGTCGAGATGGTTGGTGGGTTCATCGAGGAGCAACATGTCGGGTTGCGACAACAGCAGCCGGCAAAGCGCCACGCGTCGGCGCTCCCCGCCGGAGAGTTGGGTCACATCCGCTTCCCAGGGCGGTAGCCGCAGGGCATCGGCGGCAATTTCGAGCTTGCGATCTAGGTCCCAGGCGCCGGCCGCCTCGATCTTTTCCTGCAGCTTGGCTTGTTTTTCCATGAGTTTGTTCATTTCGTCGTCGCTCATGGGTTCGGCGAACTTCATCGAGATGGTGTTGAAGTCATCGAGCAATTTCTTGGTCTCGGCGACCGCCTCTTCAACGTTGCCGCGCACGTCCTTTTTTGGGTTCAGCTGCGGTTCCTGGGGGAGAAAGCCGATGCGGATACCCGGCTGCGGCCGCGCCTCGCCATCGTATTCCTTGTGCTCGCCGGCCATGATGCGTAGCAGCGTGGATTTTCCCGATCCGTTCAGGCCCAGCACGCCGATCTTGGCCCCGGGGAAGAATGAAAGCGATATATCCTTCAAAATTGTGCGATTCGGCGGCACGATTTTGCTCACGCGATGCATGGTGTAGATGAACTGGCCGGACATGAAATTACCTGATGTGGATTAAAGGCGGCTTATTATAGAGTTCGCGCGGACGGTGGCAACGGCTGCGCGCGCCTCCTGTCAGGCGAAAACAGGGGGCGACAGATGATTCAGCGGCGAGAATTCGCCCAGTTGGGCGTGTTGGTATCGGAAGCGAGCGTGGTTTCGTCGGTGAACGCGTAGTCGGTGTGGGCGTCGGCGTGCTGGAAATAATTCCCCTGCACGTAATCGAAACCCAGGTTCCAGAGCACCCCCAGGTCATCCGCTCGTTCGACGAATTTCGCGATGGTCTGCTTGTTCATGGACTTGGCGAGTTCAATGATGGCCTTGAGCGATGTGCGGGTCAACGTGTCGGTCGACAAATTGCGGATCAGTGAGCCCGCGACTTTAAGGAATTCGACCGGAATGTCACTCAGACGGTGAAGCGCGCTCAAGTTATTGCCGAAATTGTCGATCGAAAAGCGACAGCCAATGCGTTTCACGGCTTGCATGAACATGGCCGCATCGGTGGGATTATCAAGAACCGCCGGTTCATCCGCCTCAAGCACCATGTATTTAGGTTTGATGCGCGAGTTAGTGATTTCCTTCTGGAGCATCGAGAGGATTTCAGGTTCTCTGAGTGATGAGGGCGACAGGTTGACAAAAAAGCTGACCTCCCTTCCATCACGATGCAGGGCCGCGAGAGACTGGACCGATTGACGGATGACCCAGCGATCTATCGAACTCAGCAATCCGAGTTGTTCCGCGGCGGACATGAATTCACCAGCATGAATCAGCTCACCATTGCGTCCGGCCAGCCGCAGCAGCACTTCGAAATACTCCGCCGGATCGCCGTGAAGATTAACGATGGGCTGGTAAGCCAGCTCGAAACCGCCTTTTTCCAGCGCGTTCCGCAGACGGGCTTCCCAATCCGCGGGCGAAGCGGATGTCACGTGTACCGCCGGACGGCTTATTTCGTTGACCGCGAACTCCGGAAATGGTGCTTCTTTCATCGGCGGGATATTTGCAGACTCGGGCTCATCGAAGACCAAGGCGTCGCCTGGAGGGGTTCGCGTAACCGGTGCGGTGGCGGGAATCGGCGCCAATTTGACCGGGCGATTGCCCAAGCAAGTCTGATAGGCCTTGTTCAATACGGCCTGGGCGCTCTCGCTGTTCGCGTCGATCAGCACCACGCCGATCGTTCCGTCGCAACGGAAGGTTTTTCCACTCTCGCTGAAAGTGGTTTCCTTCAAGGCCGATAACAATGTCGTTACGGCTTGTTTGATCTGGCTGTCACTCATGCCATGCAACAGGGCTGTGAATTCATCGCCACTGAAGCGCGCGAGGAAAGCCGACTCGCCGAGTTTATCGCGGAACAGGCGGGCAATTTTGAGCAGAAGCCGATCGCCGGCGGCATGACCGAGGGTATCGTTGATCTCCTTCAATTCGTTGAGATCGAGGTACAGCAGTGCGCATTGGCTGTTATCTTTTTTCACTTTTTCCAGGATCTTGGTCAGTTCCTGGGTGAAATGATGCCGGTTGAAGAGTCCGGTGAGCGGGTCATGTTGATTCAGGTATTGCAGGCGGTTTTCAACCGCCTTACGCTTCGTAACGTCGATAACGACGAACTGCGCGCAGTTCTCGCCGTTAAGAACGATTGACGAAATGGCCACTTCCGCATGGAAGTGTTGTCCGTCCTTTCTGATCGCCAAGAATTCCTGAGGAGCGGGAGGATGCGGGGAATTGAGCTTGCGCAGGCAATCCTTGAAACGGGCATGGTCAGTTTTATCAATCAGGTTCAGGAAAGGGATGCCCTCGAGTTCGCTTAGATCCTGATAACCGTACATCTCGAGAAAGGCCTTGTTGGCGTCGATGTGCATGCCATCTTGGTAGTAACAAATGGCCTCGCGGGAACCTTCAATGATGACGCGGTTTTTGTTCTCCACTTCGTTCAGGGCCAGCGACATTTTCTGGTACTTGCGGCGCTCTTCCGCCACTTGCAGCTCGCGCTCGACGACGGGAGCGAGGCGCGCCGGCTGACTCTTTAGTACCACGTCATGTGCGCCATTGCGCATGATCTTGATGAGATCGGGGTCGCGGATATTGCGAGTGACGACAATGAAAGGAATATCGAGATGCGCGCGCTTGACCAAATCCAGCGCCAGCTGTGCCCCAAAATGCGGTAACGTGTATTCCGAGAGCACCACGTCCCACGCGCCCTTGTCCAGCGCCATCTGCATGGAGGCGAGATCCTGCACGCGCTGATTCTTGATCATGTAGCCGGCCTTGCGCAGCGTGGCCACGGCGAGTTCGGTGTCATCCGGCGAATCGTCGACGATCAGCAGGTGTAATATTTTTTTATCCACAAATCCCTCTATTACCAAGAGTATTTCAGCCACATGACCCTGTAAACCCGAGATTCAGACTGGAAAATCAAGAACATGGCGAGCGCCGGAATGAATATAACTACAGCAAGAATCATTCCTGCCACGCCGGCACGCTCAACGGGCCATTTCAGCCTGCGGTCCAGTCGAATATGCCACTTATCGTATGGAAACTGCCGCCAGATTGTCATGCCCCTATCCCCGCCTAGGCTTCTCCTCTCAGTGGGGTTGTGCCACCGACAGTCTGATTATCGAGGGCTTTTTACCCAAGGCCGGGTTTGACCCCACCCAGGGAATGCGGCAAGGAGGCTGTAACGGCCCTGCGTTAAGGAATGCGTGGACGTGTCCCCGGCTTGGCCGGCCGACGCATCATGGTCTGACGGGAAGTGACAAGGAGCATAACATGGGTGGCATAAACCGTTTGAGAACGGGCAAAGAACTGAATTCACCCTACGGCGGCATACTGATCAATCTCCTTGTACCTCCCAGCCGCGCCAACGAACTCAAGTCATTCTCGAAAGATCTGATATCCATCGATCTTTCACCGCGCCAGCTTACCGATCTGGAAATGCTGGCTACGGGAGTTTATTCACCGCTCCAGTCCTTCTTGGGCCAGGCCGACTACGAGGCTGTCTGCGCCCGCATGCGTCTCGCCGACGGTCGACTATGGCCGATCCCAGTATCGCTCGATGTGTCCCAGAAGCTCGCCGAAAAAATTATACCGGGTCAGTCGGTGGCGCTGCGCGATGCCGAGGGCATGCTCATGGCCGTACTCACGGTGTCAGAAATCTGGCAGCGGGACCGGGGCGCAGAATCCCAGTGTCTCTATGGCACCCGATCCTTCACGCATATGGCGGCAAATCAGTTGCTCAACGCGAGTGGTGATACCTGCTTGACCGGCAGGCTCGAAGTGGTGGAGTTGCCAATGCATCATGACTTCCCCTCGCTGCGTCGCACGCCCGCGGAGTTACGCGCGTACTACGCGAACCACCACCATGTCACTCGCGTGGTGGGTTATCAAGCACGTCACTTAATGCATCGCGCGCATGTGAATTTCACCAAGCGCACGATTTACTTGAAAGACGCCGTATTGTTGATTCTGGCATCGGTTGGACACCGGGGGCTGAATGATGCCGATCATTTTTCGCGCGCGCGGGCCTTGAGCGCTGTGCTCGTTCGCTATGCCTCCCAGGCGGCGCATCTCAATCTCCTGGAGCTGTCGCCCCGCCATTGCGGGCCGCGGTCGGCGTTGTGGCATGCCATTTTGCATAAGAATTTTGGCTGCTCCCATTTCATTGTCGAACATGATTATGACGACCAGGGCGAAGGCGCCACGGGTGATCCGTTGTACGGGCAATATCATGGGCTCGATTCCGTGACGTGGCACGCACAGGAAATTGGCATCGAGGTAGTGCCATTCCGCAACTTGGTACTGGAGGAGGACCAGCCGGAAAAACTGCTTTCTCCGCGCGGTGCCAGCCGGCGCATGAAAGGAAAAATCCGGGAAACCTCGAACGAACAGAACGCCGAAATCGCGCACTGGTTTTCCTACCCGACGGTGCTGGAAGAGTGGCGCAAGACGTTGCGTCATGGCATTACGCTGTTATTCACCGACCTGTCGGATGCAGGGAAGTCCACGCTGGCCCAAGTGCTGTATGCGCGGCTCAAGGAACAGGAGGCGCGCCCCGTCACGTTGCTCGACGGTGATATCGTGCGCAAGAACATCTCTTCCGAGCTCGGTTATTCACGCGAGCACCGTGACATCAATATACAGCGTCTGGGTTACATCGCTGGTTTGATCACACGCCATGGCGGCATCGCCATCTGCGCGCCGATCGCGTCGTATGCCAACACGCGTGCCCAGGTCCGCGCGATGGTCGAGGAAGACGGCGATTTCATCGAGATATATGTGGCCACGCCGCTCGCGGTCTGTGAATCGCGCGACCGCAAGGGGCTGTACGCGCGCGCCCGTGCTGGCCTGATCAGAAAGTTTACCGGCGTATCAGATCCTTACGAAACGCCGATCAACCCCGAAATCGTGGTAGATACCTCATTACAATCAGCCAATGAAGCGGTGGAAAAGATACTGACGTACCTCGTAGCGCAAGGTTATTTGTCTCGTCCCGAAAAATCCTCCGCGGTGCCTGCCAAGCCTGAGTGCGAACCATCCCTGCAATGGCAGAATACTTCCAGCGGCGTGTTGCCCATGACAAGATCAACCACCGATCCAGTGCGGACAAAAGAATCCGGAAAGCCGCTTTCCAGGTAACAGGAGATTTTTCAGTCGCGCCGCCGAGTGGCGCTCGGGGGAAATTATTTTTCAGCCACTGACGCCGTTTTCACCGCCGGTAGAAACAGCGGGAAGGCCACGAGATGATCGGCCTGTACGCGGAAGCTGACAGGCTCACCGATGGCATGGTCGGCATGGCTCGGAAACAACGCCAGCAATCGTCCTCCACTCGGCAGCTGCAAGGTATAAAGAATTTCCGCACCGCGAAAAGCTTTTTGCGTCACTTTGGCCTTGAGAGGACCTTCAGGGTCCGGCACGATGTCATCCGGTCGCAGCAGCAATTCTATCTGCGCTCCCTTTCCCCATTCATAGGCACGATTACCCTTGTGCACGCCGATTTCGGTCTCGATGGTGTCAGGGGTGAGCAGGGTGCCGCGCAGGAAAACGCCCTGACCGATGAAATCGGCGACAAAACGGGTGTTCGGTTCGTGATATAGATTGTACGGCGTGTCCCACTGCAGAAGGCGGCCTTCGTGCATGACGCCGACGGCATCGCCAAGCGCGAAGGCTTCGTGTTGATCATGGGTTACCAACACACCGGTCGTCCCGCGTTGTTTTAAGATCTCACGTACCTCGCCGGACAAGCGTTCACGCAGTTCGATGTCGAGATTGGAAAACGGTTCGTCCAGCAGAATGAGGTCGGGATTCGGTGCGAGCGCGCGCGCCAACGCCACACGTTGCTGTTGCCCCCCGGAGAGTTCATGCGGGTATCGCCCTCCCATGCCGCTCAGTCCGACAATTTCGAGCAGTTCGCCGACGAACTTTCCCTTCTGCGCGTCTGTCATGCCGCGCAGGCCAAAACCGACATTCCCGGCCACGTCGAGGTGCGGGAACAGGGCGTGGTCCTGGAACACCATGCCTAAGCGACGTTTTTCCGGGGGCAGGGTAAAGCCTGGCAGGGAAACGGCAGTGCCATTAATCCAGATGTCGCCTGTACTCAGGGGATGAAATCCGGCAATGGCGCGCAGGACGGTGGTTTTCCCGCAACCGCTCGGCCCGAGAAGGCAGACGACGCTTCCCTGGCTAACATGCATCGACAGATCGTCCACCGCGAGACGTCCGTCGTACCGGCATTCAATGTTATGGAGCGCGAGGATTTCGTTCACGCCGTAAGCCTAGCAGAAGCGTGCCGGCGGCAAAACGAATCCATCATAAGACGGAAGGAAATTAAATTATTTCTTAGGCTTGGCGAGCAGGAATTCCAGCAGGGCCTTCTGGGCGTGCAGGCGGTTTTCGGCTTCGTCCCAGACGACGCTCTGAGGGCCGTCGATGACCTCGGCGGCCACTTCCGCGCCGCGATAGGCCGGCAGGCAGTGCATGAAGAGGGCATCCCGTTTTGCCAGTTTCATGAGCTTGTTGTCCACCGTGAAACCGGAAAAAGCACCGGTGCGTTTGGCCTTCTCGTGTTCCTTGCCCATGCTGGCCCAGGTGTCGGTAACGATGATATCGGCGTCCCGTGCGGCGAGATTCGGATCATGGTGCAGGGTCACGTTTCCGCGACAGGCGGAGATCCACTCCGTCTTCGGCTCGTAGCCCTCAGGGGTTGCGATTTCGAGACGGAACTTGAACTGGTGCGAGGCGCTGATCCAGGAATGGCAGACATTGTTTCCATCACCGATCCATGCCGCCTTTTTCCCGGATATCTCGCCGCGTTTCTCGAAATAGGTCTGGATGTCGGCGAGCAGTTGGCAGGGATGATTCAGGTCAGTGAGTGCATTGATCACCGGGACATAAGAATGCGCTGCGAAACGCTCTACCATCGCATGCGAATTGGCGCGGATGACGATAATGTCCACCATGCGCGACATGACGCGCGCGGTATCTTCCACGCGCTCACCGCGATCAAGGTGTGTATCGCGCGGGGACAGAAACAGGCTTGAGCCCCCGAGCTGTGCCATGCCCGCTTCGAACGAAACGCGGGTACGGGTGGAGGATTTCTCGAAAATCATGGCCATGGTCTTGCCCGTGAGCGGCGTGTGCCGCTTGCCGCGTCGATGCATGGCCTTAAGCTCCCTCGCACGCTTTATCAGCCGCTTGAGTTCTGCGGCCGTCAGGTCCAGCAATGTCAGGAAATGGCGTGGTTTCATTTTTCGTTGAGGAATCCGCGCACCATCTTTTCAAGAATGTCGGCCAGCAGATCAGCCTCCGTGTCCGTAAGAATGAGCGGCGGGAGCAGGCGTATCACGTTATCCGCCGTGACATTGATCAGAATCCCGCTTTCCAGGCCACGTTGCAATAGCTCCTTGCAAGGCCGTTCGAGTTCGATGGCGAGCATGAGCCCGCGCCCGCGGATTTCTTTTACTCCCGGGGTCTTGTTCAGTTTTTCCTTAAGTTTGTCCAGCAGTCGTTTACCCACTTTGGCGGCACGGTCGGCAAATTTTTTCTTTTCGAGTTCTTCAATCACGGCCAGGGCCACGCGGCAAACCAGGGGATTGCCGCTGAACGTGGAACCGTGGCTGCCGGGCTTGAAAACTTTCGCTGCTTTCCCGCGCGCAAGACAAGCGCCGATCGGCACGCCGTTGCCCAGTCCCTTGGCCAGCGTCATGACATCCGGCGCTACGCCTTCATGCTGGCAGGCGAACCATTTGCCGGTGCGGCACATGCCGGTCTGGATTTCGTCGAGCATCAAAAGCCAGCCACGCTCATCGCAGATCTTGCGCAGGCCTTTCAGGTAACCTTCGTCCGGGATGAACACGCCACCTTCCCCTGTGATGGGTTCGACCAGCACCGCCACGATATTCTTGTTGCGCTCGCCGATCTGCTGGACCGCGGACAGGTCATTGTAGGGAACACGATAGAAACCTTGCACCAGCGGTTCGAAGCCCGATTGGATCTTGCGGCTGCCGGAAGCTGACAGGGTCGCGAGCGTACGTCCGTGGAAACTTCCCTCGGTGACGATGATCCCGGGAGTCAGGATATCGCGCTGATGGCCATGGAGCCGTGCCAGCTTAATCGCCGCCTCGTTCGCCTCCGCTCCTGAATTGCAGAAAAAGACATTTTCCATGCCCGCGAGCCGGCACAGACGTTCTGCCAGCTGTTCTTGCAGCGGGATTTCATACCAGTTAGAGGTGTGCAGCAGCTTGCCGGCCTGATCGCACAATGCGGCCGTGACGGCCGGGTGCGCATGCCCGAGTCCGCAAACAGCGATGCCGGCCAGGGCGTCGAGGTATTTGTTGCCTTTCGTGTCCCACAACCACACGCCCTGACCGTGCGTGAATGCCACGGGCAAACCGGAGAACAGCGGCATCTGGTATGAAGTCGGCATTTATTTTTAGAGCTATAAAAAGACAAAGGCGCCCGGGGGCGCCACTTAAATTAAAAATTCTACCGCCTGCCGGCCAGAACGCAAGGGTGCAAAGAAAAAGGCCCGGCTAGCCGGGCCTTTTGCCTGATACGGGCGATATTTACATCGGCAGTCCGTGTCCCGTGCTGCCCGCGATCATGAAGAATAACATCGGGATGGACAGCATGGTGTTGGTGCGCGAGGCCAGGAAGGCGACGCGGGCGGCCTTGGCCTTGGCGGCGTCATCGGCCTGGACCAGGCCGAGGATCTTCTTCTGGTTCGGCCAGATCAGCACCCAGACGTTGAAAAGCATAATCGTGCCGAGCCAGGCGCCGATGCCGATGGAAGCGGCCGTGCCCTTGAGCAGGAAGGCATTGCCAATACCGATCTTGGCCATCTCAAGATAGATGGCGCCGAAGATCCAGGTTGCCGCGGCGGCCCAGCGGAACCACAGCAGCGCTAGCGGGGCGACATGCTTGGTGATGCCGGCGGCCGTGTTATCCGCCTTGGCCTTGGGCAGGGCCACGGCTTGGACGAAATTGAAGTAATAAAGCAGACCGATCCAAATAATGCCGGCGAATATGTGCAGCCAGCGGATAATAGTCAGTTCCATTTTTTGCTCCCGAGAATTGTTTGGTGGTGAGGGTCAGACGGTGGTTTTGACCAGGAAATTGACGACGAAGAAATACAGAATCACAGTCAGGACCAGGCCGGTGATAATGGTGCCCCAAATGGAATCCAGTGGAGTTTTCATGGTTATTCCCTCATGTCGAAACGTTAGAAATTGTTGAGTACTTTCGTGGGGCGCTAGGGTAAAGCAGGTGTTGGTGTAATTCAAGCGTCAGGACAGCGCTGGATTCGTATGATAATGCCATTTTGACAGGGATAGTCTCGCATGCCAGCCAAGAATCCGCTCAAAAGTTTCACGCGCTTTTTTCTGCTGCCGTTGTCCTCGCTGTCGAACCGGCTCGGCAATGGGTTCTACATTGGGCTTGCGGTCGTTGTCTGCGCCACGGCGGTGTTCGCGATTGCCACCGGATCGACCGCCGCCATGAAGAACAAGGCCTACGACTTGATCATGAAAACGCGCTTCCAGCATCCGGCGGCCGACCCCGGGATCGTGATCGTGGACATCGATGAGCCGGCGCTGGCGGCGATGGCGCCGGAATACGGACGCTGGCCATGGCCACGCAACATCATGGGTGAGCTGGTGGAGGGTATCGCGGAGCAAAAGCCCCAAGCGATCGTGTTCGATATTACTTTCAGCGATCAGGATGTATTCAACACCGAGGGCGATAAATTTTTCCGCGATATCATCGCCGCCACGCCCACCACGTTTTTTCCGATGATCCGGTTGAACAAGCAGAACGACCATCTGAGCGAACTGCGCGTGGGGCAGTTGCCTGGAGTGTCTAAACTCGATCCGGCCGCCTCCAATACCGCGACCCTCGCGGCAATCTTGCCATATTTCTTTGAGGCGCTCGACGACCACCGCCTTGGCACCAATAACATCTCCACCGAAGATGACGGGATCGCCCGGACCTACGATATATATGCGAACGAGTACGGCTGGCGTGTGGCATCGCTTCCCGCAAACGTGGCGACGGCGCTGGGAGTAACGCTGCCGAATCAGCCCGACATCCTGCTTAACTGGCGCGGCCGACCACCCAGCTACCGGCATGTTTCGTTTCATGACATCTATTTCGATCTGCTGAAGCAAAAGAGAACGCGCCCGCCGGATGAATTCACCGGAAAAATTGTGATAATCGGGTCCACCGCACCCTCGCTCTTCGATTTGAAACCCACGCCGCTGGCAAAGGCTCATCCGGGCGTAGAAATCCTGGCGACATCACTCGATAACCTGAAAAACAGGGACTACCTAAGGGAGCTGTCACCGTGGATCTATGTTCTGGTCACGCTGGCGGCTGTGGTAATCCTGACTGCGACTTTTGTGTACAAGGTTGATCAGCGCCTTATCAATCTGGCCTTCACCATTTTGCAGACGGGTTTCCTCGCCGTGTCCTATCTCACGCTAAACTTTTTTGTCGTGTTCGTAGACCTCACCGCGCCGTTCGCCTTCAGCCTGGTGTATTTCACCGTGGCCCGGTTCAACTATCTGTTTGCCGGCTTTCGGCGAAGCGGGCAGCCGTTTTTTTCCACGTTATTGGACGAAGGAAACCGCTGTCACGTCGTCCTGGCACAATGCCATATCGGCCTCATGGGCCGGCGCGCGCGCCTGGCGCTCGGAGCCTCCATCAAGCGAGAAATCAGCCATACGCGTTACGGGCTTGTCACCCCTCCCTTCTTCAAGGGCATGCCGCTGTTGCATTCATTCTTCCGCGATACCGTGGTGCTGTACTGGCTCGCACCGCAGATGAACGCAGGAGAGATGATGCAGGACGTGGTTTCCGTGATGGAGCATTCCTTGCCGGCGATTCGCCAGGCGAAGCGACGCCACGTGTCAAAGGGGGGAGCGACAGTCACCTGGTTACTGCACGGTTTTGCATTCACGGTGGATGCAGAAGAAACCTGGCGTCTCAAGGGAGAGGCAGGAATGGCAAAACTGTTCGCGCTGTCCGACAAAACCCGCAAGGCCGGCGACGAAGACATCGTTTACGTAATCGCGACGAAGGATTTCCTTGATATGTGCAGGAGCGTGGAGAGTTTAAGAATTCCGGAAGAGCTAATGAAAGCAGGGCTGAAATATTAATCTCCTCTCCCGTGAACGGAAGGAGAATTACTTCAAAAGCCTCTGGTCGAGCAGTAAATTCAGGCTAAATCTCACTCCAAATCCCGTGGTGTCTGTCGGAACATGCGCCAGGCCGCCCTTGTGATTCCCCGACGACAAATCCACGTGCACCCAATCCGGGTCATTTACTAAAAAGTTTTTCAGGAACGTCGCGGCGAGAATGTGGTCGGCATCGTTCTCAAGCGTGCACTGCTTGATGTCAGCGATTTCACTCTTGAGTGCCTCTTCGTAGTCCTTCGGCAGCGGGAAAGGCCACACACGTTCGCCGGAGTCCTCGCCGGCTTTAATCAAAATCGGGACGAGTTTCTCGCGATTGGTAAACGCGCCGCTCATGCGCGTGCTGAGTGCCCCGACGCACGCGCCGGTCAGTGTGGCGTAATCCACGATCAAATTAGGTTTTTCACGTGAGGCAAAGTAAAGCGTGTCTGCCAAAACCATCCGTCCTTCGGCGTCGGTATGGGTAACTTCAATCGTCTTACCATTGGCCGCCTTTACCACATCATTCTGCTTGTAGGCCTTCGGGCCAATATGGTTCTGGGCCAGCG
This sequence comes from Gammaproteobacteria bacterium, assembly GCA_029863005.1. Taxonomy (GTDB): domain Bacteria; phylum Pseudomonadota; class Gammaproteobacteria; order Acidiferrobacterales; family Sulfurifustaceae; genus Sulfuricaulis. The sequence goes on along the minus strand of JAOTWF010000039.1, from coordinate 5,864 downwards.
CCAGCCAGCCATCCACCTGAAAATCAGTTTTCAGTTCGCTCAATGCAAGCAAGGTGCCGAGGGCCACGGCGCTGCCTTCCATGTCCTCGTGCATGCCATGCATGTATTTGGCCGGCTTAAGATTGGTACCGCCGGTATCGAAGCAGATGCCCTTACCGACCAACGCCAGCGATTTTCTTGTCGATTTCTTTTTTGGCGTGTAACGCAGGTGCAGGATACCGGCGTCCGGTTCCGGGCTGCCTTGGGCCACGGCGAGGAAAGCACCCGCGCCGCGGGTTTTCAGTTTTTTTACATCGAGAAATTCGGTTTTCCATCCGTATCCTCGTGCGAGTTTTTCGATGCGCCGACGGTACATCGCGGGTGTCAGTTCATTCGGCGGCAAGGCGGTAAGATAGCGCGCAAGATTATTGCCATGGGCCTCCGCGATGGTGCGGTCATAACCGTGAGACGCAACGTGGCCATGAATATGCACTTCGCGCAACTTGGTTGGTTTTTCCGGCTTGCTTTTATAATCCGGCAATGAGAAATGCGTGGCCAGGATGGCCGCCAGTACCGCCTCACAGGCGCGTTCCGCGTCCTTCGGTTTGAGTCCGAAGCAGGCGATCAGGAGCTGACCGGGTTTGTGGGATTTATGCGCCGCCACCAGGCCGCGCGCCAGCGTCAGCAGATCAAAGGCCGAGCCGTGCGGATCGACACCGCCAATACTGACGCGTGTCCCGGTTCTATTAGGAATTTCGGTGACGAAGGGTTTGCCGCCGTCGAGTTTGTGGCTGGCGCGCCAGAGACGTTGAGAAATCTCTTTCCCGTAGGGCAATAAATTCAAATCGGCATTCTTGGCCGGTACCAGAAAAATGGCATTTGCGTGGATATCGAGCGTTTTGGTTGACAAACGGTTGGCGTCTTGCCGGATCTTCGGAATATCGGAGTGCATGGATGCCTCAAGCTAAAATTGATATCGAAATGGAATCGAAAATGGGCCCAAAACGCTGTTTGTCTTGACCTGTCTCGGTAAAATAACGATGATACCGCGCGCAAAAAGGAGATGATACGGTTGTACCGGCGGAACTGGATGATGCCGGTTAACAGGCGATACGATTTTCCCGTATCGGCCACCCGCTGCCGGTGGAGATTCATGAGACCGGCTGACCACGGATGACGCTTTGCGTGAATGAAAGTCCTGTTTTTGTCCGCTGCCGCTAGCCCGGCCGTTAAGAATACCGCCGGACACTGTCCCTGGCCCGAGAGTTGCCCCGTCCGGATTTATTGTGGGAGGCAAAGTTATTAACCCGGCACGATTGTTATTAAACGAAGGGCATGCCTGTTCTAACAGTACAGCGTTCCATTGGATAGGCGTGCCGGGTTAATACAAAAATTCATTAAGATTTCTGATTATTGCGGCGGCATGATTTATATGCATGATTTATATGGATGTGATACCAAGTGTCGAATATGCCCGAATGGCTCAAATAGTTTCATGCCGTCGCAATAATCTGAGGAGCGCGAGACCATGGCCGCTGTGACCCCGATACCCCCGCAGACCGACGTCGACGCCCAGGAAACCCAGGAATGGCTCGATGCGCTGTCGGCCGTCATCCAGCAAGAAGGCCCGGAGCGCGCGCATTACCTGATCGAAAAGCAGATCGAGCTCGCGCGCGCCGCGGGCATCAACGTGCCGTACGCGGCCAACACTGACTACGTCAACACGATTCCACCCGACCAGCACGTTCGTTCGCCCGGCAACCACGCGCTCGAGGACCGCATCCGCTCGTTTGTGCGCTGGAACGCCGTCGCGATGGTGCTCAAGGCCAACAAGGGCGATTCCAATCTCGGCGGACATATTGCGAGCTATGCCTCGGCGGCCACGCTTTACGACGTCGGCTTCAATCACTATTGGCACGCCCCATCCGACAAGCATGGCGGCGATCTGATCTACATGCAGGGCCACTCGGCGCCGGGTTTCTACGCGCGCGCTTTCATGCTTGGGCAACTGACCGCCGAGCAGCTGGACCATTTTCGCCGCGAGGTCGACGGCAAGGGTCTGTCCTCCTACCCGCATCCCTGGCTCATGCCCGAATTCTGGCAGTTCCCGACGGTGTCCATGGGTCTCGGGCCGATCCTGGCGATCTTCCAGGCGCGCTTCATGAAATATCTGCACGCGCGCGGCATCGTCAACACCGAAGAGCGCAAGGTGTGGTGTTTCCTCGGTGACGGCGAGATGGACGAACCCGAGTCGCAGGGCGCCATCGGCATGGCCGGGCGCGAGAATCTGGATAATTTAATATTCGTGGTGAACTGCAACCTGCAGCGACTCGACGGCCCGGTGCGGGGCAACGGCAAGATCATTCAGGAGCTCGAGGCCGGCTTCCGCGGCCACGGCTGGAACGTGATCAAGCTCATCTGGGGCAGTTACTGGGATCCGCTGCTGGCGCGCGACCGCATGGGGCTGCTGCGCAAACGCATGGAAGAGTGCGTCGACGGTGATTATCAGACCTTCAAGTCGAAGGACGGTGCGTACGTGCGCGAATACTTCTTCGGCAAGTACCCGGAGCTGAAGGAGCTGGTGGCCAGCTGGTCGGACGACGACATCTGGCGGCTCAATCGCGGCGGCCATGACCCGCACAAGGTATATGCCGCCTACCACGCCGCGATCCATCATAAGGGCCAGCCGACGGTGATCCTTGCCAAGACCATCAAGGGCTATGGCATGGGCGAAGCCGGCGAGGCGCAGAACATCACGCACCAGCAGAAAAAGATGGGCACGACTTCGTTGCAGGCTTTCCGCAACCGCTTCAAGCTGCCGCTGACGGATGAGCAGCTCGAAAACCTGGAATACATCAAGCCGGCCAAGGATTCGCCGGAGTACAAGTACATGCGCGAGCGGCGCGACGCCCTCGGTGGCGATATCCCTGTGCGCCGCCGCAAGGCGGTGCCGCTCGAGGTACCGCCGTTGTCGGCGTTCGAGAGTCTGCTCAAGGCCTCTGGCGAGGGCAGGGAGTTCTCCACGACCATGGCCTTTGTGCGCCTGCTCGGGGTGCTGCTCAAGGACAAGCACCTTGGCAAGCACATCGTACCCATCGTCGCCGACGAGGCGCGCACCTTCGGCATGGAGGGGCTGTTTCGCAGCCTCGGCATCTGGTCGCAGAAGGGCCAGTTGTACACGCCGCAGGACAAGGATCAGCTCATGTTCTACAAGGAAGACGCGGGCGGCCAGATCCTGCAGGAAGGCATCAACGAGGCCGGTGCCGTGAGCTCATGGATCGCGGCGGCGACCTCGTATTCGACCCACGGCGTCCAGATGATCCCGTTTTTCATCTTCTACTCGATGTTTGGCATCCAGCGCACCGGCGATCTCTGGTGGGCCGCCGGCGACTCCCGCTCGCGCGGCTTTCTGCTCGGCGGTACCTCGGGCCGCACCACCCTGAACGGCGAGGGACTGCAGCACGAGGACGGGCATTCGCATATTTCGGTGGCCCAGATCCCGAACTGCATGCCCTACGATCCGACATTCGGTTACGAGCTCGCCGTGATCATGCGCGACGGTCTGCGGCGGATGTACCAGGAGCAGGAGGACATCTACTACTACATCACCGTCATGAACGAGAACTATGAGCATCCGGCAATGCCCGAGGGGAGCGAGGCGGGCATATTGAAGGGCATGTACCGCTTCCGTCCGGGTGGCGCAGGCAGCGGACCGCGCGTACAGTTGCTGGGGTCGGGAACGATCCTGCGCGAGGTCATCGCCGCCGCCGACCTGCTCAAGAACGACTGGGGTGTTACGGCCGATATCTGGAGCTGCCCGAGCTTCACCCTGCTCGCGCGCGACGGCAACGAATACGCACGCTGGAACCTGCTGCATCTAATGAAGCCGCCGCGTCTCTGCCACGTGGCCGAGTGCCTCAAGGACACACAGGGTCCGGTGATCGCCTCGACCGATTATGTGCGTGCGTTCGCCGAGCAGATCCGGCCGTTCGTGCCGCGTCGTTACACGGTGCTCGGCACCGACGGATTCGGGCGCTCGGATACGCGCGAGAAGCTGCGCTATTTCTTTGAAGTCGACCGCCACTGGGTGACGCTCGCCAGCCTCGCCGCGCTGGTCGAGGAAGGTGCGTTCGAGCGCCAGAAGCTGGCCGACGCGATCAAGAAATACGGAATCGATCCCGGGAAACCGAACCCGCTGACCGTCTGATGGCGTGAGCCATTGACGACAAGCACAACAGATGCCCAAAGCCCTGGAAGTCAAAATCCCCGACATCGGCGACTTCGAAGAAGTCGCCGTCATCGAGGTCATGGTCAAACCCGGCGATACCATCAAGCCGGAAGACCCGCTCGTCACGCTCGAATCCGACAAGGCGACCATGGACGTACCGTCCCCGGCCGCCGGCCTGGTCAAGGACGTCAAACTCAAGGTCGGCGACAAGATCAAACAGGGGTCGCTGATCCTGCTGCTGGAGACGGCGGAAGCCGAGGCCGCACCGGCGAAACCCTCGCCGAAGGTCGAGCCGGCAGTGCCGGCCGTGGCCGCCGCACCGGCGGCGCCACCCAAGACGGCGCCAGATTCGGTGGCGCAGGCGCCGGTTCCCGAGCCGGAGATGCGCGCCGCCGCCGGATTCGCCACGGATTTGCCGCCGCCGCCCGGTCAGGGTGAGGAAATGAACGCACCGCCGCCGGTGGTGTTGATGCCCGGGCCCGCGGAAATGGTCGCGGCCGTGATCGGTGGTTCGCGTTCGCATGCGAGTCCGTCCGTGCGCCGGTTTGCACGTGAACTGGGTGTTGATGTCGCCAAGGTCAGGGGCACGGGCACGAAGGGGCGTATCAGCAAGGAAGACGTGCAGGGTTTCGTCAAGGCGGTGATGGCCGGCGCGCGTCCGGCCGGCGGCGGACTCGACATCATTCCCTGGCCGAAGACCGATTTCAGCAAGTTCGGTTCGATCGAGGCCCGCGCGCTCACGCGAATTAATAAGATCGCGGGCGCGAATCTCGCGCGCAACTGGGTGATGATCCCGCACGTCTCGCAATTCGATGAGGCGGACATCACCGAGCTCGAACGTTACCGCGTGGCGCTCAACAAGGCACACGAGAAGGACGGCATCAAAGTGACCGTGCTCGCCTTCCTCATCAAGGCCGCGGTGGAGGCGCTCAAGAAGTTTCCCGATTTCAACAGCTCGCTCGACGGCGAGAATCTGATCATCAAGCATTACTACCACATCGGCTTTGCCGCCGACACGCCGAACGGCCTCGTGGTGCCGGTAATCCGCAACGCCGATCAGAAATCCGTGCTCGAGCTGGCGCGCGAAGCGGCCGAGCTCGCCAGTAAGGCGCGCGAGGGCAAGCTCCAGCTTTCGGAGATGCAGGGCGGATGCTTTTCGGTCTCGAGCCTCGGCGGCATCGGCGGCACGCTGTTCACGCCGATCATCAATGCGCCGGAAGTGGCGATTCTCGGCGTCTCACGCGCCGAGATGAAACAGAAATGGGACGGCAAGCGCTTCGCGCCGCGGCTCGTGCTGCCGTTGTCACTGTCTTACGATCATCGCGTGATCGACGGGGCCTCGGGCGCGCGCTTCACCACTTTCTTCGCCCAGACACTGGCGTCGCTGACGCCGGCAGCTGGAACGCCGAAACGCGGTAAGAAAGCGACCAAGCCGCGCAAGACCGCCAGGAAGGCGGCGAAGAAGACACCGAAGAAACGGTAACCGACCAGGCCACCGCGTGGTGGCGATGGATGCCATGCCTAACTTAATGGAAGTCAAAATCCCCGACATCGGCGACTTCGAAGAAGTCGCCGTCATCGAGGTCATGGTCAAACCCGGCGATACCATCAAGCCGGAAGACCCGCTCGTCACGCTCGAATCCGACAAGGCGACCAT
>JAOTWF010000038.1 GCA_029863005.1 Gammaproteobacteria bacterium | reverse complement strand
GGGCCATTCGGCGGCAAAGGCCCAGGGGGCACGGAACAGGCCAACGCTGCCGGCGCCGAGCAGCACGGCGGTGGCAAGCGTGTTTTTGAGGAACAAACGGCGGGGATGGTGAGTCACGGGATCCTCCGAAATGACGGACAACATATGAATGGAATGTTAAATGTTAACAGAAAACAGCTTCTGGCTTTATAGACGCGATAACTCGGGATTTTGTTCCATACGCGAAAACAGCCAAAACAAAGGCGGTGTCAAGAAAAGGTTAACCAACAGTGAAAACACCAAGCTTATGGACAATATCGTAATAACTTTATGCAATCCAGAAATTTCGCCATTAATCCACAACACCGACAACATGCCCAGAATGCCCGTCAGCACCACGGCCAGCCAGGGACGGAATTGTTGCCGGGAGGCCTGCCTCAACCGGCGCATCAACGACAAACTCGTCGGTTGCGCGACAATGCTTGATGTCAGCATGGCGGCATGGCCCGCTGAGAGTCCAAGCAGCAATATCATTCCCACCCACGCCGGCGGGGACAACGCCAAACCGAATAACGACAGCGTGACAACCGTGAATACCAGCGTGGCATAGGCCGGAAACAGGATTGTCAGCGCCAGTGGCAGCGAACGATAGAACAACCATGCCACGCCAAAAATCATTATTATCGACAGTCCCGGCGTAATGAGGCCCTGGTATCCCTCCGGTGCATCGCCATGACGCCCGAGGATTATTTGATAGCCTGAAGGGATATTGATCTTCGCGATGACCCCCAGGATTTTACTCTTCACCGGTTCAGACATCTGTCCATTATTCATCCGAATGCTGATTTCTATCATGGGCATTCCATTGTGGTGCAGAAGACGGGTTGGGACGACAACCCGCTCCAGCGAAGCAACATCACGCAAATGCACGGCGGGCCGGTTTTCGAGTTCACCCAGCAAGAGGATTTTCCCCTTTGCGACACTGCCAGAGTCTTCAGGAGGCAGCCGCATACTGACGTTATATCGATGTTCCGCGTCGCGAAAATTGCCTGCCGGTATCCCGGACGTCGCGACGGCCAGCGCCTTGCCAGCCATGACCATGTTCACGCCAAGTTCCTGGGCACGATCTACATCCAATTTCAGCGATATTTCTTCACGCGATGCTTGCCCGGTATGAATGACTTGGCTCAACTCAGCCTTCTGCCCCAGAGAAAACGTAATTTCATCAGCCAGCGTAACCAGTCTGGTGTAATCCTGCCCCAACACACGCAGAACAACATCATTGCCTGGGCGCTCAACCAAAAGCGGTGTTTCCCGTTTCTGCTCCAAGAAAAAAACAGTCAGCAATATAATTGCCGCCGCGGCCACGGTCAGCGTGAGCGCTGCTCTGTGCAGCAAGAGGTGCAATAAACGATCGTAAAATAGACGCCATTGGGCCATGACATGGGCCACGGGGACTTGCCATGGCTCGGCTGACCGGCGGGGATGACGCACATCGAAAATCGGCACCAGCCAGGCGGCAAGCCAGGCGGCAAGCAGCCAGGCGGCCCCAAAATAAATTACCAATTTGCGGAAGTTCACGCCCAGATCACCGCCATCCATTAATATCGGAATAAGTGCAGCCATTAGGAGAATCGAGGGGACCACGACCGGATTGATCCTTCCGAATGATGAGGCCGGCCGCAATGGACGCTCGTACATCATCAAGACACTGCCGCCCATAAGACCCAATCCCATGGCAAGACCGCCCAACGTCATGACATCGAGCGCCGTGCCTGTCAGGGCCATCATCACGAAAACACCTTGTAACGACGCGGCAACGATCACTCCGAAAATCACGGTGCGCCGGGCAATGCCCCAAAACAAATAGACGGCGAACAGAATCAACACAAATCCTGCGAGAAGAGCGAAGCCTATTTTCCTGAGAAGCGGCCGGGTTTCATCGAATTTTCCTGAAACATCATGCAGAGCGATGCCATCCGGAATTAGGCGGTTGGCGCGCATCCAGTCAACATGCGAGCGGACTCGCGCGACGACTTCCGACAAAGCCGCCTGGGCCTGTTTGTGAACCGTCACCTTGATTACCTTTTGTCCATCCACTTCCGGCTGCACGGCAGGGGGCTGATGTATGAGCACAAGCCTTGCCACCTCCGAGAGACGTATGCTTTCGCCATCGGGCAATGTCACGGGCAGAGCCGCCACCGCGGCAAGATCGCCGGTCTGGACAGATTCACGTCGCGATCGCGACTTCACGGGAGACGGTTGAAATCGTGGCTGCACTTCCGGGTTACGGCGGATTGCCAGAAAAAGATCTTCAAAAGAAAGCCCGTACCCGGCCAGGCGTCGCTGATCCGGCATGACAATAATTTCCCGTACCGTTCCCCCCTGGATCTCGACCGTGGCCACACCGGCCAACTCCCGAAGGCGCTTGGCAAATTCAGCCTCGACCCAATCTCGCAGCACGAGCGAGTCAAGTGTTCTTGATGTCAGGGTGAATTCGACACTGGCTGACGAGGCATCGGTCAACATGATTACAGGTGTCTCGAGAAACGCCGGCAGGGAAGCGCTGATGCCTTCCAGGCGCGACATCGCTTCACGCTGAACGGCAACGACATCGCGATGAGGATTTATAAGGAGGTCGACACTGGCGCCTCCTGTCATGGTGACCGTGTCCATGGCCGTCACGCCCGGAATCGCAGACAGCGCGGATTCAACTTGGCGTATGAGTTTTTCCTCGATCACCGGCGCGGTCAACCCGGGAGCGGAAAAACGGATATTTAAGCGCTGCTCCCCAGGAGACGGGGACAGATCCACGGGAAGCCGGCCGAGCGCGAAAAAACCCAGCAATACCAAGGCGAGGATCAGGACGACGATGACGGAGCGATAACGAGCGGAAGGGCGTGCTGCGGCTGGTGGCATGCGCCGCGTGCTCCTCAGGGGCGAATATTCACGGAAGACAACAGTGGCTCAAGCTCGGTCAGGGCCAACTCGTAAACCCCGCGTTTAAAAGTGATGATGTGATCCAGCGCGCTCCAGTAATCGATCCAACGCCATTCCTCGAATTCAGGCCGTTCGCACATATCAAGGCGCACATCCTTGTCTTCGCCGATCAGGCGCAGCAGATACCAGATTTGTTTCTGACCACGGAACTGGCTTTGCGGGCGACGGCGATATTGTTCGGGAATATCGTAATGCAACCAGTCGCGCGTGCGGCCGAGCACTTCAATGTGCTCCGGCGATAGGCCGACTTCCTCGCGCAGTTCGCGATACATCGCCACGTCCGCGGGTTCTTCCGGGAGAATCCCTCCCTGCGGAAATTGCCAGCCGTCCTGGCCGCAACGCCGCGCCCAGAAGACCTGGTTGGCAGGATTGCACAGAATGATGCCCACGTTGGGGCGGTAACCGTGTTCGTCTATCATTAGCGATCCTGAATAATTCGGAACACTGCCAGAGCCATGTACAGGATTTTTTCACGAAGCCGCCACAGCGGCAATGCGTCCGTGGCCCGAGGCCGGTCTGTCGGCGTCGCACTGGTGATGGGTGGTCTTCTGTTGTCTGGCTGTGCTTCGCTGCCAGCAGTTCCCGCCAATGTGATCCTGCGGGATGCCCATAACAACGGCTATGCGCTCGCTTTCGACGACAATTCCAAAATACTGGCCTCGGGCGGCTCGGAAGGTCGCCTACGCCTATGGGCCCTGCCGCAAGGAACAGAAATGGCCGCCTGGCAGGCACATGACGGTTCGCTGCAAGGACTGCAATTCCTCAAGCGCCATCAAGAAATTGTGTCAGCCGGGTATGACGGCATACTGGCACGGTGGACGCATAACGGCATCCTCCTTAAGCGATTGGCCACGCCTTCCCCGATCATCGACATGGCGCTGGACGAAGCCTCCGCGCTGGTGATCACAGGACATCGCGACGGATTTGTCCGTTTGTGGCATTTGGAGGATTTCGTGCTCATTCGTGAAATGCCGATTCATAAAGGAGCAGTTCGCGCCGTGGCGTATCATGCCGCCACCCGGCAGGTGGCTTCGGGCGGCACGGATGGGAACGTTTTCCATTGGTTTCTCAATAAACCGCCCGCCCCGCTGCCCTCCCCCCCGACGGACGCCCAGGACTTGGCCTTTACGCCGGACGGACAATGGTTGATGGGCAGTGGCTGGTTCAAACTGTTCCGCTGGCGCATGCAAGACGAAACCCTGGAAATCCTGCCGACGGCACATCGCGGTATCGTCAAATCCATCAGCTTTGATCAAGACGGGCGTCGCCTCGCCAGCATTGGCCGGCAGACGGACAGCGCGGTCTTCCTGCTGGATGCACAGACCGGGAATGTCATCATACGATTTCAATCGCACCAACTGTGTGGCACATTCATCCGTCTCTCGCCGGATGGGCGTTATCTCGCTTCGACATCCGATGATGCCAATGTATATCTCTGGGATTTGCTCCATCCTCTGCCGGAACAGACATTCTTTCCCAAATGAAATATATTCGTCGTGAACATTCCTGAAGGTAGTCGCAATTGAGTCTCGCCATTTTCGATCTGGACAACACGCTGTTGCGCGGTGACAGCGATTATGCCTGGGGCCGCTTTCTCGTCGAAAATCGTATCGTGGACGGCGAGGAGTACGAACGTGAAAACGAGCGCTATTACAAACAGTACCAGGCTGGCACCCTCGACATCCTGGAATTTCTTGCATTCGCCCTGCGCCCGCTCTCACAGCATGACCGAGTCACACTCGATGGCTGGCACCGTCAATACATGCATGAGAAGATTTTGCCGATGATCGCGCCCGCGGCGCGCGCACTGGTGGAAAAACATCGCCGGCAAGGCGATACACTCGTGATCATTACGGCCACCAACCGGTTTGTCACCGCGCCGATCGCGCGGGAATTCAACATCGATCACCTGATCGCTACCGAACCGGAGGAACGCCAAGGCCGGTATACGGGGAAGGTCGACGGGACGCCTTGTTATCGCGAGGGCAAAGTCACTCGGCTTAATAACTGGATACAGCAACATCGACAGACCCTGAAAGGGAGTTGGTTTTACAGCGATTCACACAATGATCTCCCGCTGCTGTCCATTGTCGATCATCCGGTAGCTGTCGATCCTGACGAAACCCTTCGCGTCGAAGCGGGTCTGCGCGGATGGGAAATTATTTCTCTGCGATGAAAAAATGTTGATGAGCCGCCGCCCACTGATAATGCTGATCCTGCTGGTGGCAGCGCCCATGACAATCTGGTTCGCCCTGATCCAAGGGAGCCTCGATATCGGCGCGGCGCAATTGTGGCAGTCGCTACGTGGCAACGCGGACCATGCCACGGCCTACCAGGTAATTCATGAATTACGGCTGCCGCGGGCGTTATCCGCTTTTGCCGTCGGCGGATTGCTTGCGCTCTCGGGAGCCCTGTTGCAAGTCCTGCTGCGCAATCCACTTGCCGATCCATACGTCCTCGGCATTTCCGGCGGTGCCGCCGTGGCCGCCCTGCTGTCCATGCTCGGAGGGCTCGGTATCGGCTGGATACGGGGGAATGCCTTCCTCGGTGCACTCGCCTCCATGATGCTCGTGTTCGGGCTAAGTCGCCTGGGCGCTGCCTGGACGCATAATCGCCTGCTGCTCACCGGCGTGGTCATGGCGGCGGGCTGGGGGGCGCTGATCAGTCTGATCCTGGCGCTGGCCCCCAGCGCACAGGTTCAAAGCATGCTTTTCTGGCTGATCGGCGACATGAGTTATTCAACTCAGCCCGGCATGGCCTTGCTCGCCCTGATGGGCGGACTTGCGGTATCCCTGTGGCTGGCGCGGGCGCTCAATCTCCTGTTGCGCGGAGAAAACACCACCGCCGCCCTGGGAGAAAATCCCGTGTATTTGCGCTTTGTGATTTATCTCGTGGCCTCTCTGCTGACCGCCATGGCTGTCACGCTGGCCGGTAGCGTGGGGTTCGTGGGCCTGGTAATACCACACTTATTAAGGCTGCTCGGTGGTTCCGATCACCGTTTTTTGCTGCCAGCATGCGTTTTACTCGGCGGGGGCTTCCTGACCGTCGCAGACACCCTGGCGCGGAGCTGGACGGCGCCGGTGCCACTCCCGGTTGGCGTCATCACGGCACTTCTTGGTGTCCCCGTCTTCCTTTTTCTGCTGGTCCGTTCACGCTGATATGCCCTCCCTGCGCGCCGAAGAATTGTCGCTTTCAATTGCCGGTCGACGGTTGTGTGACAAGTTGAGCGTAACCCTCCATCCCAGCGAAAACTGGGTGATACTCGGTGCCAACGGCAGTGGGAAAACCACCTTGCTGCACACCTTCGCCGGCCTGCGCTCACCTGACGGAGGTCGCGTCTACATCGATGAAACCGCGATCCACAGGATGACATCACGGCAGCGTGCGCAACACATCGGGGTATTGTTTCAGGACCCGGAAACGGCTTTCCCTGCCACCGTTCATGAAACGGTGATGACCGGACGTTACCCGCACCTGGATCGATGGCGGTGGGAAAGCAAGGAGGATTATCGCGCTGTCGATATGGCGCTCGCGGCCGTGGGAATGGAAGGAATGACCCAACGCCCGTTGGCCACCCTCTCCGGGGGCGAGCGACGGCGGGTCGAGATCGCCGCGTTGCTGACGCAGGATGCACCGATCTGCCTGCTGGACGAACCGACCAACCACCTGGATCTGCGGCACCAAATCCATATCCTGGAATTACTCGCCGACCGCGCGCGCCGCTCCGGACATTTCAATATAAGTGTGCTGCACGATGTTAACCTCGCCACTCGCTTCGGCACGCACGCCATTCTGCTCTTCGATAACGGTGAATACCTCCACGGATCACTGTCCGAAGTATTGAATCGCGCCAATCTCGAACGGCTCTACCATTGCCGTTTACGCGAAATCCGCGATGAGGGCACTGGCTGGTTTCTGCCCATGTAGCGTCCAGCGCCCGATGCGATAGCTCTTTCGGAGAGCGCCGCAAGACCGCTGTAAGGAATACCGTCAACCGCGAGTCACCACGCTGATATCTCTGAAAGAGCTTACACCTTAGCAGGCAGCGGTCCTACGGCAATGGGCGCAGGTAGCCACAAGGAACGTTGTAGCACGAGACGGCCCGGTGTACTCCCTTCAAAGCAGCTTCGCCTCGGAAGGGAGTCGCCCTTCTCCACGGGGGATCCGGTGGCTACAGTCCATCGGGCGGTGTGGATTAATCAAGGACCGGCCGTTATACTTCCGGCCACTCGCAGTGGCACTTCTCTAACAAAGGGACTCGCGCATTGGTGCTAGGTTTTCTGGTAGATAACGCGCGGGGGCGAAAGCTCCCGGTCCTTCTTTTACACTCCCTTTTCCCGGCAGCGCGACAATGAGCCGCCTTTCGCTGTTCCCGCGAACCTTGCGTGCCCGAATCACTGTTGTTTTCTCCCTTCTCCTGCTTGTCATCGCTGCCGGCGTAACATTTGCTTTCGCGCGCCAAGCGGCGCAGACCCATTTCACCATGCAACAGCAGCTCTCCCAGAAACTAATGCAGCTGGTGGAGCCGGCAATTCGCGGCATGGTGGCAAGCTATGATATTGCCGGTATCGACCGGTACATGCGTCAGATTGCGGATGATCCGACGATTGCCTCGCTGCGCATCGTTGACGAAAACGGCGGTTCACTGCTGTACGGACACGAAGGCAATACGGAACCTCTTCATTGGTATACGCGGGCGCTGACCGGTGCATCAACTCCTCCCTTACTTCTCGTTTCAGACATCATTGTCGACAACTCCCGGATTGGACGAATCGAAGCGGAATTGTCGAACGCACCGCTAAACCAGAGTATCCGCCACGTCGTTTTTATTGGTGGGTTACTGGCGGTTGTTTCGTTGGCCGTGACGCTCCTTCTGGTTTACCTCTTGCTGACACGATTCACCGCGCCACTCCAGCCACTGATGGATTGGGCGCGTGAATTTGCGCATGGCAACTGGAACCCGCGCACGAAACTCATTGAATCCGGCAGTCGGGAGATCCGGGAGCTTAACCAGGCGTTCACCCAGGGTTCGGCCACCCTGCGTCACTACATTCAAAGTCTCGAGGAAACGCGCGAACTGCTCGAGTACAGCGACACCAGGCTGCGCAAACTGGTCAATGGCATGCGCGAAATTTTGTTCGAGCTGGATGCCAACGGGCACCTGGTTTTTCTCAACCCGGCATGGCAGGAATTGACCGGTTTTGCCACGGACGATTCGCTCGGCAAACCCTTCAGCGATTTCCTGGTCGACGAAGATACCATTCGCGACTTCGACCCCCGGATATTGCCGCGCCTGCACGAGAAAAACCGGGAAATTTCTTTGCGCTCGATCGATGGCAAACGCCTGTGGATGAGCCTCGACGCCGATGCCCAAACTGACTCGGCCGGTAATTTCACCGGTCTTATCGGCACCCTGGGCGATGTCACCAAAAGCGTTGAGCTCAACCACCTGCTGACCAAATATCAGGACGAGCTATATCACCTGTCCGTCACCGATCCTTTGACGGGTCTCTATAACCGTCGTCATTTTGACAGTCAGCTGGAAATCATCCTATCCGATCATCTTCCGAAAAATCTTGCAGTTTGTCTGCTGCTGATTGATCTCGATGGCTTCAAATTTATCAACGACACTTACGGCCATCCCTTCGGTGACGAAGTGCTGCGCACCACCGCGCAATTGCTCAAGCAGCAGGTGCGGCGCAATGATTACATCGCCCGCCTCGCGGGCGATGAATTCGCCATGGTGCTGAAAAACACAGATATCGAAAACGCGACGCGCATCGCGCAGAAACTTCACGATAGCATCAACGACACGCGCATTCCGCTGCCGGTGGGTCACATGCAGTTGCAGTCCTCCATGGGCGTGGCCGAGGCGCCGACGCACGGCACCAACGCCCAGGACCTGGTGAGCGCGGCGGACGTTGCGCTGTATCACAGCAAGCGCCGCGGGCGAAACCGCATCGAAGTACTTTCCCCCGACATCAGCCGGGCGGTGATGTCCATCTTCAGTCAGGGTTTTCAATTGCGGAACGCCCTGGAACAGGGGCATATTCATCCCGCGTTCCAGCCCATCTGCAATCTGCGAGATGGCGAACCCATGGCCTACGAGGTTCTAGCACGCATGCGGATCAATGGTCTCGTGATCCAGGCCAAGGACTTCATCACGGTGGCGGAAGAACTGGGGCTGACGCGCTACGTGGATTTGCATATCATCGGTCAGGCACTGAAGCTGACGCCGCCGGAATATGCCTTGTTCCTGAACGTGGATATTTCCTCTTTCAACGACAAGGATTTCGTGGGTGAGCTAAGCGAGCTGCTTAAGCCGGCCTGTCAGGAAGGTCGTTCCATCACGATCGAGATCACCGAGCGTGAAGCCCTTCCTTTAAGCGAAGGTCTGCATGACGACATTCTGGAATTGCGAGCGCTCGGCTGCAAACTGGCCCTTGACGATTTTGGGAGCGGTTACTCGACCTATAACTTCCTGAACCAGTTCCGCCCGGATTATCTCAAAATCGAAGGTTCATTCGTGCGTGGCATGCTGCGTAATGAATCCGACCGAAAAATCGTCACGCACATCCACGAATTGGCCACGTCCTTCGGAATGAGAACCATTGCCGAAAGCGTGGAAAACGCGGCCACGGAACGGGCCCTGCAGGAAATCGGGATTAATACCGCCCAAGGGATGTTTTATGGCGCCCCGCGGATGGCCTCTTGAACCCTTGGTTCGTGAGATAGTTGAGTACAAACCCACTATGGTTCAACATAGGCAGTGATTCATTACGTTCACCATCAGCGATGGATGATTTTCGTAATTTGAGAAAAATAGCGTTAGGTGACTTTTTTCCTGAACTGCCATTTTTTTCAAATCGCGATATGTCTCCCTCAACTTTCACATTTAACAAAGGAAGTGTTATTCATATGAAAAAGTATTCGATTCTGCTGGCCGCACTGTTGGCCATGACGGCCGTTGCGTCGTGCGAGAAAAAGGCGCCGGCGCCGAAACCAGTGGCTCCGGCTACCGCTCCCGCCCCGGCGGCGGCTCCAACGGCGGACCCCATGAAGCCGGCTGATGCAACGGCACCGGCGGCGCCAGCGGCACCGGCGGCACCGGCGGCGCCAGAAAAGAAATAAGGCTGAAGGATATAATCCGTTTTTTGTATTATCTTTCCAAGCCGGCCTTCGGGCCGGCTTTTTTATTTCTGTCACATGACGAAAAGCAAAAAATTCGTATTGCCCTCTCTTTTTCTGTCATTCCTTTCGCTGTTATCCGGGTATCACTGAAAGTCATTGACACATTTCAGCTCGCTACCTATATTGCGCCAGAGTTAGCAGTTCATCTGTTTCAGGTGTTTCCCGTGACTGTCGTTCCGGGAAATGAAACGGGAAGCCGGTGCGTTTGTCGTGATTCCACATCAAACTATCCCGGCGCTGCCCCCGCAACGGTAAACGAGTTTTTTTAAAAGGGTCCTATCCAGGACGCTTTCGGGCGAATCAACAGCCACTGCGCTCAGCGCGGGAAGGCGATTCGCCAGGGTAACCCACTCGTGAGCCCGGAGACCGGCCTGAGGCAACCCATAGGGTGTCGCGGAGGGCGGCCCGGGCGGCAATGGCCTCTTCGCATTCCGCTTGTCCCTCCTCCGCTGCCATCGTGTCAACCACCGCGCGGGTGCGCTCGGATAGCGGAGGCGATTCTTGCAACCAGCAATACTCTTTTTCACCACGGCCTTGGTGGCCTTTTTCTGCCCATCAAGCGCGTTGGGAAATTCCACGCTTCAGAAAAATGCCGTCATTGTTACGGCAACACGCTTGCTGGATGACAGCGCGCGCCTGCCGGCCGCTGTTACGGTGCTAACGGCTGAGGATATTTCCCGCCGCCCGGCACGCTCGCTCCCGGAAATTCTGGCGCTGGAGGCGGGCGTTTCCCTGCGCAGTCTTTACGGTAATCACGCGGCGCGCTCAACGCTGGATATCAGGGGTTTCGGTGCCACATCGACCCAAAATACGCTTATCTTGCTCGATGGCCGCCGCTTGAATGATCTCGATCTCTCTGCCGTTGATTTTGCCTCCCTCCCACGGCAAAACATTGAACGCATCGAGATCATCCGTGGCGACGGCGGCGTGCTTTACGGCGATGGCGCCGTGGGGGGGACCATCAACATTATTACAAAACAGGCGGGTCGCGCCGGGACCTCCGGCAATGTCACGCTGACCGGAGAATCCCACCAGACACGTCGCTTCGATGCAGCGATAACACATGGCCAGGGAGAATTTGCCGTCAATGCCAGCGCCAGCCGGATTGATTCGGATGGATATCGCCGCAATAACGCACTCGAACAGACTAATCTGCAGGCTGATTGGCGGATACCGCAAGACCAGGCGGAATGGTTCTTCCAATTCAACGCGGATGACCAAGGCCTGCGCCTGCCGGGAGAACGGCGAGTTGATCCCGGCGCGGGTATTGATGAACTTTCCCATGACCGGCGCGGCACGTCCCGCCCGCGCGATTATTCGGACCAGGCTGGTTTCTCGGTGGTCGCGGGGCAACACCGTTTCCTTGACGCAGACAAGGAAGTGATCGTAGACGCCGGGTTCCGTCGCAAGAACCAGAAGGCCTTTTTCGATGATTATGCTTTTGGCGGGATGTTTGCCAATTATGTCGATACAACACTCGCCACCGCCTCATTCACGCCGCGTCTAAAAAGCCGAAACAACCTATTCGGCCTTGCGGGCGAGGCCACCTTCGGCGTGGATTATTATCATTCTCAGTACGATTCCAACCGTTCTTTAGATCTTTCCACCGCCGGCACGCCGATCCATCGCCTCGATGTCAGCCAGTCAAGCATTGCCATCTATGGGCAAAACACCAGCGACATCCGTGAACACGCCGCGCTTACCACCGGAATTCGTTGGCAGCGGGTTACGATGGAGGCGCACGACATCTTTGATAGCAGTGCCCCAGGCGGGGCGTTCGGCAGTGGCGCGCCGGATCGTCACAGCGCCCATAACGAGCACATGTTGAATCTCGGTATTCGACATCGGGTAAATAAAAGTTGGTCCGTCTATGCCAAAGCTGCGCGAAGTGTGCGATTCGCCACGGTGGATGAGTTCTTTCAGACCGACCCAAATAATTTCCTGCAGACGTTCTCCCCGCTCGAACCGCAAACGGGCGAAAGCTTCGATCTGGGCGCGGAATTCGCGTATGGTGAAACCCGCTTTGGTGCCAACATTTTTCACATGAATTTGCGCAACGAGATTCATTTCAATCCGACCACGTTTGCCAATGAAAACCTGGATCCCACGCGGCGGCGTGGCCTGACACTGTCTGCCATCCGGAAACTATCCGAAGACACTCGCGTTTCGGCAAATTATGGCTACACACGCGCCGCGTTCCGGGAAGGTGCCTTCGCCGGCAATGAGGTTCCCTTGGTACCAAAGCACACCGGAAGCCTGTCCATGATCTGGCAGGTGAGTCACGGGCTGGTGTTCTCCGCGGCGGCACGCTACACCGGGAACAAAAGATTCGACAACGATCAAACCAACACCTTCAGCAGGATCCCATCTTATTCCTCAATGGACATCAAACTCATGGGGGAGCAGCGTCCCTGGAAATGGCAGGCCGGTATTAACAATCTTCTGAATAAGGAAGCCTTCGATTACGGCATTCGCAGCACCAGTTCGCCAAACACGTATAATGCCTACCCGCTCCCGGAAAGAAATTTGTCTGTCTCGCTGGGGAGGGATTTCTGACGATGTCCACTCCCATTTTCCGGCGAGCCATGATGGCGTCTACGGCCATCTCGCTCATGCTACATGTTATAGTGCTGGCGGGCTTCAATTCGTTATCCAATTCACCTTCAACCTCTCGCCTGGGCATGCCATGGATCAGTGTGTGGCTAGGCACACAGAATGAACTTGGGTCTTCTCCCTCACTGGCTCATGCCAAACCAGTGCACGCACCGACTGATAATAACCGTATGATCCCGGCAAACATTCCTCAAGAGCTTCCCGAAACTGCTGCAGGGACGTTCCCAGTGACTGAGAACAAAACGGCGATTCTAGACAAACCTTCCACGCCTGGAGACGAGTCGCGTGAACTCGCGCGTAACCACTTGCAGGGGCTACTTCAAAC
Source organism: Gammaproteobacteria bacterium (assembly GCA_029863005.1). GTDB lineage: Bacteria > Pseudomonadota > Gammaproteobacteria > Acidiferrobacterales > Sulfurifustaceae > Sulfuricaulis. Next base: position 7,326 of record JAOTWF010000038.1, on the reverse strand, counting down.
CCGATTATCCGACTACCTCGTATATCCTCCGCTCGCCAGAAGTCGCGGCTGGGAAGGCACGGTCCTGATGGGACTGCGTGTTGAACCTGATGGACATCTCGACAAAATCCATGTCGCGCACAGTTCCGGCTATGCCGTTTTGGACAATTCGGCGCTACACTCGCTTCACCGGCTCGGTAATCTCGTCGAAGCTTCGGCCTGGCTCGAAGACCGCGGCATCGACGTACAACTGCCTGTCATCTATCAATTAATTGACAACTAATCATGGGGCATCGACTTTCCAAAATAACCACCCGCACCGGCGATGATGGAACGACCGGCCTGGCCGACGGTTCTCGCGTGAAGAAAACGAACCGGCGAATCGAAGCGATCGGGGCAGTGGATGAATTGAACAGCCTACTCGGCGTTCTGCTAACGCATGAAATTCCCCGGGACATGCATCAAGGACTGACTGAAGTGCAAAACGATCTTTTCGACCTCGGCGGCGAACTCAGCATTCCCGGAAGCACCACTGTCTCTGAAGACCAGGTCATGCGTCTGGAGACCATGCAGGAGAATCTGAATGCGGATTTACCGCCGCTCAAGGAATTCATTCTTCCCGGAGGTTCGGAATCGGCGGCCCTCTGCCATCTGGCGCGCAGCGTGTGCCGGCGCGCGGAACGACGTGTCATTCATCTTAGTGAAGATGAACCGGTGAATGCCGTCACCATAAGATATTTGAATCGCCTTTCCGACCTGCTCTTCGTCACCGCCCGAGTATTGAATCGTCAGGCCGGAGAGGCCGATGTTCTCTGGAAGCCGGGGAAACACCACTAATCGACCTACAACGGGGTGCGTGCTTTCCGTGCCACCTCGAGCGCCGCACAAACTTTCTCGGCACCCTGCAATATCCGGGGGCTGTTGCGGTGAATCAAGTCCGGGGGAATAAAAAACAGATTTCCGTTGGCTGTCGCCGGCAGCGACGGCCAGCGATGCCAGCGATCACGCCATTGCGGCCACAGCGTTTCATATCCACTGGCAAGCACGACCTCAGGATTTTTTTCCAACACAGATTCCAAATTCACCCGCGGGGTCAGCCCCGGCAAATCTGAAAACACGTTCTTTCCGCCACACAGCTGAATCACATCGTTGATCAGATGCTCTTGACTGACCGTCAACAAAGAATTGTCCAATATTTGATAGAACACGGTTACCGGGGCGCGCCTCGTATAACGCTCTTGAAGGCTTTTCCAGTGACGGTGGAATTCACGGAGTGTTTTCCCGGCGGCTGCTTCTGTCGCGGCAAGTTTCCCCAATCGTTCGATTAACCGCGCCACGTCCTCGATGTGACGAGGTTCCGTCATGAAAATTTTCAAACCCAGCTGTTTCAGCCGCGCTGTTTGCCATGACGGATTGCCGCTTTGCCAGGCAATGACGAGGTCAGGATGCAAACCGACAATCTTTTCCAGATCCAGGCCCGCGCCGCTGCCGATTCTCGGAACCCGCCTGGCTTGCTCGGGATAATCGCTGTATTCAACGGCGCCAACGACGTAATCCCCGGCTCCGGCCGCATACAGGAGTTCTGTCACGTGCGGGGCCAGACTGATGATGCGCCGGGCGGGCTGCCGGAGCGCTACCTTCATTCCAACATCGTCAACGACCAGGATACCCGCGAACACAGGCGGAATTACCCATGTGCCGCTGATCCAGATCAGCAACCCCCAATACCAGAATTTGCGAATTCTGCTCATCGGCAAGCAATCATGGATTCCTGAAGCGATTTAAATATTGCCGGCGTGAAACAGCAATTGCGGAAAAGTGGCATTGCCAAGCCGTTCAACACGCAGGCGGGTGATAGCCGCATTCGGCACTTGTAATCGAAAGAGATGCTGAAGCGGTATCTCCAGCACATGTGCAATGAGCATGCGTATGACACCCGCATGCACAATCACAAGAATATGCTTCCCGCCATGTCGCTCAGTCAGGCTATGCCAGGCCTCCAGAATCCGGTCACGAAACGACACCAGCGGTTCAGCGCCGGGTGGCGCGTTTGAAAGCGGGTCATGGCGAAATCGTTCAAGAGTGTCCGGGTCTATCGCGGTTAGCTCCTGAGCCGTACAACCCTCCCATTCGCCGAATCCCAGTTCGACCAGGCGAACATCAAGCTCAAGCGGCAACCCGTGTCGTTCGGCCAGTTCGCGCGCAAATTCGGCGCACCGCAACAGCGGACTGCTGACAATCATCTGCCAGGGACACTTCTCACCAACCACCCGGCGCATTTGCTCCCAGCCCTTCTCGCTTAAGGGATCGTCGATCTGCCCACGGTATTTGCGCCCACCGACCGGTTCGCCATGGCGCATCAAGTCCAGTGTCGTTAGCAGTTTAAGTGACATATGTTGAACGAGACTCGCACCGGCCAAGCCGCTGCCGGGGAGTCAGGTTAAGATGATGTTCGTGATAACGTGCTGCAGGCTAACCCGAGATAAATCCGGCCAAATGGGCGCCGGTCATCAGGACGCCAACCACCAACCACAACAGCAGCACCCGCCATACGAGCGCTACGGCGCGCTGCACATGGCCAGCGTCCGGAATCACGGTGAGGTCCGAAATTCTTTCCTCGAATTCTCCTTCTTCCGCGGCCTCACAGATTTGCATGTGCATGGCACCGAAACCGGAGGCCAGCAGCGGCCCGCTGTTGATGTCCGACCAGACACCGACACGTTTGCGCCAGCATTGCAGCGCATCCTCGAAACTTCCCATCAGCGCATAAGACAACGCTGTAATGCGCGCCGGAACCCATCCCATCAAGTCATCGAAACGGGCAGCCGCCCAGCCGAAATCGGCAAAGCGTTCATAACGATGGCCCCATAGCGTATCGAGAATGCAGCTCAACCGCTGCAACACCGCGCCAACAGGGCCTAACAGAATAAACCAGAAAATGGGTGACACAATCAGCGAATTTCCCTGCTTGAGCACGCCTTCGACCGAAGCGCGTGCAATATTGGCCTCAGATTTTTCCGGGACACTTTTGCCGATCAATTCCCGCATTTGTTCGTCCGCCGCGTCAAGGTCACCAGATTCTAACGCAACCGAGACGGCGCTGGCTGTCTTGCTAAGACGATGAACATCGAGCGATAGATAAAGCACCAATACATCGAAAGCCACTCGCAGTAACCAGCCGATCTCTCCGAGAATGTAGTGAATCAGCATGACACCCACGACGATCGGCAGTGTCGCGAGAATGACGGCACCGATGCCATGCACGCGCTTACCGCCATTGAAACGCGCCTCGATGGATTCCGCCCAGTCTCGATACCAAACGAAGGGCTTTATCCCCTGCCGATCAGGAATCAGGTGATCCAAGAGAATTGCCAATAGAACAATTATCAGTGTTTCGCTCATGCTAAGCGCTCATCATCCGTGTTTTGTGTAAATGTAATATTCATGGCTGAGGCAAGGCAAGCGCTAAGTACAGACCGCCAGAAATCTTTTCCAGTCAAACGTCGAACCGGGGTCGGTCTTGCGCCCGGGTGCAATGTCACCATGGCCATAGATGCGTTCTCGGGTTATAGCAGGATATTGCGTCCGAATCAGATCGGTAAGCCTCTTGAGTGCTTCATACTGGGCATCTTCGAACGGCAGGTTTTCCGCACCTTCCAGTTCGATGCCGATGGAAAAATCATTGACACGCGTGCGCCCCTCGCAATACGACTGCCCGGCATGCCAGGCGCGCTGATGCAGCGGCACGAATTGGACGACCTCACCATTGCGCCGAATGAGCAAATGGGCCGAGACTTTCAGGTCCTTTATTTCGCGATAATAAGGATCTTCGGACAGATCAAGGCTGTTGCAGAATAATTGCTCGACCCCAGGACCGCCGAATTTACCCGGTGGGAGGCTGATTGAATGAATGACCAGCGTGTCAACCGCGACACCGGCCGGGCGATCATCGCAATGGGGAGACGCCACGAACCGAACTCCCTGTATCAAGCCGCTGCCAGAATCAATCTGCATGATCCCGCGGGATTCCTTTGTCGTCCGATGAAAAGGTATAGAGAAATAGTAGCTGACAACCTGAGATGGTGCCGGTGACCGGAGTCGAACCGATGACCTACTGATTACGAATCAGTTGCTCTACCAGCTGAGCTACACCGGCCTCGCGCGATAGCAGCGGGCCGGAAGTATAAGCTGTTCCTCCGGATGAACCAACCTTGAAACAGCGATTAGCGAGCTTAAGATGATTTCTCGGGACGAAGCCGGACGATGACATCCACCCCGTCCAGCGTGGCACCGAGTGGCAGCGGTGGGAGTTTGCTCACCGAAATCTGCTCCGCGCTGATGTCTGTCAGCTCTCCCGATTCGGTATTAAAAAAATGGTGGTGGGGTTGCGTGTTCGGGTCATAAAAAATTCGTGTGGGATCGGCAATGACCTCTCGGATCACGCCTTTCTCCGCCAGCAGGCCAAGTGTGTTGTAAACCGTGGCCTTGGAGACGCGCCGGTTCTCGGCATTGACCAGGCGAAAAACATCTTCCGCGGAGAGGTGGGAACACTTGTCGAATAATAAACGCGCAATAATTACCCTCTGATGCGTAGGGTGAATACCATGTTTACGCAATAGGCCGACAACCTCTGTCTCTGTCTTAAGCTGTTGTGAATTTCCCATTTAGAATAATTATAAGTTAAATACAATGATCTTGTCTAAATTTTACGATCAAGTGTTTTATTAATAATTTAATTTAATAAATTCAATATATTCAATTGATCTTCTGACAATTTACTCTGAAAGTGGTACTCCCGTTCGTCGGCTTTTTCTAACCATTTATCTGTCACCTCTATATCAGTTGAGAGACATACCTACGCATTGAATAATTGATTTGACTGGATTTGACTGACAAATCACGGCAATTGCAGAGTGCATTTATACGATTAGACTTAGAGGAGTGAAACAACATCATTTTTGAAATTACTCGTATTTTTGAGCATATTTTGATGTTCTATATGCATTACCGTAACCGCAAGCATGGATGCACCTCACAGAATGGAACTCCTTTTATCTGCCGATTAAAGCCGTTCATCGGTAGTGACACTACGGTCATTTCACCGTTCGTCGGTAATTATACACCGCTCGTCTGCAGGAAGGGTTTTACGCTCATTGAACTCATCGTAGCCCTGACCATAGCCGCAATACTCATGGCCATTGCCGCCCCGGGTTTACAGAAATTCGTCTCGAGTAACCGACTTACCAGCCAGGTTAATGACCTATTGGCAGATATTAACCTTGCGCGAAGTGAAGCTATAAAACGGGCTGAGACAACGGGTGTATGTGTCACCGCTGCCGGCGGTTCCGCCTGTGTCGCCGCCGGCAACTGGGCCAACGGCTGGCTGGTTTATTACAACAACGCGGGCACGAAAGTGCCTATAAAAAATCACGGGCCCCTGACGGGTAGCAACACCCTGACTTCGCCCGGAGGCGCCGACCAAATTGTTTACGCCCAGAATGGGCTGTTATCCAGTGGCTCCGGCAGATTCACGCTCACCGACACCAAAATCACCGGCCAACGCTTTGTCTGCATTGGCGCTACCGGACGCCCCAGCCTGATCAAGAACGGAGTAGTACCCTGCCCATGATTTCCAGAATTAATTTGGCTGCTAACCCCCAGAAACACCAGAAAGGTTTCTCATTGGTTGAAATTCTTGTCGCCCTGCTGATCCTGTCTATTGGCCTGTTGGGACTGGCGGCGTTGCAGACCACATCGCTGAAATTCAACACAGACTCGTACATGCGGACACAGGCGACGTATTTCGTCTATGACATTATCGATCGCATGCGCGCCAATTCCGACAGCGTCGTTGCTGGCGGAACCTACGATGTTCCGGATGGGACGAGTGCCGCCGCGATCATTTCCACTTATCAGTCTTGCAAAGCCTCAACCTGCGCCTGCAATAACACAGGAGTCTGCAACGCCAGTCAGATCGCCACCCATGACCTTGGCAGATGGTACGAGCGGATGGCAAGCGTCCTCCCCGGATCGTCCAGCAACCTGGCCACCATCGGGATCGACGCCGCTAAAAGGGTCACCGTCACCATCAAGTGGACGGAGCGCGACATCAGTAAAAACCAGAAGTGGGAAGTGCAGCTATGAAAAGATTGATCAACATCCAGAAAAAAGTCAGAGGCTTCAGCCTGGTCGAGTTGATGGTGGCGCTGACCATCGGCCTGATTATTCTGGTGGCGGTCTCCACACTTTTCGTCAACAGCAAACAGAGCTACTCCACCCAGGACAGCCTGGCGCGATTGCAGGAAAGCGCCCGCTTCGCCATGCACTTTCTGATCAAGGACCTGCGTCTGACGGGTTATTACGGCTGCGTCAGCGATATCGCCCCGGATTCCGTCTACAGCACGCTGAATGGCACCGATTTCGCCTATAACACGCAGATACCGTTGGAAGGCGTCAATAATATTGGCGGAACCGAGGCCACCCCTTCCGGACAGTGGTATCCCTCTGCCACCACGGCCATGCCGGCCAATGCCATACCCGGCACCGATGCCGTGGCGATCCGGTTGGCAGACAGCAGCAGTCCGATATTTCTTGACGTGGAAATGCCAAATCCCTCAGCGGTACTGAAAGTCAATGCGTTAACAGGTCTCAGCACTAATGACATCATCATGATTTCGGACTGCTCCAGCGCCGATGTCATGCAAATCACACAAATAAACAACACCGACCCGCATCTGGTACATAACACGGGGGCAGGTACACCCGGGAATTCCACCAAGATTCTGAGCAAAGCCTATAGCCCATCGACCGGGCTAGGCGGCACACGGATCATGAAATACAAGACCAACACATATTTCATCCGAAGGGGCGCCAGCGGCAACCCGGCGTTGTATCGCCAGGAGAACACCGGCGCGCCGGTCGAGCTGGTGGATGGTATCGAACAGCTGCAAGTCTTGTACGGCGTGGACACGGATGGCGACAAGGTGCCGAACCGTTATCTCAAGGCGGGTGAGGCCGGGCTGACGACCGCAGCCGAGTGGAAAACCGTCGTGAGCGTGCGCCTCGGGATCCTCGCACGCACCCTGGACGATGCGTCCACCGGCCGATCCAAGGAATTCGACAAGGATACCGGCCAATATGACGTAGACGGCGACGGCACGTTCGAAGTCGACAATCCCGGCGACCGTTACAAACGCCGCCTGTTCCAGTCTGTGGTGCAACTGAGAAACTCGTAATGAAACGCCAAACCCGTCAATTACCGGAATGCCTCCCCGCCGTCGCGGCACGGGAGATTACCTTGATCGCTGCCCGAAAATACCAGCGCGGCACCGCGCTCATCATGAGCAT
>JAOTWF010000100.1 GCA_029863005.1 Gammaproteobacteria bacterium | reverse complement strand
ATTCGCTCCGGTCGGCTGTGTAAAAAACCGGAAAGCCGCGACCGGGACCGGTCCGCAGCTCGATGTACGGGTCTGTCACCTGGACCCGTACAGTGTTCTCCTCCGCGCGCGCGGTTCCAATCAGAGATAACGCGCATACGAAAAAAAAAATTAACAAACGCATGTTGTTCACCCACCCCACCGGCAATGTCAAGGACAAGGATTAGCGGCGTATATCGCCTGGCATTGGGCCGTGTCCTGCAAAGGATCGATGCTCCCACGGCTGTCCACCGGATTCATGATCCAATACAGGATTCGCTGATAATCCGGATCACCGGTTCCAGCAAAGACTTGTGGACCAATGCCGTGATTCACCCCCAGGGGTCGCAACAACATTTTGCTGTTGACACCCTCCAACGACTGAAGCCGAGCCGATTCAAAATTTCCCAGCCACTCCAACTCGCTTGCGGGCGCCGCATTGATCTGAAAACTTTTTCCGGGGCCACCGGCATGGCAATTGATACATTGAATCGTCCCCCCACCTGCCAGTGCGAAAGACTTGCTGAAGAGTGGATCGATGCATTGTTGATAATAGCTGATGCACAGCGTCTCACCGCTCTCGGCAGACAACGTAACATCCTGTCCACAACCAACAAGAAAAATTTCGATGGATGCTGCGAGAAAAATGGATACTGCAGATCGTTTATTCATCAGCATCCATTGGCTGCCTGCGCCGCCGTAATCCATTGCAGGATAGCCGTATACAGCGGTGACGTGTTGTCCAGTACATTCGGGTGCGCCGGCTCGGGCGGAACCGCACTCTGGTTGCCAGTGGAAGTAGGATAGCGCAGCAAATAACTCATGGCCGGATCGCACACGTTGTTTACCATGCCTAAAGTCACGTTGAAATCCGGCTCCACGCTGCCAGTCAGGACCAGGCGCTTGGCCTGGAACGGCGGGTCATCGGGCGAGCGGCCGGTGGCGACGTGACAACCGGCGCAAGCCGTCAGCATCAGGGGGTGGACATTGGTCTCGAAAGTCCCCTGGTTCAGCCCCGTGACCGTGCGGGACCGGGCGCAGCTGCCGTCGGTATTGCGCGTCTGGCAGGGATCGTTGTAATACGTTCCGCCCAGATCAATCCATTCCGCAATCACGCGCTTCTCCGAAATGTTCAGATATTGCGTGTGCGCGTCTGCGGCGATTTCCGCGGGCGTTTTCAGGCCTTCCGCGAAGATCCGGCTGATCAGCTTGGTCGCGCGCGCCAGGCCGGGTTCGGCCACGGGATCCTCACGATCGATCATGATTTCACCGTCTCGCTCGACCAGTATCGGCGTTCCGTCGGGATTGAGTCTCGGTTTGCCGACCGTCAGCGCATCGTAGGAAGCAACACGTCCGGTTCCCGCTATCGCATCGCTCAGGTCGAGAACGGCTTGGGCGGGACCACCGGCTCCGTGACAGGAGACGGTACATGATTTATTGAGGATCGGCTGAATATGCTCGCTGTAATTGATCACGATGGATCCGTCGGCAGACACCCCGGGTGCCGGTGTCGTCAATCCCGGAGACACGGCGCCGTTATAGTTGGAGGCGGCATAGGAGATGTTGATCGGGGTTCCCCTGGTCAGCGGATTGCCGCCTGAGTCCGTGTCGGGCGTCCAGACATCGAGAAATTGGATGTCCGGCTTTGGGCTTACGTTAACCGGATTAATAGCAAATTCCTCGTTGAAGCGCGTCAGCGCCATGATCTCGCCGCTGCGGCCGGACACCGTGCCACCATTGGAAAGGCGCAATGACAAGGTCTGGTTGTTTTGCGTCAGGTTGGTCCCGTTCAGCGCCGAGGTCGCCCCCTTGCGTGGCGAGTGGCAGCCGTTGCAGAACACCGCCTCTCCCGGCCTTCCCTGGATCCAGCTGGTGTGGGTTTGAAGCGCGCGGCCGTAACGATCCAGCACGGAAATTCCGAACGGCGTATCCGCCGGGGCTTCAAAGGCCAGCGAACCGTCCGGTTCGACTTCGACATAGCCGACGATCTGCTGCATTTCGAATTCGGTTTCGCCTAGGGCCTCACGGCTGATGCCGCGCGGCTGCGGTACGGCTTTTACGATACGGGCAAAACGACCGGGGCGGTTATCCGGCAATGTGCCAGTGCTGGGTGACGGGTCTTTCAATTTGGAAATATCAGCGACCTGCGCGCGCGTATCGCAATTCGGATAGCGTGCTTGGCCGTCGGGACAGACATTGGTCCGGTTGTCTTTCATGGGAATCGCGATACCCGTTGTCCGTTCCTCCGCCGACAGGACATTGTTGGTCATGCGGTTGCGTTCGGGTTCGGTGTCGTAGACGCTTCCGACAGTGACACTGGCCTTGTTGCGCGCCTGGCGCGCGGTGTCAACACCGCTCGCCGCCAGCACTTTCGGTTTCGCCCGCGCCATCAACGGGACCGGATCGGTGATGAATTCAATCGGGTCTCCGTCGGCATTCACCTGGGGCAATACAATGCCGCGCAAAGTTTTGGTATTGAGATCCAGCATGTACACGCCGTACGCCGGGGCTTTTTCCACGGTGACCGGCGCGGGCTGACCGGTCAGCAGGCTGGTCTGCATGGTCATTTCGGTGCGCCCGCCGGGGGTAAAGCTCACCAGTGCCCGTGGGGTGCCATCCCAAAGCGGATAAGGCGTGGTGAATCGGCCGGTGTTGGAGACCATCGCGCCGAAATCGACGTCGGCGAAACTGGCTTGGGATTGCGCCACCATACCCGGCGGCGTCCCGGGGCCAGATTGGTCGATTTCCGAGAAATTGTTGGCGTCGATAATCAGCAGCGCGCCGCCTTCGTTGGTGCGTGATAGCGGCATGGCGTCAGACATGAGGCGTCCGTCGGGCATTTCACGAGGATGCAGGTAACTGACTACCCGGCTGTGCGCGCCATAATGGATGAACATTCCCGTGCCATCGAGACTGGAACGAAAGATGGAAAACTGGTTGCGCTGGCCCACATGGTCCCATCGGCTGTACAGAATATGACCGTCAGCCAAGACGGTGGGATTGCGGTCATGGCTCTGGTTGAAGGAAATCTGCTCAATGGCAGTTCCATCCGCGTTCATCGTGTGCAACACGGTCGTGGTTTCCCGTTCATACTCGTCCACGTACTTGTAACCGAGGGTCTGCACGGATTTTTGTTGCCGGTTGGAGGTAAATATAATGCGCCCGTCAGGCAGGTAGGCGGGATCAACGTCATCGCCCTGATTGGCCGTGGCATTATCCTGAATGATCCGCCGCAGGGTCTTGGCGGCGAGATCGTATTCCCAGATATTCCATGTCGAATCATTGGGACCCTTCATGGAAAAAAGGATCATTTTACCGTCATACGAAACTTCGGGATCTGAAACGTCACCTTGGCCAAGCGTATATGTGGAGGTGATATTTGTTTCGACGGCGCTCGCCGAGGAAATGTTACGTACATAAAGGTCGCCGCCGGAATGGAAGGTGACGCTGTCCGTGGGATTTCCCACCGGGCTGTTCATGGCCTGGGGATCGAGCGGCCGCTTAACATAGGCGATGGGAACGTCGTCTGCCGAGGCGGAGGAATTCTGACTGCTTCCGGGGCTACAACCGCCGAGAACCAGTAAACTTGTGGAAACAACAACACCAAAAACAAGCTTGGAAATAGTCAGGGCATTCATAGCGCCTCCCTGATTCCCGTTAACGCAATGCTCCGCGCCGCCGAAAATCTGTTTATATCTAATGTTGCTTCGGCGGCCCGACCAGCATGGGTGACAAAACAGTCCACCGTTAGCCTCGGGGCTTTGCGTCACCACCTTTCAGTGGCTTTGCCCTAAACAAAGCTGTTATTTAAGAACGATACTTATTCTATGTAGATTAACTCGGGCATATGCAGCCCTTCATCGCGGCTATCATCGCGTGTGTCGGTAACAGTCCTGATTTATTTAGTGCCGTCTCTAACACAAAAATACGGCACTGTTGGCTACAGCCACATACGCAGGAAAACAACCGACAAACGGTGCAGGTTTGTGGCGCGCGCTTGTTTCAGGAAAACCGGATTAGAATTGGGTCTATTATTGCGTTGGGCTTGAATCGACGGGTCTGGATGATTCCTTCTGTCTATTCTGCAATCCCGAGGAGTAATACATTTTACCTTCGGCATCGATGATCACGGCATCGACCCCGGGAATGGATTCAATCAGACGCAATCCCTTTTCCGGCCCGAGAATGAATACCGGTTTGGTAAGGCCATCGGTGGTGGTGGCATCGGGGCCAATGACCGACACGCTGTGCACGCCGGTCGCAGACCGACCGGTCTTGGGGTTAAGAATGTGATGATAGCGTACGCCGTCGGCCTCGAAATAACGCTCATAGTCACCTGAGGTAGATATGGCCGAGTTGATCAGGGGGATCACGGCAACCATATTGTCTTTCCGGCGCGGATCGCGAATGCCCACCATCCACGGCCGGCCTCCTTTGTCACCCAGAACACGACTGTCGCCGCCGGCGGTGATGATGGCTTGCGTAATGCCGTGCTTCTTGAGCAGCGAGATGCCGTTATCCACCGCATGACCTTTCCCGATGCCGCCCAGGTCGATGCGCACGCCGCGGCGCGCGAATTTGACTGTTCGATTTTGCGCATCAAGCAGTATGTGACGAAAGTTTATGCCGGGCAGGGCCTGCTCAATTTCCTTGTCCGACGGTTTAATGTGTCGGCGGTAATCATACAGATAACCTACGCTGGAAAAGGTAATGTCGAATGCCCCACCGCTGAGTTCCGAGAACTTGATCGAACGCGACAGAATTTCGAACATTTCCTGACTGATGGGCACGGGATGTTCTGCCGCCTCGCGGTTGATCCAAGATAATTCGCTCTCCGGTTTGTATGGGCTCATTTGCCTATCGATCCGGTGCATCTCTGCCATCACTGCCGCAATGGCGGCCTCGCCCGCCGTCTTGTCTTCCGACCACAGTTCGACGCGTATTGC
>JAOTWF010000099.1 GCA_029863005.1 Gammaproteobacteria bacterium | reverse complement strand
AGCTTCGCTGACATTGACGAAATCCCCACGCTGCGTGAACTGGCAAGACTCGAGGTGGAGTGGTTGCCAATCATCGAGCGCCGGCTCGACGCGGAAGTCACGCCCGCGGAGCGCGAGTGGCTGGGTGAGCTCCGACTGCACATTGCGCAAGCCAGCGTCCGCGCCCAAGAGCGGATAGCGGCTATCGAAAGCCTGGCTCTGCAAGCCAGCGAACTCACGCGCATGGAGTATGACTTCCTGTACGACAAGGCGAATCATCTGTTGGCGATTGGTTATAACGTGAATGAACGCCGGCGGGACTTGAGTTATTACGACTTGTTGGCTTCCGAGGCGAGATTTGCCACTTTCGTGGCGATCGCGCAGGGTGAGCTGCCGCAGGAGAGCTGGTTCGCCCTGGGGCGTCAGCTCACGACCGCCGGTGGCGACGCGGTTTTGCTTTCGTGGGGCGGTTCGATGTTCGAATACCTCATGCCGCTGCTGGTGATGCCAACCTATGAAAACACGCTGCTCGACCAGACCTGCAAAGCGGCGGTGGAGCGACAGATCGAGTATGGAGCGCAGCGCGGTGTGCCGTGGGGGATGTCGGAATCCGGCTACAACACCGTCGACGTTCATCTCAACTACCAGTACCGCGCCTTTGGTGTGCCCAGCATGGGGCTCAAACGCGGACTCGCCGAGGACCTGGTTGTAGCACCCTATGCCTCGGCGCTCGCGTTGATGGTGGCACCCGAGGCGGCGTGTTTGAATCTGCAGCAACTGGCGGCCGCGGGGCTCGAAGGAAAATACGGCCTGTATGAAGCTATCGATTACACCCCGTCGCGCCAACGGCGCGGGGAATCGAGCACGCTGGTTCGATCCTTCATGGCACATCACCAGGGCATGAGCCTGCTCTCGCTGGCCTATCTGATCCTCGACCGTCCGATGCAGAAGCGTTTCGAATCGGACCCGTTGTTCCAGGCAACCCTGATGTTACTCCAGGAACGAATTCCCAAGGCCACGGTGTTCCATACGCAAGCCGTCGAGTTTTCCGACGTGCGCGCGACGGCCGGCGGGCCGGAGATGCCGGTGCGCGTGCACAACAGTTCCGACACGCCGATACCGGCCGTGCAGTTGCTGTCGAACGGTCGATACCATGTGATGGTCACCAACGCGGGGGGCGGTTACAGTCAGTGGAAAAACCTCGCCGTCACCCGCTGGCGCGAAGACGCGACCTGCGATAACTGGGGCACTTTCTGCTACCTGCGCGACGTGGCGAGCGGGGAGTGCTGGTCAACCGCGCATCAGCCGACGCTCAAACGGGCGGTCAGTTACGAAGCGATTTTCTCGGAGGGGCGAGCGGAGTTTCGCCGCCGGGATTCTGTCGGTGATGGTGATATCGATACCCATACCGAGATCGTCGTTTCACCGGAAGATGACATCGAACTGCGCCGCGTCCATATCAGCAATCGCTCTCCGACAAGCAAGACCATTGATGTGACGAGTTATGCGGAAGTGGTTCTCGCGCCTTCTGCCGACGATGCACTGCATCCGGCGTTCAGTAATCTTTTCGTTCAGACCGAGATTATCGAGTCACGGCGGGCGATTCTCTGCACGCGTCGCCCCCGTTCCCAGGATGAGCCCACACCGTGGATGTTTCACCTGATGGCCGTGCACGGGGTGGACGTTGAAGAGATCTCCTACGAAACGGACCGTATGCAATTCATTGGCCGCGGCAACACGGTCGCCGCACCCCAAACCCTGAGTAACTCCGCGCTTGCGGGCAGTCGGGGCTCGGTGCTGGACCCGGTTGTCGCCATCCGTTATCGCATAACGCTCGATCCGGACGAATCGGCAACGATCGACATGGTATCCGGCATCGGCGAAACCCGCGACGCCGCATTGAGCCTGGTCGAGAAATACCATGATCGGCGACTCGCGGATCGCGTCTTCGAACTGGCATGGTCCCACGCCCAGGTGGTGCTGCGGCAGATCAATGCCACCGAGGCCGACGCGCAACTCTACGGACACCTCGCGAGCTCTGTCATCTACGCCAATTCCTCGTTGCGTGCCGACGCCTCCGTCCTCATCAAAAACCGTCGTGGACAATCCGGCCTGTGGGGCTATGCCATATCCGGTGATTTGCCGATCGTGCTGCTGCAGATCAGCGACTTGGCCAATATCGATCTGGTACGTCAATTAGTACAGGCTCACGCGTACTGGCGCTTGAAGGGGCTGGCCGTGGACCTGGTGATCTGGAACGAAGACCGTGCCGGTTACCGGCAACTGCTCCAGGAACAAATCATGGGGCTGGTGGCCGCGGGCGTCGAAGCGCATGTGATCGATCGGCGCGGCGGTATCTTCGTGCGGCCGGCCGAGCAGATATCGAACGAAGACCGTATCCTGCTGCAATCGGTGGCGCGCGCCATATTCACCGACAGCCGGGGAACGCTGGCGGAACAGATCGACCGTCGTGGCCCGGCGGAAGTGCGCGTTCCGCGTCTCAAACCGACCCGCCGTCACAGTGCCGAACTCCCGGATGCCGCCAGCTTGCCGCGCCGCGATCTGATGCTCTTTAACGGACTGGGAGGATTTACCCGTGATGGGCGTGAATACGTCATCATGACCACGCCCGGGCAAGTGACGCCGGCACCCTGGGTGAACGTGCTGGCAAATCCGCATTTTGGAACCGTCATCTCGGAAAACGGCGCGGCCTACACCTTTGGCGAGAACGCCCACGAATTCCGTCTCACTCCCTGGCGCAACGACCCGGTAAGCGATGCCAGCGGAGAGGTCTTTTACCTGCGCGACGAAGACAGCGGCCATTTCTGGTCACCCACGCCGTTGCCCTGCCGCGGAGCCGGGCATTACGTGAGCCGCCATGGGTTCGGCTACAGCGTCTTCGAGCACACCGAGCATGGCATTCGCTCGGAGCTGACGGTATATGTCGCCGTGGACGCCGCGATCAAGTTTGCGGTGCTAAAGGTGCACAACGCGTCGGGCCAGCCGCGCAAGCTTTCCGCGACCGGTTACGTGGAGTGGGTGCTGGGAGATTTGCGGCCGAAATCGGCCATGCACGTGACCACCGAGATTGACCCCGGCAGCGGGGCGCTCTACGCGCACAATTCCTACAGCACGGAGTTTCCTGATCGGGTGGCGTTTTTCGACGTGGATGAGACGACCTGCACGACCAGTTGCGATCGCACTGAATTCCTCGGACGCAACGGCACGCTCAAGCACCCGGCCGCGATGAATCGCACGCGCCTTTCCGGCAAGGTGGGCGCGGCGCTCGATCCCTGCGCCGCGATCCAGGTCGGCTTCGATCTGGCCGACGGACAAGAGCGTGAGATTATCTTTCGGCTGGGTGTGGGGCGGGATGCCATTGCGGCCAGCCACCTGGTGCATCGCTTCCGGGGACCCATGGCCGCGCGCGGCGCGCTCGATGCGGTGTACCACTACTGGAACCGCACACTCGGTGCGGTGCAGGTAGAAACACCCGACCCGTCGCTCAACGTACTGACCAACGGCTGGCTGGTGTACCAAACACTGGCATGTCGTCTTTGGGCGCGCAGCGGATATTATCAGTCGGGCGGCGCCTTCGGCTTTCGCGACCAATTGCAGGATACGATGGCGCTGATTCACGCCGAGCCGCAACGTCTGCGCGAGCAACTGCTGCTATGCGCGAGCCGGCAGTTCCAGGAAGGCGATGTCCAGCATTGGTGGCATCCGCCATCGGGCCGTGGCGTGCGCACGCATTGTTCGGATGATTACCTGTGGCTGCCCCTGGCGACATGCCGCTATGTCTCGAACACCGGGGATATCGGGGTGCTGGATGAATCGATCAACTTCCTCGATGGCCGCCCGGTTAACCCTGAGGACGACTCGTATTTTGATCTCCCCGGCCGGTCTGGCGAGGTGGCCAGCCTGTATCAGCACTGTGTGCGAGCCATCGAAAAAGGGCTCCGATGGGGAGAGCACGGCCTGCCACTCATCGGTACCGGTGACTGGAATGACGGCATGAATCTGGTGGGCAATCAGGGAAAAGGCGAGAGCATCTGGTTGGGATTTTTCCTGAGTGAAGTGCTAAAGCAGTTCACCGCACTGGCGCACCGGCAGGGTGATACCGCTTTTGCCGAACGTTGCCAAGAGGAGGGGAAACAGTTGCGCCGGAACATCGAGGAGCATGGCTGGGATGGCGCGTGGTACCGCCGCGCCTACTTTGACGACGGCACACCGCTGGGGTCGGCCGCCAACCCCGAGTGCCAGATTGATTCCATTTCGCAGAGCTGGGCGGTTCTCTCCGGGGCGGGTGATGCCCAACGTGCGCGCCTGGCCATGGAGGCGGTGGATCAGCGCCTCGTGCGCCGCGATTCAGCGCTGATTCAGCTTCTGGATCCGCCGTTCGACAAGTCGCCGTTGAATCCCGGCTACATAAAAGGTTACGTCCCGGGCGTGCGCGAGAATGGCGGGCAGTACACGCATGCGGCGATCTGGGCAGCCATGGCGTTTGCCACACTCGGCGACCGTCAGCGTGCCTGGGAACTGTTGGCCATGATCAACCCGGTAAATCATGGAAATACCCCGGAGCGGGTGGCGATCTATAAAGTCGAACCCTACGTCGCCGCCGCCGATGTCTATGCACTGGCGCCGCACACCGGCCGCGGGGGCTGGACCTGGTACACGGGTTCGGCCGGCTGGATGTACCGGCTGATCGTGGAATCGCTCCTCGGCTTGAGACTGGAGGTGGACAAACTGTATTTCGCGCCGTGCCTCCCGGCCGATTGGAAGTCGTACAAGATGCACTACCGGTATCGGGAGACGGTCTACCACATCACTATCTCGCAAACGTGCGCCACTGAAGATGAAAAGATCGGTGTGACCAGTGTCACGGTGGATGGCGTTGAACGACACGATAAGGACATTCCTCTTGTTGACGACCGCCAGGAACACTCGGTCGAGGTAAGAGTGTGCGCGCCGCAAACCGTAGATGAGCTGGCACCATCACTTGC
>JAOTWF010000037.1 GCA_029863005.1 Gammaproteobacteria bacterium | reverse complement strand
CATCGCAGAATTCTTAAGCCCACGGCAAATGATGCAGATGTTTGATCTCATTCATGGCCTGAGCTGACGAAAAACCGGAATTCGATACAGTATCTGCTAGTACACCTGTTCAGCATTCACTTCAATTTACTCGCGGTTCAGATCACAGTTTCCGCTAATTCACCTGTTCAAGATGGAAAAAGGGTGAGGAGGGTTCGAAGTTTACCCCGCCACGACTAATTCAGAAAAACAACGCGACAGAAAGCAACAAGCTGTGCAGCAAGGCCGCAGCAATGGTGCGCCGAATTGCCACCGTGAGCGCGCGCGGTTGGGCCGCATAGCGGAACAAATCAACTGCGGCTTGAGTACTGGGGATAGCGGCCACCAGAGCAATCAGTGCCAGCGATGGCAGCGCGCCGGTAAACACCGCGCCGATTAACCAGGCATAGGCGGCTACCGCGAGCATGACGTAGCCCCAACGCGCCTGTTCCGGCGCAAGCCGCACCACCCAATGGCGTTTGCCGGCGGCGGCATCGGCTTGGCGGTCGGGAAACTGATTCATATAGAGAATATTAGTAACGAGCAACGCATACGACACGGAAGCGAAGACCGGCGTCAATGCGAATGCATGTCGTTGGACATAATCGGTGCCAATCACAATCAGCGCGAACCCGATCATGACACAAAGCTCCCCGGCCCCGCGGCTGTTGAGTTTGAGTGGCGTGGCCGAATAGCCCCAACCGATCACGAGCCCCGCCAAGCCGATGACCAGCAAACCGTATCCGGAGACCGCGGTTAACCAGATACCAGCAAGCATTACCGTCGCAAAGAGGGCTACGCCAAATCGCCCCGTCTGCGCGAGCGTGAGCACGCCGTTCTGAATAAAGCGGCTGCCACCGGTGTAGGGAAACACACGTTCGGTATTCATTGCATCCGTGCCATTCAAGGCATCGTAATAGTCATTCAAGACATTCACCCCCGCGTGTGCCAGCAGGGCGAAGACCACGGTCACGAATGCCGTCAGCCAGACAATCTGAACGCCGCTGGCCTGCGCGGCTCCAAGGCCGATCAGAGTGCCGAACAAGGTGACACTCAGAAACATCGGACGGGTTGCCAGGAAGTAGCGTTGCACCGTGTTGGGCAGGGCCGCTAAAGTGGGTTCGGCTGGTTGCATGGTTCAAGTCACTGTTTCGTGCTTATCCGGATAGAAACCGAGTCTAGTCATAGTTTTCGGTAATACACCTGTTCAGCTTTTACTTCAATCTAATTCCGGACCCAGTTTCCGGATAATCAATCCGGTCATTGTGACGAGCCCTTCACTGATGCGGAACGTCGGCAGCGGCGAGCGGCGGGTCCGGTGAGGTTGTTGAAAAGATGGACATGTGAGTAAATGCCTGCGTTTCTTCATATCCCGAAGTTTCTGACCTCTCAACCACGGGGCGCGATTATTAGCAACAAACCACATTCCGTTTCATACCCATGCCGGTAGCTTTCTGGTTACTGCGCATGACGATTCGCTTGGCGGGACTGGTCTCGCCAGCGCTGGCCGGGCGCTGGGTCTATCGCTTGTGGTTTCAACCGTTGCGTTATCCGGAACCGACGCGAGAGAAGGAATGGCGCCGCACAGCCCAACCGTTGGACGTGGAATTTCACGGCCAGCAGCTCGCGGTCGATTCCTGGGGCGCAGGGCCCGTGGTGTTGATGGTGCATGGCTGGAACGGGCGTGGCGCACAGCTCGGTGCGTTCGCACCGGAGCTGGTCCGCGCCGGATTCCGTGTGGTGGCATTCGATACACCGGCACACGGTCGCTCGCCGGGACGTGCCACCAACCTGCCGGAAATCAGCGAGGCCCTTCAGGCCGTGGCCCAGGCCTGCGGGCCGGTGCATGCGGTCATCGGACATTCCTTTGGTGTTGCTTGTGCGATTTACGCCGTGCAACATGGGCTCAAGGTAAACCGCATCGTCGCCATCAGTCCGCCCAGCAGCGTGCGTGGGCTCACACAGAAGTTTTTCACCGCCCTGAATGTCGCGCCGCGGGTGCAGGAAATATTTATCCGGAATTTCGAGAAGGATTTCGGCGCCGATCTCTGGCAGCGCTTTTCACCCGAGGACTTGGCGCGCGGGCTCGATTTGCCAGGCCTGGTTATTCACGACCAGGACGACAGTGGTGTCCCCTGGCACGAAGGTGCCGCGGTAGCGAAGGCCTGGCCCGGCGCGCAATTCATCCGCACCACCGGCCTCGGCCACCACCGCATCCTGCGCGACCCGGCAGTGATCGCACGCGCCGTGGCGTTTATCGCCTCCTGATCACATGCAACAGAAAGAGCAAGAGTAAAACCCCGCGTCAAATGAACGCGGAGACAGATCACGGATTCCGCGAATACATCTTATGCCTTCGCTTCAGTTCGATTGCTGCCCCAGTTTCCGGATCAGCAACCCGGTCGTCGAGACGCGCACTTCGTATTGTGTGGGGCCGTCAGCTGCAGCAAAGGTCGCCGAGCCGTATTCGGCATCGAGCAGCGGGCTGAGCAGCGCATAACGCTGACGTAACTTGAACAAATCCACTTCCCGCTTGGGCGCGAGCGACAGCACGGTGCGCGGCTGCTGCTGTTCCTGGGCCAGATCCTGATAGCGTCCGGCAACGCGATCCAGCTCATAAACCGTGTGCAGGCCAAGCACGTTGGCCATGGGGTGCCATTTCAGGATGCGCGCATCCACGTACAGCTGATCGCCGCTCAAGCTGTATGAAACTTCACGCCCGTCGGGAAACCGGAATTGCGCCTGGAAGCGGTTCGGGCCAAGGGGCTCGGTGCGCACCACGGCGGCGACCGCCTCGTGCGTCAATGCACGGTATCCTTGAACGCCTAACGCAACGACGCCGCACGCCGCCCCGGCCGCGAGAAACACGAGCGCCAGCAGGAGACGAATACTCATGCGCAGCGGGCGACGGCGCCGCAGCGCCGCTCCCGCCGCGACGATCATGACCACGCCCAGTATGGCGAACAGTACGGCAACCCACCACAACGTTTCCGGCATAGATTCTCCCGATTCGCTTCTGCCCGCCAATTAACGCAGTTTAGTAAATATACGATAAATAACGGGAACTGACCTCAACTATGGTGGAAACAGCCGCCGAAGGTTCGGACACCCGTCGCAATGCCGTGACATAATACGAGATTACTTCATTAAGGGAGGGCGCAACGGTGGCAAAACCCAACTATCAGTTCCAGAAGCGCCAGAAAGAGCTTAAAAAGAAGCGGAAAATGGAAGCAAAGCAGCAGCGCAAGCTTGAGAAAAGCCTTACTCAATCCGGTGAGCATCCGAATCAGGTCCCGGATCAGGGTGAGAAAACTGATAAAGACGTGTAGCTCGTGCTAAGCAATGCAAACCACGCCATCCGGACAATAAATAGAGGACTCACTCTACTTCCGAAGAGGATGAAATAATGGCCTATTCAATTAGCAGTCGCACTCTGCATCGTCGCTGTTCGAAATTCCTGCCTACGGTGTCGGTGACATCCAGTGGAATCCTATCCATGCTACTGGTTCTGATCTTTGCTTCGGCTGAACCGACCTTCGCAGCGCCGTCTATCAATCCGGGCGATTGGGAATACACCATGAAGATGAAGATTGAAGGACTGGGTATCCCCTTGTCGCAGATACCCGTTACCTTCACAGGCTGTATCACGCAGAGCAATCCCACCGTCGAAACCCCGGAAATGAAGAAGGCGGGCTGCAAGATCATGAATCAGAAAATTTCGGGCAACAATGTGACCTATACCGGGCGTTGCGCCAGCGGGGACAGCGTGACGGACACTAACTTTAAAATGAGCTTCCAGGGAAACTCGATGACCGGGACCTTCGATCAGGTCAGTAAATTCCGTGGCAAGGTACAAAGCACGTCCACGGGCACCATCAGCGCCAAACGGCTGGGGCCGTGTACAAAGAAGGATAAATAGCGTTTCCGTGTTAAAGGAGTCGGGGTGATTCGGGTTTAGACCCCGACCCCCCTCGCACGACCGGGCACCCCAGGCCCGGCCCATCCCCCCGGCGGCCGGGCTTTTCCCTCCCATGATAGGAAGGTTTATGCTGGCCGCCTGAAACAGCCAAAGGAGTCCCGCCATGGAGCAGCCATTTTTCAATATCGGATCAGCCGCGGACGCCTCCGGGGTTTCGGCCAAGATGATCCGGCACTACGAGGAAATCGGGCTGATCCCGAAGGCAAAACGCGCCGACTCGGGCTACCGCGTATACTCCGGGCACGAAGTCCACGAACTGCGCTTCATCCGCCAGGCGCGCGCCCTTGGTTTTTCCACCAAGCAGATCGCGGAACTGTTAAAGCTCTGGCGTGACCAACGCCGCCCCAGCGCCAGAGTCAAGCAGCTTGCGCTCGAACACGTGCGTGAGCTGGACGAAAAAATTGCAGAACTGCGTGCCATGAAGGCAACACTCGAGCACCTCGCCAAGCACTGCCATGGTGACGAGCGCCCTGACTGTCCGATCCTCGACGAGCTGGCCGCGCCCAAGTCCACGCACTCCCGACATCATCATACTGACACCGCCAAGCCGCGGCGGCCTTCGGTCTTAAGCCGCAAACCAAAGCGAACTTTCTAAATGGTTGTCTCTAAAATGAGAATTCCTGGCTCGAACAAGGTGAGGATGATGTTATCATCGCGCGGATGGTGAAGACCGCCACGCTCACCATTCGCGCCGCGCTCTGCGGCATCTTGATTACCCTGGTCGCGTGCACCCGGGAGGTGCCGCCCATCCCCCGATTGCACTGGTATGTTTTCGATGAGCCCTCGGGTGCTTTTGCGGAGGCGGCGCAGAACTGCACGCGGGAATCGAACGGCCGCTATGAC
The DNA here is from genome assembly GCA_029863005.1 of Gammaproteobacteria bacterium. GTDB lineage: Bacteria > Pseudomonadota > Gammaproteobacteria > Acidiferrobacterales > Sulfurifustaceae > Sulfuricaulis. The sequence continues at coordinate 16,152 of JAOTWF010000037.1, read as the reverse complement.
ATAGTGCTCGCGCTGCTGCCGAGCGATGCTGACCAGCAGCGCGAGCAAGTTGTGCGGCGCCTCGCGGCACGCGATGCCGGCGTCGATATTATCGCGATGGACGTGATTTGGACCGCCGAGTTTGCTGAAGCCAGCTGGATACGGCCTTGGGAAGGTGAGCACGCGCGACGCGCGCAAGCGGGCCGCCTTGGCAGTGCCATCGAAAGTGCTAGCTACCGGCAGCAACTCTGGGCCGCACCGTTCACGACCAACGCCCAACTCCTTTGGTATCGCACCGACCGCATACGGATTCCACCCGCCACCTGGGACGAGATGATTCAGATGGCCGAAAGACTCGGCGAACGCGGCACCATCGTGACACAAGGGGAGCGCTACGAGGGGCTGACCGTTTTCTTTGTGGCACTGCTGGCTTCGGCCGGCGGGTCGGTGCTGAGCCCCGACTCCCGGTCGGTGTCACTGGAGGCCGAGCCTACGCGGCGCGCGCTTGAAATCATGCGGCGGCTTGCGACTTCCCCGGCCGCGGATCCGGCGCTCTCCACCGCACGTGAGGATCAGGCGCGCCGCGGCTTTGAGTCGGGCCATGCCAGTTTCATGCTGAACTATACCTATGTCTGGCCGAGCGCGCGGGCCAACGCCCCCGAGATTGCGAAACACATGAGCTGGGCGCGCTGGCCGGCCGTGATCCGAGGTAAGCCGAGCCGCGTCACGATCGGCGGTGTCAATCTTGGCATCGGCGCGTACAGCCGCCATCCCGCGCTCGCCTTCGAGGCCGCCGCCTGCCTTGCCTCCGCACCCCACCAGCGCCTGGCGGCCGCGCGCGGCGGACTGCCTCCGACCATCGCCGCGCTTTACGACGATGAGGCGATCCGCAAAACTTTCCCCTTTGCCGAAGCACTGCGCGCGAGCCTACGTGACGCTGTGCAGCGTCCACAAACGCCACTGTACGCCGATGTCTCGCTCGCCATCGCGCACACCTTGCACCCGATGCGCGCGATTGATCCCGTGAAGGACACCGAGCGCCTGCGCAAGGCGGTGGGACGGGCGCTGCGCTCAGAGGGACTGCTATGAGCCGCGGGTCAATCGCCGAGCGCAGGCTGGCGTGGTTACTCTGCGCCCCGGCGGTGATGGCAATGCTCGTCGTCACCGCGTACCCCATGGTTTATGCCTTGTGGTTATCGCTGTTCCGATACGATCTACGGTTTCCGGGTGAGCGCCATTTCGTGGGGCTCGCGAACTACGCGAGCGTGCTCGGCTCCGAAGTCTGGTGGCAGGCGCTGTTCAACACCCTGCTGATCACAGCCGGTTCTGTAGTGGTAGAACTCGTGCTCGGCCTTGCCTTCGCGCTTGTCATGCACCGCGCGTTCTTCGGGCGCGTGGCGGTGCGAACTGCGCTGCTTGTGCCCTACGGCATCATCACCGTGGTCGCCGCCATGAGCTGGCGCTTTGCCTTCGACCCCACCACGGGGTTTGTCGATGCCTTATTGGGACTGGAACGGGCCTGGCTCGCAGAGCGCTGGTCGGCTTTCTTCGTGATCATCCAGACCGAGATATGGAAGACCACGCCGTTCATGGCGCTGCTTCTGTTGGCTGGCCTTACGCTCGTTCCCGTGGACCTGCTGCGCGCTGCGCGCGTTGACGGGGCCAACGCGGTTCAGCGCTTCTTCAAGATCACGCTGCCCCTGATGAAGCCGGTGATGTTGGTGGCGCTGCTATTCCGCACGCTTGATGCTTTTCGTGTCTTCGACACCGTGTTCGTGCAGACGCGCGGGGCGCAGGGCACCGAGACGGTGTCGATCGTGGGCTATGACGCCCTCATCACGCGGCTTAATCTCGGTCTCGGCTCGGCAGTTTCGGTGCTGATCTTTGTGTGCGTGGTCGCGATCGCCGTGCTCTACATCAAGGGCTTTGGCATCGACTTCACACGTCGGGAGGAGCGATGATGGAAAGCGGCGGGAAAGGAAGCTTGGAACGCCTGTTCTGGGGCGCGGGTAGCATTGTGGTGGTGGCCTATGCGCTGATCCCGGTCGCCTGGATTATCTCGCTTTCACTCAAGCGTACCGCTGACTTGAGTGATCAACGCTTTCTGCCGAGTGTCGTAAGTTTCGAGAACTACGGGGTTGTATTTCACGATCCGCAATTTCCACCCGCGTTGTGGAACTCGATGAGTATCGCCGGCCTCTCGACCCTGATCGCGGTGTTGCTGGCGATGTTCGTGGCCTATGCCGTCGTGCGGCTGGAGTTCCCCGGCCGCCGTCTGATCATGGCGGCCGCACTCGCCATCGCCATGTTTCCGCCGGTTTCCATTATCGGGCCGCTGTTCAATCTGTGGCGAAGTGTGGGCCTCTACGACACCTGGGCCGGACTCATCTTGCCCTACATTACTTTTGCCTTGCCGCTCGCCATTTGGGTGCTCGCGGCATTTTTTCGCCAAATTCCCTGGGACCTGGAGAAGGCCGCGCGGGTCGATGGCGCTACCCCGCTGCAGGCCTTCGCTCGCGTGATTGTCCCACTGGCTGCCCCGGGCGTGTTTACCGCCTCGATTCTGGTGTTTATCTTTGCGTGGAACGATTTCCTGTTCGCCATTACGCTCACCTCATCAAACGACGCGCGCACGGTGCCCGCAGCCATTGCCTTCTTCACCGGGAGCTCGCGCTTCGAGCAACCGACGGGCGCCATCGCTGCCGCCTCGGTGGTCGTGACCGTGCCGATCATTTTATTGGTGCTCATGTTCCAGCGCCGTATCGTGGCCGGGCTCACGGCCGGCGCGGTCAAGGGATAGCCATGGCGAAAATCGAACTACGCGGCGTGACTAAACGTTTTCACGGCAGTGAAGCCGTCAAGGAGGCAAGCTTCACCATCCACGATGGAGAGTTTTTCATCCTGGTCGGGCCTTCGGGCTGCGGCAAGTCAACGTTGCTCAACATGATCGTGGGGCTGGAAGAGATCACGGAAGGTGAGATCCGCCTCGATGGCGTGCGGATCAACGATGTCGATCCCAAGGACCGCAACATGGCCATGGTGTTCCAGAGTTACGCGCTCTACCCGCATCTGTCGGTGCGCGAGAACATGGCCTTTCCCTTAAAGCTCGCGAAACTTCCACGCGCGGAGATCGACCGGCGCGTTGCTCAGGCGGCCGAGATTCTGGAGCTTGCGGAGTTTCTCGCGCGCAAACCCGCGGTCCTGTCCGGTGGTCAGCGTCAACGCGTGGCCATGGGACGGGCCATCGTGCGTGAGCCGAAAGTATTTTTGCTCGATGAGCCACTGTCCAATCTCGATGCCAAGCTACGCGGGCAGATGCGCACCGAGATCGCACGTCTGCAGCGCCGTCTCGGCACCACCACGATTTACGTCACGCATGATCAGACCGAGGCCATGACGCTCGGCGATCGCATCGCCGTGCTGCGCCGGGGCGAGGTACAGCAGATCGGCACGCCGCAGGAGCTGTACATGCAGCCACGCAATCTTTTTGTTGCCGGCTTCATCGGTTCGCCCGCGATGAATTTCCTGCCTGCCCGCATGATCGACAACCGTCTGGAGCTTCCGATAGGGTCGCTCGAAATATCCGAACCGATGTGCCGCCGACTCGAGGCGACGCCAGGCCCGCTGGCCGCAGGTTTTCGTCCCGATCACCTGCAGATTGTGCTAAGCGACAGCCGACAGGAGGGCGGGTTGCACATCCGGGGCAAAGCCGAGGTCGTTGAATGGTTGGGCGCGGATCTCTTCATCCATTCTGATATCACGCTGGGTGAATTTCAGGAGATCGCTCTGCCGGAAGAACTTGGCCTTGCGCCAGAAAAGCAACATCGGCGCACGCTCGTTGCACGCGTTGACCCGGCCACCCGGGTACGTGAAGGCGATACAGTAAGTTTGTGCCTCGACCCCCGCCACGTGCTGGTTTTTGACGCCGTGAGCGGCGAGAACATGAGCTTGGAGCTGACCCATTGATCTTTCCCAGCCATAGAATGGCGTGCTGTTACAAATGAGAGCCAACATGAACGAAAAACCAAACAGCCCTGCATCCAAATCCGGAGTAAAGGAATTTGTTATCTCTCGTACCTACGATGTACCGCGTGACTTCATGTTCAAGTTGTGGACCGAGCCCCAGCACATGCAACGCTGGTGGGGCCCGAAAGGCGTCACGGTGATTCACAGTCAGATGGATCTGCGCCCGGGCGGCATTTATCACTATGGGATGAAAACCTCCGACGGCCACGAAATGTGGGGCATATTTGTTTTTCGTGAGATCGTGAAAACCGAGCGGCTCGTTTTCGTCAATTCTTTTTCCGATAAAAAAGGCGGCATTACCCGCCACCCGATGAGCCCCACTTGGCCGCTGGAAATGCTGAGCACGATTATCTTCACCGAGCAGAGCGGCAAGACGACCGTCACCGTAAGCTGGCTCCCCCTCAATCCGACTGGGGAAGAGCGCCAGACCTTTGAGGGTGGCTTCGAGTCGATGCAAAAGGGTTGGGGCGGAACTTTCGACCGGCTCGGCGAATACCTGTCGAAAGCCAAATAAAAAGAAACAGAGAATTTATTTTTGGTGTGGCGGGTGAGATTGATTTCCGTCCCGGACAGCGCGGGCGCGCTCCATTAAATAGGCCTTGACCCTCGTGTTTGTCTGCGAGTCCGCAATTTGGGAATAGTGCAAAAAGATGCGGGAGCGAAGGCTCTCGTTCCAGGGAGCGAGCGCCAACGCCGCGTCGTATTGACGAAAGATCTCCGTCGCCGACACCGGCCCCAGGCTGAGGCGATAGCCGGTGAGGTAGGCCTGCTCGGCGGCCAGCGCGCGCTCGAGCTTCACCGCTTCGTCCGGTTCGCGCACCTTGATAGTCGCCAGAAAGTGAGATGCAGCGGCACGCTTCAGACCCGCAATGAATTCGATGTTTGCGGCTACCCTTTGCCTGATCGGGACTGCATAGTCCCGTGGCGAGAAGAATTCGTAGCGCGGATGGACCAGCGTATTCTCCGGCGCGTCCCGGACCGCCCGGCGGATGACCTCGCCGTCGGCGACGAACTGCGCCAGCACCGCCTCTGGCGTCGTTAGACCGTAGCGTGCGAGCCCGGCGAGGACTAGGCGCTCGGCGCGCATGACCCGCTCGATGCGGGTGCTGTCGAGGGAAATCTTCTCCTCCGAGCCGATAAGAATCGTGTTGTAGCCGCTTTCTTTGAGCGCGGGCATGAAAAAACCCATCAGTACATGGGGGAAGCTGTCGGCGAAAGTCTTCAGGACCATGGTGTATTGGCTCGGCGGCAAGTTCGCCGGCATCCACTGAATCAAAATGCCGCCGGGTGCCAGGCGTTGCCGAAGCAAGTGGTAGTATTCCCGGGAGTAAGAGAACCCGTTGGACGCATAGTCGAGCGACGTCTTCTCATCGGCGGAGATCACGTGGTAGCGATCGGACGTGGTCCGCAGGTAGTTCGCAATGTCGTCGATCACCACACGCACTCGCGGGTTGGACAGGACGTGGTGGTTTTCGTCGGCGAAAAATGCCGCACCCGCGACCACGCTCGGCTCGATCTCCACGCTGGTGATCGTTTGCACCCGGTCATGGCGAATACTTTCGCCTACTAACATGCCGGAACCGAGCCCGATCGACAATTCGGTCGAGACGTCGTCTTTCAGAAATTTGGGTAAGTGGGCCAGCAACAGTTGCTTGTACTCGGTGAAGGTATTGCCGCCGATGATGATGCCGTCGATGGCCATTACCTTCTCGCCCGTATTCGGGTCGAGCGTCACCTTGGTCGTGGCTGATGGCCCGTCACGGTAGAACAGAACCTGGTGCATCGGACGTTCGTTCTCGGAGGGAAATTGAAAATCGAGCGGTACGCGTGCGAGCACCAGCAACGCGCCCACGGCCGCGGCGGGCACGGCCCAGCGTAAATGCCGTGCGCCGACCAAGCGCAGCGCCAGGAACGTGAAACCGATACCGGCGTTCAATACCGCCATCAGCAGGATGCCGCGCTGAATGCCGAGCCAGTTCAGGAGCACGAAGCCGGGCAGCAGGGCGCCGGCGACATTCCCGAGAGTATTGCTCGCGTAGATCAATCCGATGCGCCGGCCCGTGTGCTGAAGATCGACAATGCCGACGCGTCCCACCAACGGAAAGGTCGCGCCTATCAGTGTCGCCGGTACCAGCATCACGAGCAGTGCGATGCCAAAGCGCGCGAGCGTGAGCTTCCCGACCTCGCCAGTCGATTCGCCCAGCAATAAACGGATCGCCTGCGGCTCGAGGAATGCAAACAACACCGGCAGTGCCACAGCCGAGGACACGGCAATAAGTATCTGAATCCAGCCAAACAGCGCCAACCGGTCCACGACCCGGTCCACGACCAGGCGGGCCAGGTAACCGCCGAGCGCGATACCAGAAATAAACGCCGTGAGCATGGTGGTGAGCGCGTAAGTCGAATTCCCCAGGACAAACACGAGCGAGCGCGTCCAGTAGATCTCGTAGGCAAAAGATGTCAGGCCGGATATACCCAGGGCGAACAGAAGCAACGTATAGGTTCCACGCGAAAGCGCCTCCCCGATCGGCGCTTCCGGTAGTGGCCCGGCATTGCGTCGGGGCGCCGTGGCGACTGGTCCCGGTGTCACGCGGCCGGACGCGCCCCACGCGATCAGGCCCAGACCTAAATTGCCCACGACCGCGACATAAACAGTCACGTGGATACCCAAGGTTCCGATAAGGTAGAAGCCGGTCGCCATGGCGCCCGCGACCGCGCCAACGGTGTTGATGGCATAGAGGGTGCTAAGATCGGCGCCCGCCGCCGCGAGCCGTCGTACCACAAATCGCGCGAGCACCGGCAGTGTCGCCCCCATGAGGAAGGTCGGAACCATAACCAGACCAAAAGCCAGAATGAAACGCGCTGCTGCAAGTGTTGCTTCGGATTGGCCTGAGATCTCGTAGAGCGCGAGATATACGGGCGTAATCCGCTCCAACAGCAAGTGCGCGGCGAGCGCCGCGAGACCAATCCCGATCTCGAGGATGGCATAGAAGCGAAGCGGATTATGATGGCGGTCCGCGACTTTTCCGAGGAGCCAGCTCCCCAGCGCCAACCCCGACATGAATGCCGCCAGCACCACGCCCACGGCAGCGGCCGTTGTTCCGAACACATGCGTGAGCATTCGGACCCAGACGATCTGATAGACGAGCCCGCAGGCACCGGAGAAGAAAAACAGGGTTAATACGAGTAGCCGCATGCCATGCCTATTGTTACTGATTGTGGGGCACGACGACAGAAACCCGATTCACGGTCTGCGTGCCAGGATTGCTATGGCCGTTGTCGCCCGCGTTCAGGATACCAGAAGGGCAGGAAATTCAACCTTATTTAGCCCCACTACTATAGAGTGGCGTCTGAGCCTGATATCTCCGGCTATGTCGGGCTTATTATTTTCTCTGACGCTCCGAGCCACCTCACACGGACCCTGGCAACTTTCGAAATCGGTTTGGGGGCGTAGAAGTTATTTCATAGGCAGATCACCTGCGCTAATCTTGAACCATCTCCAAGCCTCGGCGGACATCCCATGACCCAAACCATAATAGACGGAAGCTGTCTTTGCGGTGCCGTGCAATACGAAGTCAGCGGTGACCCGCAATGGTTTTATCACTGCCACTGCTCGCGCTGCCGCAAGGCCACGGGCACGGGGCATGCCTCGAACCTGCTCATCCCGCACGGATCACTCAAATGGGTCCGGGGTGAAGGCCTGGTCAAATCGTACAAGATCCCCGAAGCCAAGCGCTTCACCAATTGTTTTTGCAGCAATTGTGGTGCCCGGTTGCCTCGCTATGTGAGGGAATCGGGAATGGTTGTTATCCCGGCCGGTTCCATTGACAGCGAGCTGGACTTTAAACCGCAATTCCGCATTTTCTGGGACTCGCGCGTGAAATGGTCTTGTGGCGGCGACAAAATACCGGTGCATGCGGAATACCCACCCGAAAGTTAAAGCCCCCGGAATTCCGTGAATCCGGTCTTCCTAAAATCCTGAACGCGTGTCGACCCGCTCCACCCTCGCCGTCATCGTCCTCGCCGAGCTTCTCGGCACCTCGCTGTGGTTCAGCGCCAATGCGGTCGCCGACGCGCTGCACCTTGCCTGGGGTCTGACGCCGGCCGATATCGGTCATCTTACCAGTGCGGTGCAGCTCGGGTTCATCAGTGGCACGCTCGGCATCGGCCTGTCGGGACTCGCGGACCGCTACTCCGCCAGCCGGATTTTCGCGGTCTGCGCCGTCCTCGGCGCCGTCGCCAACGCCGCGTTCGCCATGTCCGGCGGATTGTCGGTCGCGCTCTTGTTCCGCTTCGTCACCGGCCTCGCGCTCGCGGGGATATATCCAATTGGTATGAAACTGGTTGTGAGCTGGGCGCCCAATAAGGCCGGCAACGTACTGGGTTGGCTGGTCGGCATGCTGGTGATCGGGAGTGGCGTGCCGCATTTCGTGCGTGGACTGGATGTATCGTCCTCGTGGCAGGGCGTGATCTACACTTCCTCCCTGTTGGCCGTGGTTGCGGCCGTGATGGTCGGATGGCTGGGTGATGGCCCGCACCACGGTTCGGTACGCCGGCTGGAATGGGGTGGGGTGTTGCAGTCGTATCGTCTCCCCGCGTTTCGCGCCGCTTCTTTCGGTTACTTCGGGCACATGTGGGAGCTGTACGCGTTCTGGGCGGTGGTGCCGCTGCTGATCGCGCACCTGGGCCTGGGCAGCGACACGCATCGTGTTTACCTCGTGGTGGCGGGCGTGTTCGCCGCCGGCGGTATCGGTTGCATTCTCGGCGGCGCGATCAGTCATCGCATCGGCAGCGGCAAAGTCGCGATCATCGCACTCGCTGGCTCAGCGCTGAGCTGCTTGCTCTATCCGCTGGTTCAGGACTTGCCTGGATTCTTTCTCATGGCGCTGCTGTTCGCTTGGGGATTTTTTGTCGTCGCCGATTCACCACAGTTCTCAGCACTCGCGTCCCAGGCCTGTCCACCGGAGCGCGTCGGTAGCGCGCTTGCCTTCATGAACAGTGTTGGCTTTGCCATCACCATCGCCTCCATCGAGCTGGCCACCGCACTCTGGGGAACCCTGGCGCAACACGTCGCCTGGCTGCTGCTCCCGGGCCCGCTGCTGGGCTTGATCGCCATGCGGCGGTTGTGGCGTGTCTCCGCGCCCGCGGAGTGACACAGCCAATCCCGCCAACCTTGGAGTAGTGATCATTTTGCCGGACAGGGAAAAAGGTCGACCGGCGCGCCGAGACTTCCTTTATCATCTAGCCACGAATCTAGCGTCCGGCAGTCGTCTTCGGCACACAGCCGGTAATCTTCGGTAAACGCGGAATTGGCCAGGGTAATGTGCGCCTGTGGTGCGAGGTCAGGCCGGTATTCCCACCAGGCCCCGCGGCGCACGCCGCCCCGGCCCGGCTCCATGCCGGCACCACTGCCCTGCACACGCGCCGTGGTCAGCACCAAGCGCTTGTCGCGGATAATGTATTCCTCCTCCCAGCGGGTTTTCTCGACGGAATGGTTCCAGGACAGCGTGATGGTTTCGGAGGGAATCGTCGCGTACACGACCGTGAACGCAATACCTAAGCAGAAGCCACTCATGCGGTTCTCCGCGCACGGCGCCAGCGCCATCCCTGCCAGAGGAGAAAGACGGCCGCGAGCGCAAAGCCGATTTCGTCGGTGACCGGCAGGGCCACGACCAGGAAAAATGCTGCCACGGCCCCCAGCAGGCGCTCCGGCCAACTCAGGCGCGAATGGAAAAAGCCGATCGCCGCCGCACCCCACAAGCCGATCGACAGCAACGCCTTGAAGATGATGTAAACGATCGCAACCACGTCGGTCGATTGCAGCATCAATTCCGGCGCGTACACGCCCATGAATGGCACCACGAACCCGGCCACGGCGATGCGCATGCAGTTGAGCCCAATACGCATGGCCGAGGTCTTGGCGATGGACGAGGCCGCGAACGCGGCCAGCGCCACGGGTGGTGTGAGGTCCGCCATGATGCCGAAGTAAAAAACAAACATGTGTGAGACCAGCAGTGGAACGCCGAGCATGAGCAGGGCGGGTCCGGCGATCGAGCTGGTGATGATGTAATTGGGGATGGTGGGTATGCCCATGCCGAGGATGAGGCAGATGATCATGGTGACGAAGAGCGACAGAAACAAACTGTCTTTGGCCATGTCGACAATGAGGCCGGCGACACTGCTGGCCAACCCAGTTAGGGTTAACACGCCGACGATGACACCCACGATCGCGCAGGCAATGCCAACACTAAGTGCCGATTTCGCGCCTTCGACGAGGCCAAGATGCATGATATGCAAAGTCGGCCGCCCGCCCTTCTGCACGATATTGACGGCGAGCAGTACGGCGATGACGCCGAGCACCGGCACGATGCCGAATTTGAAGAACGCTGAGGCGGCGACGCCGATGACGATCCAGAAAATTATCCGCAGGATTGTCTGGTTGAACACTCGCGAGGCACTGCCGCCGAGGATCATGATGGCGGTGAATGACAGCGCGGCGATGGCGGCGAACAGCGGTGTAAAGCCGGCCATGATGAGATACACCAGCACCACCAGTGGCAGCAGCAAGTAGCCACGACCGAACAACGCCGCGCGCCAGTTGGGACAATCTTCGGGCGGAAGGCCCGCGAGTCGCATACGCCCGGCCTCAAGATGCACCATCCACAGCACGGTCACGAAATACAGAATTGCTGGGATGATCGCGGCCTTGACGACTGTTAGGTAGGAGACATCCAGGGTTTCGGCCATGATGAAGGCCACTGCGCCCATGACCGGTGGCATGATCTGGCCACCCATGCTGGCGGTGGCTTCCACGGCACCGGCGAAGGGAGCGCGGAAGCCAAAGCGTTTCATGAGCGGGATCGTGAATTGCCCGGTGGTCAGGACGTTGGCCACGCCGGAGCCGTTGATCGTTCCCATGAAGGCAGAGGTGACCACGGCCACCTTGCCCGGGCCGCCGCGGGTGCGTCCTACCAGCCCAAGCGCGACATCGGTGAAGAGTTTCGCCATGCCGGCTTGTTCCAGGAATGCCCCGAACAGGATGAACAGGAAGATGTACGTCGAAGATACCAGGGTCGCGATGCCGAATATCCCTTCCGTGCCGAGGCTGAGCTGATTGACCACTTGATCAAAGCCGTAACCGCGATGACTCAGGCCGGCAGGCAGATACTGGCCCAACAGCCCGTACGCGAGAAACAGCCCGCACATGATCGGCAGCGCCCAGCCCATGATGCGCCGGCAAGCATCGAACACCAGGATGACGATAATACTGCCGACCACGAGATCAGCCGGGGAAGGATCGCCGGAGCGCAAAATGAGCTCGGTTTCGAACACCCAGTGGTAAAGGCCGAGTGTAAAAGCGGTGGCCCCGAGCAGCCAATCGAACCACGGAACGCGTTCACGCCTGCCCTCTCGCCATCCAGGGTAGAGGGCAAAAGCCAAAAGCACCAGAAAGCCGACATGAATCGAGCGCGTTACGAGGCTCGAGAGCGGACTGAAGGCCGCGGTGTACATTTGGAAAATGGAAAATGCTAAGGCGATGGCCGCGACCAGGCGCGCGTCACCGCCCCGCAGGTTGCGCTGGCCGACGTCGTGATGCGGTGGCGCCGCATCGAGGTCAATCTTTGGTTCTGACATGGAAAACAATCAGGGAACGTCGCCGCTCCCTGATCTCCTGTCGGTGAGTGACTACTTAATCAGACCGACTTCGCGATAATATTTTTCGGCACCCGGGTGCAGCGGGATCGGCATCGAGGCCACGGCGTTTTCCAGCTTGATGCCCTTGGCCGCGGCATGCGCTGCCACCAACTGATCCAGATTTTCGAACATCGCCTTGGTCATGCGATAGACCTGATCGGCTTTCACGCCCTCGTGGGTGACGAGGAAATTCTGGATGGCTGCGGTTGGCACGTCCGCGGTCTGACCCTTATAGGTGTTGGCAGGAATTTTCCCATTCTGGTAGGCCTTGTCACCAATCTTAGCGATGACCTCCGGTGGCACCGGCACGAACACAACGTCTATGCTTGTGGCCAGATCGCGCAGTGCCGGGTTGCCGAGACCGGCCGATTGCAGAGTGATGTCAATCTGTCGGTTCTTGAGCAGCTCCACTGACTCGGAATAGGGTAGGTACTCGACCTTGGCGAAGTCCGAGTACTGGATCCCGGCTGCGCCCAGAACGGCGCGGGCATTGAGCTCAGTGCCAGACTTGACAGCGCCAACCGAGATACGCTTGCCCTTGAAGTCGGCCAACGATTTTATTCCGGTGTCGGCGCGCGCCACGATCTGCACGTAATTCGAGTACATGGCGGAGATACCGCGCAGCTTGTTCAACGGCTTCTTGAAGCCGACCTCTTCGTTGCCGGCCCAGGCCTGGCTGAGAGAATCGCCGAGTGTGAGCGCCACCTCGCCGCGGCCGTTCTGCAACAGGTTGAGGTTCTCGACCGAAGCCTTGGTGGCCTGCACCGACGACTTGGCCTCAGGGATGGCCTTGCCATACAGGGTTGATAGTCCCACACCGATCGGATAGTAGATTCCGCTCGTGCCGCCGGTCAGGATATTAATGAATGATTCAGCGGCTGTGGCCGGCAAGGACATAAGCGCGAATACCATTGCCACTATCAAATTGTTCTTAAGGCTTTGCATAGTTGTCCTCCTGTGGTGAATTGCGTATGAAGGTGCAGAATGTAGTTTAATGTAGTTTTTTGAACGGAACGCCACTGCCACTATATACCTGCGGCACGGCGGCGTGTACCGATTGCACATTGCGAAAAAAACCGACCCATCATCTACGGGGTTTATCAATAACCAAAACGCCAGCTTGGGAATGGCTGCTGAGCAGATTCCCATGCATGTGCAGGATACCTGGATTCAAGCTGACCGGAGTGAGGCAGTCAGTTTCCAAATAAGGTAATGTTTGTTCTCTCCCTCCGCAGCAGGAGAAAACCATGCGTCTCGGTTTTATCGGCCTCGGCAATATGGGCAGCGAGTTGGCGCGGCATTTGCTCGCCGCCGGCCATACGCTCAGTACTTTTGCGCGCGGCGAGCGCTCGCATGCCCACGCCAAGCGTCTTGGCCTGAGTGTGCTTCCCTCGCCCGCCGAAGTCGCACGGGCGAGCGAGGTGGTATTCACCATGGTTACCGCCGGCAGCGATGTCGAATCGATCGCGCTGGGGCCGGAAGGGATCGTGCACGGAGATGTGCCCGGCTCGATCCACGTGGATCTGAGCACGATCTCACCCACGATCACGCGGGAGGTGGGCCGACGCCTTAACGAGCGCGGCATCGCCATGCTGGATGCCCCGGTTTCGGGTGGCGTGGCGGGTGCGAAGGCGGCCGCGCTGACTTTCTTTGTTGGCGGTGACAAGACTGTTTTTGAACGGGCCCGGCCACTGCTGGAATGCTTAGGGAAAACGATCTTTTACATGGGTCCCTTGGGATCCGGTCAGGTGACCAAACTCGCCAACCAGATCGCCCTGCTCGCCAACCTGCAAGGCGCGGCCGAGGCGCTGCTGTTCGCGCGCGAGCAGGGTGCGGACGCGGGCAAGGTGCGCGAGGCGGTGATGACCGGATTTGGCGCGAGCCGCATGCTCGATGTGCTGGGCAAGAAAATGGTCGAGCGTGACTTCGCCGCCGGCATCGTGGCCGCGCTGCACCACAAGGACCTCGGTGTGGCGCTGGAGCTGGCGCACGACACCGGCTTGCCACTGCCTGTCACCGCACAAGTGATGCAGCAGCTCAATGCACTCATGGGAAGCGGTTACGGTGAGCAGGACACGAGCTCGCTGTTGCTGGTGTTGGAGCAGATGCGGGGACAAAAGATATCGGGGCGTTGAATTATCTTAATTGTCTGTATTCGGGAATTCGCACATATACACACCTTTGCAGTGGTTTAAACCTGATCCATACTTCGACAGCATTTGATCCAAATCACCTTCGAGTGATTAAATGATCCTGAAGCGAATTGGTTTTGAGCCCGCCCACCATACACAGAAAAGCAGGCACCCGTCTCGGTCTGGATGCCGGAGGTAGGAAAGTGAACCAGCGAGCTGAAATTCCCCTCCCGATAACCGTCAAGTTACCGACGGAGCCACCGCCCCCGCCACTCCCGGAGAAGGAACGCGCGCGTTTGCAAGAACGCATCAAGCGCCTGCTCAAGGAACGGAACGCCGTGTTGGTCGCGCATTACTACGTGGATGAGGATCTTCAGCGCCTGGCCGAGGAGACCGGTGGTTGCGTGTCGGATTCGCTCGAGATGGCGCGCTTCGGCCATGATCATCCGGCGCGCACGCTTATCGTCGCCGGGGTGCGGTTCATGGGCGAGACCGCGAAAATCTTAAACCCCGAGAAACGCGTGCTCATGCCGACTCTGCAAGCCGAATGCTCGCTCGATCTCGGCTGCCCGGCGAATCTGTTTATTCCCTTTTGCGACGCGCATCCCGACCGCCAGGTGGTCGTGTATTCCAACACCAGTGCCGAGGTGAAAGCGCGCGCCGATTGGGTCGTGACCTCGAGCATTGCCGTCAAGCTCATTGAACATTTGAAATCCCGCGGCGAGAAAATCCTGTGGGCACCGGACAAGCATCTCGGCAAATACATACAAAGCGTCACCGGCGCGGACATGCTGCTGTGGAACGCCACTTGCGTGGTGCACGATGAATTCAAGGGTGAGCTGCTCGCCGCACTCAAGCGCCAGCATCCCGACGCGGCGATCATCGCCCATCCCGAGTCACCGACGGCGGTGCTCGAGCAGGCCGAAGTCATCGGCTCGACCAGCCAGCTGATCGCGGCCGCCAAGCGCTTGCCGAATAAGCAGCTGATCGTCGCCACTGACCGCGGCATTTTTTACAAGATGCAGCAGGCAGCACCGGGCAAGATACTTATGGCCGCACCCACCGCGGGTGAGGGCGCCACGTGCGAGAGTTGTGCACACTGTCCGTGGATGGCGATGAATTCGCTTACCAACCTTGCGGAAGTGCTGGAGACCGGCGCGAACGAGGTGCACGTCGAGGAAGCGGTGCGAGTGAAGGCGCTGCGCGCGACGCAACGCATGCTCGACTTCGCCGCCTCAATTCGGGAAAAAAACCACGGCGATTGACGGCACCGTTTCAAGGATCGGGCTGATTCAGCCCTGATCGGTTATTACCACCGCATTCCCCACCGCCAGCCGACCTCTGGCGACAACACGCAGTCAAACGCCGCTGTGGTGGCCCAAAGCATGACATGTGCCTTCAATCGCCCGCATCTCAAATCGGGAGATGACATAGTATGCAGGATACAATTTATCCGCCGGAGTGACATGCCCACGACCCGGACACAGCGTCTTCTGATTTTTCTGCTCGCGACAATCTATCTCGTGCTCAGCGGCTGCGCTCATGTCGCGCTCCCGGCACGCGGTGAGGTCGCCGGACAAGTCGTTGATACGACGCTCGATGCACCGGTGGCGCGCTATTACCTCGAGCATTATTTGCGCGGCACGCGACACGATGCATCGTTGGATGCCGAACTCGATGCGTTGCATCGCATACCTGCCAACCACTTGCCAACGCGCGAGTATCTTCAAGAACTCTCGCAGCGCTATTCGACCGATTTTTCCTCACTTTATATTGCCGACCGTCTCGCCCGGGAACCACGGAGCATTCCCTGGCAGCTTGATTTCTACGACCGGCTCGCACGCCTGCGCCTATCGGGAGCTCGCCTTGCTCCAAGCGCGGAATTTTCCAAGTACCTGATCCTGTTCGTCCCCGGTTGGGATTATGAAAAGAGCGGGCATTTCACCGGCGCGGATTTTGCGCGCCCGCGCGCGCGTCTGGAGTCGAGTGGCCTAAAGACGCGGTTGATTGAAATTCCTTCCACGGGATCGGTGGAGCAGAATGCCTCCGCAATCGCCGATGTCCTGCGCCGATTTCAATCCCCTCTGCCCCGGATCATTCTGGTCAGCGCCAGTTCCGGCGGGCCCGCCGCGGCGCAGGCACTCGGAAAACTTCTCACAGCTGCCGAATCCTGTCGGGTGCACGCTTGGGTCAATATTGGCGGTCTGTTGCGTGGCACGCCTCTCTTTGATCCCTACCGTTCGGGTCCGCGCCGCTGGTTGGGTCGCGCTTTTGCCTGGTTGCAGGGGTGGGAGTGGGACGGCCTGGAAAGCCTCGGAAG
>JAOTWF010000036.1 GCA_029863005.1 Gammaproteobacteria bacterium | reverse complement strand
TGGAAAGCACGTTCAAATCACCCTGTGTTTTTAGCAATTCGAAAAAAGCCGCGAAGTTGTTCGCCTGGACTGCCAGGGAGAACACACCACCAAAGGCCGAACTATTGGTGCCGGAGATGGGGGTGAAAATTCCAGTCGTGGGATTCAAGTTGCCGGTATTGCCAGCAATAGAACTGAGCCCCGTGGGGCCAAGGGATGTCCCGCCGCCCACCTGACCAATGGTGTAAGTCTTGCCATTCTTATTGGCGATACCGGCCCAGTTGATGCCACTTTGAAAACCATCTTTGAGCTGGACTTCAACAATTTTTGCTTCGAGGATCACCTGGCGGTTCATGTTCGTCTGGGTGATGCCAAGATAATCTTCCACCAGGCGCAGTTCATCCGGCATGGCACGCACCAGGACCACACCGGCCTGCGGATTAACAATCAATTTTCTGCCGCCCTCGGAGCCAATAATGGTCGTCAGCGCCGCGGTCAAACTTTTCCAGAAATCAGTTTGCGTTTCAGTTTGGATCTGGACGCCACTGGCGCCTTGAGTAGGTCCCTGAGTAGAGGTAGTCGTAGTTCCAGAACCGGCCACCGCGCCGGTGGCAGTCAGGCCACTCGCCGACACGCGCGTATCTGACATGCCCTTGCGCGAGAGATTCAGATAATTGACGGGGAACATGCGCGTCTGCATGTCGCTGCCGAGAATGAAAAAGCGGTTGCCCTCGCGCCTGTATTCATAGCCGTAAACCTGGCGGATAACATTTAAGGTTTCCGGCACGGTAACTTCCTTGAGGTTGAGCGAGATGGTTCCGCTCACGTCCGGATGCAGAATCATGCTGTAAGGCGTACCTTCGACCAGACCCATGAACACCTGGCGCGCGGGCGCGCTGTTCACGGTGAGATCAAAGCGCGGCTCGAGCGGTATACTGCCCCCCTGGGGCAACGTGATCTCGATCGGCGGCAGCAAGGCACTGCTCACATCGGAGGGAACCGCCTTGGCGTCTTTGCCGGTTCGTCCCGGCGAGAAGCTATCATCCACGCTGGCACTGACAGTATCCTTCCAGCCAGGGGATATGCTTTGACACCCCGTCAAAAACATGGCCAGCGCCGCGATAAGTGCGCGCCGGACTGTCATGCCGATAGTATAATTCCCGCTCATTTTACCCCGCCTTCATGGCTGTTAGCCGGTACTTTGACCATTTGTGTTTCTTTTGCCAGTTTCGGCAACAAACGCATACGTGTCTCTCGATCTGCTTTTTTCAGAACCACCTCATACGGCTGAATATCGATAATGGTTCCGCCACCGAATTTGTCACCCACCACGTAAGACTTTCCACTGATCACGGCGCGCCGTTGGCTCGCCGAGATGAACGTTGACTGCAGCTCCGATCCTTTGGGTTTCGCTGCCGCGCCCGTTCCCACCGCCGCGGTATAGGCCGGCTTTGTCGGGTCCGCCAGACCGGAAAAACTGTCTGCCGCGGCGCCCATTACCATTCCCGCCAGACCTGTGAACATCACCACGGTCTGTATGACGATACGGAAATAACCGGTCCACTTACTATTCTTTAGATCAAGATTCATGCCAGAGATAGCCATCACAACCCGATCCAGGCTTCATGCGTGCTAAGGGTGTAAATCAGCAGGCTGACGCGTGAATCCGGATATTTCTCCGCCTTCAGCGTCACCTTGCCCCAAAAGACTTTCCAGGGCAGGCCCTCCAGAGACTTGAGATAGCGCATGACATCCAGATACCCGCCTTTAACTTCGATATTCATGCCGTGCTTGTAAACCAGGGAGCCCCGGCCGCCGGCACCCGCCTTGTCCTCAACCAGCGGCGCAGCCGGGAGGCTTTCCACCTTAAGAACGTGCAGTCCGTGATTTTTGAGCAACATCTGCTCCATGAGCCGCGCCATTTCCTTCGGGGGCACCAGTCCGGACGTGACACGAACCAGCTCAGAGTCCATGGTTTTCAGGTTTTCCCGCAAAGCCTCGAGCTTCTGGCGTTTGGCAGCCTCGGGATCCTGCCCAGTGGCCACCAGTGCCTGGACCTGCGCCTCCAGTACCTGGGTTTCCGCGCGTTTCACGTTAACCAGTTGCTGCATCCGATCCTTCCCCGCGTTCACCGGACCAAACAACACATTCACCGCGAGAAAGTACACTGCCACCAGCAGCGTGATGAAAATTAATGCGCGTTCGCGCAAGGACATGGCGTCGACCCGGGCGGCCATTCCTTTCAGCTGAGATTTGAGATCATCGGAAGTCATGATTAACCTGGATTCACCATGGTTCTGGCCTGGAATTCCACAAACAGTGACTCCGGATTCTTGGGGTCCGGGTTCGGGCGATTCATCTGGAATGTCCGGAACTCAATACCGGATAGATTTTTTTCCACCGAGAGTTTCTGCATGTAACGCGGCACCAGCTCCGGATTGGTGGTTCGGCCGGCCAGAATCATCTGCTCCGCCGCGCCCGTGATGTCAAAACCGGTCAGCCAAACGCCGGGAATGCGCTGGCGGGCGAATGAAGCGAAATAATCCGAAAACCCGGTGGTGTTGCTGAAGACACCACGCTTTAAAATTTCCTGTATTTGCTGCTTGGCGACAATCTCGGTTTCCAGGCTTGTAATTTCCTTATCGAGTTCGGAAGGGCCTTTACCCAGTCCGAATTTTTGGTTGGCGTCGGCCAGTCGCTTTGACGCCATGACATGATTCTGCTCCACACGCTTGAGCTCGCTTTTCAAGGCCTCGTTCTGCCACCAGGTAAAGGCATACAACGCCACCACGCCAATCGCGACCAGGCCAATCGACTGAAGCATGGCCACTGTAGAAAATTTCTTCTCTTCCTTGCGGAAAATCGGCTGATAAAGATTAATCTGCTGGCTCACAGCTCCGCCTCCGGAAAACTGATCCAAAAAATTTCGCGCCCGTTGTCGGCGTCTGGCGCCGGTCGCCGGTCGCATCCCCTCGCTTCGCGAGTGGCCCCTGCTCTGCGGCTCATAACGCCCTCTCCTCTTGACGCAGCGCCGCTCCCAGCACCGTGAGACAAGCGGCCTGAAGCTCGGGCCTTACTTCCACCTCACATTCCATGAGCTTTGTCAGATCCATCGTGATGATATTGGCACTGAGGTTGGCCTTGAGATAATCCACAAATCCCGGGACTTCGCGCGACATCGGCGCCAGCGCCAGCGTGGAGATGGGCGCCTGACGGAAGTGGCTGTCGTAGTAATCGAGCGAGCGTTGCACTTCAAGCGCAATGCGATCAAACAATTCGTTGGAATCCTGAAATGACGACATGAGGTCGTAACCAATGTCGATGTTGCGACTCAGATAGATATCACCCTGCTTGCTGATGGTGATCAGGCCACCGGCGGACGAGAAGGACAGCAGCACGACACCTCTCGCCTCTTCCGGCAAGAGTGAGGCGAGGTTGCGCTGGGCCATTTCGGGGATATCGATGACATCGAGATTTATTCCGGCCGCGCTCATCATGTCCGCGCGGTTCTGGATGGCCAGGCTGCGCGCGGCCACGGCGTACATCGAGCGCACCCGTCCCGCGGCTTTTTCGCCCGGGAGTTCAAAGACATCGAGCGTGGCATCGTTGATGTGAAAATCGATCAGCTCCTTGATGCGCCAACGGATCGCGGCGCGCAGCTCATCCGGCGGCACGTCTGGCGCCTCGGTCAACAGCAGGGAATATTCGTTGGCATCGAGCACCGTGGTGCAGCGGGAACGCGCGAGTTCATAATCGGCGGCTGCGCGCTCCAACACCTTTTCCTGGCCCTGATCACCCCAAGGACGGAAATCCAGGAGTGTCAGCGCCGGCATACGTCCGGTCGCGCGCTCGATGCGCGCGATGCACAGACCATCCGACAGCAGTCCGATACCGGTCAGTCCGGGCAGCATTTTCTTTTTCAGGAACGGTAACAGGGGAATTCTCCTTATCCCGAATGAATCCCTTAACTATAACTATGCAAAAACATAGCCAACTCCCCAGACATCAGCAGTATTGCTTGATTTTCTGAGGTTTAGGTTAAGAATCGTCCACCAACCCACTGTTGTCAATGCGGTTTTTCCTCACAAAACAAGGCCAATTCCTGTGAAAAAAGAGAATTTATCCTTCCATTCGTGACGGATTTTTTGTCTGCTTCCGGTAATGTTTCAGCCGCCAGAATCAGTCACATACCCTATGCGCTAACCATTTATTGAACGGGGATCGGCACCCGTTATTTGCGCGTGAATGAAAATGAACTTGTTCAATCGTGTTCTTCAGTGCAGCAAATAGGCTATTTACTGAAAAACTTCACGCCAGTTGACCTTGTTGGTGTCGTTGCGCCCGCCTGTGTTATACGGGTCCACCGTAATCGTGGTAGTGCGGTCGACGAATACGTCATTCGTATCGGTGATACGAATGCTGAAATTGCTGGTACCGGAAACTGCGGGGGTAGTCGCGAACACCAGCCGGAAGTCGCCCTGTTTGGGCGAGGCCGGGATGAGCGGCAGGACATTGTACGGGACCAGCGGTGCCGTGAAGACCACAGTATTGGCGCCCGAAACCGTCCAGACATTTTCAATCTGCGTCGTGCCCGGATTGGGCGGATTGTCCTGCGCCACGAGTGAATAGGAAAAATAGGGGTCGGTCGCAGCAACGGTCCATCCGGCCGGGATGGTCACCGATACCGCTTTGACATCGGCGCAACCGTTATTAGTAATCAACCATCGCAAAATCTCATTGGTGCTGTCGGCATTGCTGGTGCCGGCACTTACAGGACCAACGCTCGGGGAGTATCCCCCGCGCTTGATGTTGGCCGTCGTCGACGGTGGCGTCGTGCGTGTCGGACTGCCTCCTGTCACGCCTGTACCGGTGGCAGAACCGGTATAACTGAAAAGATCGCCGGGATTCCCGCCGCTGAGCAAATATGTCCAGGTGAATACAAGAGTCCCTCCACTGGCAGTAATCGGGCCCGGCGCCGGCGCCGCCGGGGTCGGTCCCGACTGATACACCACGGGTGCGCCGACCGAGGGCGTCAATGTCGGCGTGATATTGATAATGTTGTAGGGGAAATTATTCGTCAGTGTCATGGTCACTGTCAGCAATTTGCCTTCATATTCGCAGCCCGGGGTGGGAGACGTTGGTGTGACACTGATCGACGCGGAGAACCGGCCGACTGAAAAAATGTTCGAGGTCAGCGTGCGTGAGGTGGCCGAGTTGGTGTTATTGCGCACGTAGGCGGCGAATGAAACATTGCCATCGCTGCCAGAATTGGTGTTGTACTGGAAGGTGATGGTTCCGCTCGCGCCCGGCGCGAGCGTCAGTGGATTGGGGCTGTACGTCGTGGAGGCCAAGGTCGGCACCGGACCGGTCCACAGCGACGTGGTCATGGTTGGCGGATTGGGGGCAGAAATGATGCTGTTCTGGGTGGTGCTCGAATTATTCCGCACCGTAATGACCACGCGAAACGGGTTGCCGGCTACCACCGAGGTGTTTCCCAGCAGATCGGTCACCAGGAACGAAGTGATTTGCAGCGATTTCAGGGCCCACGATCCCGGATTGTTAACCGTCGTGCGTCCGGAGCGGGTGATCCCGTTTGTGAAATTTGTATCAAGTGTGTAACTCGCGCGAGCATCACGCAATGTCTCGTTCACGTCGGCCGTGGTCGTGCGCATTACCATGACGAGGTTAAAATAAAGAAAACTGCCCGACGGAATGGCATTGCTCCACGACGTCGCGCGGAATGTCACCGAAGTACTACTGAAGGCCGTGCGGTTCCATCCAACAGGCGCGGTGGTAGCGGCATCGAATACCGTGCCGGTGCCTGGCAGACGGAAACGCATTTCGTATATGCGTTCGCCGGCATTACCGCCGCCACTGGTGTTGGTGATCTGGAAAGTCACGGTTTGGGTCGTGCCCATGTCCAGCGGAGACCCGGATAACGGGTTGGTCTGGCTAATGCTAAAACTACGCGCCGCCTGAACCTGGCCGGACCACAACAAGAGCATCAACGGCATCATCAGGAATGGAAGTATTTTCCGGATCGCGTTCATGTTGCCTCTCAACGCTGGATAGTCTTGCGTGCGCGACGGACCGTACCGACCACGGTGCCGACGGAATGGACTTCGGCTTCATAGTCCGGATCGCTGCCATCCACCAGCAGCGGCGTGACCGCCCGACCGGCATTATGCCCGGCCGATGCGGTCCCGTTCTGACAGCGGCGAATACCGGTAAGCGTCATTACCCCACCGGTGATGGTCAGCCCCGAATACATGATTTCCTCGTCTTCGATGTTGATGGTTCCGGTACTGAGAAACTTGGAGTTGGCCGCAACAGTGAAACTCGCGGGCGCGGTGCAGCTGTTAGCCAGGTTGGCGCTGAGCGTTGTCACCGGGTAGACACGATCACCGCGTTCGCGCACGGCAGCCGCGCCGGTGATCGTTCCGATCGTGACATTGCGCGTGACGCCGGTAAAAGTATCGCCACCGCTGGTGCCGGTATAAGTCATGTACTCCGCGCCACCCGTGATGTCATCATCCACCTGCAGATAGCAGGGTCCGCAGGCGGGCGGTATCGGAAACCGGTCCGTGCTGTAGACGCGAAGGTTGGCGACGGCGCCTGTGGTCGGAACGCGGTTACGCAAGATGGTTGCCGGTAAACTCGCCTGAATGGAAAAAGATCCCTCTCCCAGACTTCGCGTGGTGACATCAAAGGGATCGGAAGGACTACGGTACCAGTCCAGATTGCGCGCCAGCTGGCGCTGCTCGTACTCGATGCCACTTTCGGCAATAAACAACGCTTGGCCGGATTGAGAATGGACGACACTGGACTCGTTCGCGGTCACACCGAGAAAAACCATGACACTCAATACCAGTGCCGCAATAACAATCAGCACTACGGCTGTGATCAGTAGAAAACCGCGCTGGCCACGCGGCCCAGCGGCAGGATTTATCACGCTGCGATCCATTTACTGATAATCCTCGCGCCAGGCCTTGATCTCCATGTTCGGTGGTCCGGCGCCGGTACCGAGCACAAGATTGTCCACCCAGGCCTGTTTGGGCCGACCTGGCTTGAGGAAGATGCTTAAAGACAAGGTGGTGATTGAAACCAGCCCGGTGCCGCTGATATTGAAAGTCACGCTCCCCTGCTGGTAGGTGCCAGTATGCCCACTCAGGAACGGCGCCGGGATTGAGGTCCAGACCGTGACACCGTCGGAAAGCGTGAAGGTCAATTCAAATTCATTGCCGGGACCACCCGGCGGACTGCGCACGACCCGGAAGTCAAAAGTCATTTGCAACGTCGCTGGCGCGAAGACGGTAACCGGCGGGGAAAACGCTAAGTTACCGGCGCTAGTCGCGGTCGAGGGTCCTGGTGAGGGCTTGTTCGCGTAAGCAGCGCGCGATCCATCAGGACCGCCAGTCTCATCCCAAGGCTGAAACGCAAGCGCAGGGGTCGGATTCAGCACCCAGCTTGTCGGCATGCAGGTCGGTGGTGGTGCAGGAAAATAATTACATGGAGTCTGCGGAGCCAGGTTGAAATTTGCATTGACTACCGATGGCAGCAGGTTTTCCGGCCCGGCGATGGCTTCGGCCACGCGCATGGCAACACCACCGGCCGCGGTACCGACACTGATGAACCGGAGCTGGTCCGCCGGCAGCGGCGCGCCGGAAAAATCGGTCGAGTCGATCGTGACCGTGAACGTCCCGTTGGCAAAGGGGGTAGTGGGCTCGCCAGTGTAAGGCGTGGGGGGGTTCAGGCTCAGTTTCCAATTTCGTATCGCTTTTTCGATTCCTGCCTCGGCGATGAACAGAGCTTGCTTGGAGCTCAGGTGGCGCACCGTGGCCTGGTTGCCCGTCGTCGAAAGAAATACCATCACGCTCAGCACCACGGCCGCGATGACGATCATCACCACCGATGTAATCAGCAGGAAACCGCGCTGCTGGCCCGGGTAATGCGCCGGGACTAGGCAGAGTCGTGATGATTTCCAAGGCATCATAGGGATCAGAAATTCCTTGGACGAACGTTAGTGCGAAAACTGGAGCTGTAAACACCTTCCACCACTGTCATGTCCACAGTGATGTAATAAACGCTGGCAGTCACCGCCGTTGCCGCGCCATCGCTGGTCCAATAACTAAACGCCAGCGCGGTGGCATTGTCGGCCAGGATCTGCGGGCTGGTCGTGCCACAGGCGGTCGCGGGGCCGTCGGCGCTGCGCATGATGCGATTGGCCCCGGCATTGCGATAGAAGCAGACACCGTTGCCATCGGTGTCGATAAACCGAACTTGCGCAGTGGAGGCCACGTCCAGATCGGCGGCTGTGGGCGTGCGTACCGCGCGCAGTTCGCGTGCAATGCGCTCCAGCGCCACCTTGGCCTGCCAGTCGGCGTCGGCAATATCCTGCTTTGCACTGTAGGAGCTGAAGACCTTCCCCAGCATCACACTGCCCATGCTGAAAACAATTCCCACGAGGATGATCACCAGCACCATCTCGATCAGCGTGAAACCGTGACCATGCCTTCGATCACACCGCGCGGACCTGGGTTGATTCGACTTGAGCCGATTTGTCCTGCTACGCGACATGTCAGTAATTCGCCACCGCGGATTGGAGTTCGGAAAGCTTGGTGCCACCGGCATCGGTCACGGTGACCGTGATGCATTTGTAATTCACATCCCCACCCATACAAGCACCGGTTTCGTCCAGTACCGGAGTGACCGTGAAGCCGAATGTCGTTGCCGCATTGCAGGCCGGGTGGGCGGAGGCGGGCATCGCCGGACATGATCCCACCAGTGCCGCGGCAGTGCAGGGATCAAAGCGCGTCCCGGTAAAACAGGCGAAGCCCACGACATCCTTGCGCGCCCGGATCAGTTCCATCCTTTCCTGCGCCACTTGCAACGCCTGCGTCACCTGCTTGGGCGCACCGCTGCCGCGCATGGTGGTGCTGAAACCGCCGATGAGACCGGATACCAAGAGGCCCACGATAATAATGAAGGCGATCACCTCGATCAGCGTCATGCCTCGTTGGCCTCGTGGAATAAGTCCGGTTTCACGTCCTTTCAGGTCAATCATGGAACGATCACTCTTCCGGTTTGCGGCGAGATCACGACGGTGCGGGTGTTGCCACCCCCGCTCAGCGTGATCGTGGCGTTGGCCGCCAGCGCCGTCCCTGTTGCCACGTCGGTGTACGGGATGCCTTTGCCGTCAAAGGCGACATAATTGTTCGTCAACGGCGGGTTGTAACCACTCAATGCGACGTTGTTCAGGGGGATGGGCGCCGCGGAGGCGGTGGCCGGATGCGCCACGGGACCGCCGGAGCTGGTTGTGATCTGATACGTGGCAGACGTGAGGTTGATGCGATTCCCCTGGCCGCTGGTCATGGCCAGCGACTGGGTGTAACGGATGTCGTTCGCCAGCTGTTCCGCCGTGACGCTGACATTGACGGCGCCCTGGTTCATAAAGCGCGGGACAGCGACAAAGGCGAGTATTCCCAGAAGCGCGATAATGGCCACCAGCTCCACCAGGGTGAAGCCGCGCCATTGAGCTAATCGTATGACTGGGATGACTATCATCTTTCATACCCAAAAAAATAGGGCGCTGACTCCTGCCAGCACCCCAATTTTGCGGTTTCACCGGCCTTGTGTTGGCAACCCCTCTCGCAAGGTTGCGCCGGTTTTGAGTCCGGCGACCGCCCAGAAAGCGGCCACCAATTCTCAGAAAATAATTCTATTCATCAGCCCTGATCAACATCCCGTGGAAGACACGGTCACCGAACCCGTATTCGAATCATACAAGGCCTGACAGTTAGCATTGCCGCCATTTGTGGGCTGGAACGTTGAAGTCGGTGGTGAGTGAGCCACGTTATAGCCGTCCGTCCCTTGCATGGCCGATTCGATTCCACCCAGGGCATTGGTTGGAAAGCTGGAGGCATTCACTGACACGGAAATACCGTCCATGGTGATCGTGCCGCCACCACTGCCGCTGACCAGAACTTGCGCCTTGGCTAACGAGATCGCGCCACGCAGACCACCTGCCACACCTTGAACGCTCGCGATGCGCGCGTCCTGGGTGATGTTGATGAACCGCGGCAGGGCCGTAGCCGCCAAGAGGCCAAGAATGACGATGACGATGACCAACTCAATCAGCGTAAATCCTTTTTGTCGCACTTGCATATCTTGCTCCTTTCTCATCACTCAGACTTCAGAGATCAACATCCCGTTGAGAGAACAGCGACACTCCCGGTATTGGCGTTGTACGTCGCCCGGCAGCTCGCGCCACCGCCATTGGTTGGCTCAAAAACTGTCGTTGGGTCAGCTCCCGAAGGCGTAAAGCCATCAACTCCCTGCATCGCGCTGACGATGCCACCTGCGGCGCCGCCGGTCGGGAAGCCCGAGGCATTCACCGCGACCGATACGCCGTCCATGCTGATATTGCCGCCGCTGCTGCCGCTGACCAAAACCTGCGCCTTGGCCAAAGAAGCGGCTGAACGCAATCCGCCCGCCAAGCCTTGGACGCTCGCGATGCGCGCGTCTTTGGTAATGTTGATGAATCGCGGAAGGGCCGTGGCCGCCAATAGGCCGAGAATGACGATAACAATAACCAGCTCTACGAGTGTGAAGCCGCCTTGCTGTTTAGACATTGTAAATAATCTCCAATTTACTAAAGATTGCTCAACTGCATCCTGGCAGGATAAATTTCCTGCCCTTCTGGCCCGCGTAATTATCGGGACCATGAATACTTTTCCATCGGACTCAGGCGCAGCCCTTCAACTGGTTCCACGCCCCGGTCAAACACCCCATTTCCGTTTCTATCACTATAGACCAGCCTCAGCATGAAGCGCGCCCGCGGGGGGTTGGGTAGTCCGCCGGCGAAAAAACCTTTGTGGCGGACCAAGTAAACCAACGCCTTCTCACGTTTGTCGAAATACCAGTTCCCGGTCTCCAGCTTCTCCGGGTCGACACCCTCTTTTTCACCCAGATAGTTGGGCGGCGTTTCTGCCAGCAACGTCATCGGATTGCCGCCTTCCAGCGGAGGAAGGTCATCAACCCTAGATTTGACGATACTTTGTGCAACCTTCATGCCAATCGCGCTACGAAGCGTCCCGGCTACCATTTCCATCGTCACCCGCTCGGCGTCCACCTGCAGGGCCAACAAGCGTGACATCGCCAGCACCATGAGCACGGAAATGATCACAATGACGATAACCAGTTCGAGCAGGGAAAAGCCGTTGTCGCAATGCTGTACGTACTCCCGACCTCTCGGGCCCTCGTTTCCCCAGCTCACTTTTTTTTCCTTCTCGATGAAGCATGGCAGCCTAAGAAAACAGTAGGTTACGATTTTAAGCTTGTCCAGTTTCTTAGAATTGATCGAAACCGGCATTTTGCCTAGCCTTTTCGCGCCACCTGAACCAAATCCCACATCGGCAGGAACACGCCCAGGGCCAGGATGAACACCATGATTGCCAGGAAAACAATCAGGATTGGCTGGAGAGCGGTGCTGAGATTGGAGATGTCGTAATCCACTTCGCGCTCGTAAAACTCCGCCACATTGAACATCAGCTCGTCCACCGAGCCAGTTTCCTCGCCCACGGAAATCATCTGGATCACGAGCGAGGGAAACATACCCGTCGCGGCTGCTGTGCGTGCGATGGTTTCGCCACGCTCGACGCCGTCTCGCATCTGAACGATGCGCTCGCTGATATAGTCATTATCCACGGCGCGGCTGATCACAGTCATGCCTTGCACCAGCGGCACGCCGGATTTCATCATTACCGCCAAGGCGCGGGAGAACCTTCCCAAGGTGGCCTTGTAAATTACCTTGCCGACCACCGGGATGCCCAACTTCATCTTGTGCCAACGATAGCGTCCCTCCGGTGTTCGGATGTAGTAACGGATAGAGAAAATCGCGGTGATCACCCCGATCACAATCACCGGCCAATAGGCGACGGTATAATTCGATGTGGCAATGAGGATCTTGGTAGCCAACGGTAGTTCGATTTTGAAGCCGGCATAAACCTTGGCGAAAGTTGGAACGACGAAGAGATTGATAATGAAGATGGCGATAAAAATCGCCGCCACGACGAAAATGGGATAACGCGTCGCCGACTTGATGCGATCACGGGTGTCCTTTTCACGTTCCAGGTAAGTCGCGAGTTGCAAAAATACTTCCTGCAAACTACCCGTGGTCTCACCCACTTGAACCATGTTGACATATAGCGGGGAAAACACCTTCGGATGACGTCGCAGGGCACTGGTCAGATCCAGACCCGTATCGAGGCTTTCTCCGATACTAATGATGACCTTGGCCAGCGCCGGATTCTGCGTGGAATCGCGAAGTCCGCGCAAGGCCTGCATGATGGGTACGCCGGCCTTGAGCAAGGTGTACATCTGGCGGCTGAAGAGCGACAGATCAGTCAGGGTAATCCGGGTGCCGGCGGCCAGGCGCGACTTGAAGGCCCCGAATATGTCTTCGCGCGCTTGCGTGACCCCGATATCAATCGGTATCACACCGCTGTTCATTAGCTGCGCCGCCACGGCATCCGATGATACGGCCTCGAGATGGCCCCGCACCGCCTCGCCGCGCTGATTGCGTCCCTTGTACTGAAATAACGGCATAAATGTAGGCCTACTGTGATCGTTCTGACATAAAAGTGGCAGCCCTACTTCGTTCGTCCTGAGATAAGACCAGTAGCCTTACTTTGCTTGTCTCGGCACAAAACTACTCTTCCAACGAATAGGTCGCGCGCACCACCTGGTCCATGGTGGTCAGGCCTTGTGCGGCGAGGATGATGGCGCTGCGACGCAAAGTCTGGAATCCCGGCTGCTGTCTTGCCGCTGCTTCGAATCTCCCGGTGTCTTTTGAATGCAAGGCCTCCACCAGTGAATTGTCCATTTCCAAATATTCGAACACGCCGATTCTGCCCTGGTAACCGGTGCCGTTGCAGTGGCTGCATCCGCGCCCACGCTTGAATTTAAGCTGGTCCGCCTTGTCACCGGCTTCGGCGCGCACAATAGCCAACTGCGCCGCTGGGAGATCATAAGGTTCCGCACAGGATTCGCAGATGCGCCGCACCAAGCGCTGCGAAATGATTCCGCGTAGCGAAGCCGCCACCATGAACGGCTCGACGCCCATGTCGGTCAGGCGCAACGCGGTGGAAACGGCATCGTTGGTATGCAGGGTGGAAAGCACGAGGTGGCCGGTCATGGCGGCGCGCAGGCCGATTTCCGCGGTTTCCTGGTCGCGCATTTCACCCACCAGAATGATGTCCGGGTCCTGACGTAACATGGACCGAAGCACGCGCGCGAAAGTCAGCTCGATTCGCGTATTGACCTGGACTTGATTGATACCGGCCAGCCGGTATTCCACCGGATCCTCGACGGTCAGAATCTTGTGCTCGGGTTTATTCAGTTCTTTGAGCGCCGCATAAAGTGTCGTGGTTTTGCCGCTACCCGTCGGGCCAGTCACCAGGACCATGCCGTTAGGGTTGTGAATCAAACGACGGAAACGCTCGAGAAGATTCTTCGGCATGCCAACCTGCTCCAGGCTAAGCACGCCACTGAAAGGATTCAACAATCGCAACACGACGGATTCGCCATACTGTACCGGCATGGTTGATATACGGACGTCCACGCTCTTGTCGCGGATACGCACATTGCTGCGCCCATCCTGAGGGAGCCGTTTCTCAGAGATATCGAGGTTCGCCATCAACTTCACACGCGACACCAGCGCACTGGCAATACGCCGGTCCGCAATCGTCTGCACACGCAACACGCCATCAAGACGAAAACGGATTCGCAGTTCCTTTTCATCCGGCTCGATATGAATATCCGAAGCATTGATCTGGATGGCATCCTCGAACATGCTCTGCAGCAGCTTGACGACCGGCGCATCGGTGAGGCCTTCGGCTTCCGCCAGGGCGGTCAAATCGACACCGCCTTGCGCCGCCAATTCCTGCTGGAGTTCCTGCGCCAGATCGCTGATCTCTTCAGTCCGGCGGTAGACCCGATCGATCGTCTTTAACAGCTCGGATTCCTTGACCACGGCAAAGCGCAGGTTGCGGCGCAGCACGCGTGATAATTCATCGTAGGCAAAGATGTCGGTGGGGTCGGCCATGCCCACCAGCAGACTTTCGCGGCTGTCTTCCAGCGCGATGGCACGAAAGCGGCGGGCGTGCGTTTCAGGAATCAGGCGGACGATTTCGGGTTTGTAGTGATAGCGTCGCAGGTCAATATAAGGAATATTGAGTTGTTGAGACAGGAAAGTGAGCAGTTGATCCTCGGAGAGGAAGCCGTTCTCCACCAGCACACGGCCCAGTTTGCGTCCGCTCTTCTTCTGGTCTGCAAGCGCTGTATTGAGTTGTTCCTGTGAAATGACTTTGTTTGCAATCAGCAAATCGCCGATGCGAATCTTCTTGGGCTTCATTTCGGTAATCGTTGCCATCGTGCATCCCTCTCAACCCGCTGCTGGCTCCGGATTCGGAACAGTGTCCTAATGTCCTGAAAATACTGAACTTACAACCAATATAGACCATGCAAATCGGTATCACCGATCCACAATGTCGTGTGACGTTGACGCTGAACCCGCTAATGCCCAGAAAATGGTCAAACTCCTGTTAATACCTTGCAAATACCAAGCCAGCTTCCAGGCAGTGCCGACTGATCTCTGATCAGAATCCCCGAAGGAAATAGCTCGATTTTGTTCGCGTTTCCAGCTCCTGGGCCATTTTCTCAACGGCAACCGCCTCTTCCACCCTGCCGGCCTCACGCCGCAGTTTCCCGGTGAGAAAATAGAATGGGATCAGCTCCGGGATGGGGTGATAGTAGAACTGTGCCCCTTCATCCATAACCCGGAGTGCTTCCTCCTTTTTTCCTTGCTGTAGCAGCTGATTGGCATAATCCATCCGGCCCTGAAACAGAAGGGGGTTAAGCGCCAGAGCTTGTTGAAAAGATTCCGAAGCAAGCTGGTATCCCGCATCGCCTACCAGGTCAAGATTTTGCTGATAAAGCCTGCCCCGGATGACAAACGTCAATGCCCGCAGGGAATTGGCGGACTGTGCCTCGTCCAGAAACTGAAGCGCCTGCTCGTACAAGGCTTTTTTTCCCAACCGATCTTCATCGGGAAGAATAGAAATCGCGTGTCGGTACAGATCGGCGTGAGCAATCAGACTACGATCGTCCGAGGGGGTCAGACGGTGCGCGGTGGCGAGACTCATATCTGACTCTTGCAGTTTTCCGACCCGAGCCTGCGACAATCCCTTGTCGTAATAAGAATTGGCCATTCCCAATGCAACAAAGTAAAAAATTGGCATGAGCATCAGGAGAATTATTACGATGGAATACGCCTGTTTACCCACTAACCTGGAAGGACGGAGATGAAACGATGATACCTTCAATTCTCTCGCGGCCAGATCGTGAAATCGCCCCATCACAAGGCCCGAAACCATCATGATGGACAGAATATAAAGATTGAAATCCACGATACTGTGACTGGCCACCGCCATCAATCCACAAAAAAGACCCGTAACTTCCAAGCGTGTGTTCTTGTCCGCCTTACGCAATACTCGCCACATTAGCCACAGACAGGATCCCAATACCGATATCAGCAGGAGCAGGCCCGGCAGACCAGTTTCGATCCAGATTTGGAGGTAATCATTATGCGCAAAAAAACCACCGGAACTGTCCATCGGATTGCGGAATGCGGGATAGGCAAGATAAAACAGGCCCAAACCGATGCCATGCCATGGCGCGGATTGCAGCAGATTCCAAGAAGACTCCCAGATCATCATTCGCGGCGTGTCCTGCATCAATTGAGGGAGACGTTGCCTCAATTCCCCTCCAGCGAGAGAAATTTCTGTGGATAAAAAAGCGAAGAGAGCCAACATCATAAGCAGCGCGGTCGCGCGCCAGGGCACGTGACGGTATGTAAGTGCAATCAATAATCCCAGGCTCAAACTAAGACTCAGCGTGGCGCCCCGGCTGGCAGTCATAAAAATGGAAAAAAACAATATATATAGAAAAACGCACAACAGAATGACATGCTGGCGGGATAAGCTTTTGCCGCTCATAAACATCAACAGATACGCCGAAGCTGGCACGGCCACGAGATTAAGAAATGCAGCTTGCGTATTGCGCGTCTCGAAAACAGAGCGGGCCGGTTGCTCCAGCAGGAGCACTTGATAGACTCCCATCAGTCCCATCACCACGCCCAATATCAATAGAATGGCGGCGGCATGTGACCATAAAGTGTCGCGATCCGGCGTCAGGGTATAGAGCCAGAACACCAGAACCAGGCTCCCGACCCACCAGAAATTGATCACGCTTGTGGTGGGCGCCAGACTCCCCGTAAGAGACAACGCAAGCCACAGCCAAAACAGAGTCAGGCTGATCGCCAACGGGGTTTGGGGAATGCGCAATCCCGAATCATGAGAACGCAGGACGACCCAGCCCAGCCACAGCATCAGCACCACCTGAGTGATGGCGAAGAATTCGATTTGCGGGCCCTTGAACAACAGCGCTGGCATGAGCGCACAGATATAAAACAAGGTGCTGGCATGGACCGAGGGCAAATTGGCTGTTTTTCTTCTGCTCGGCATGTGCACGTTCCTCCTTGAACGATAGCGCCCGGGCTGTGGACTCCTTCCCTTCTTATATACAATCCGTTGTGAAACACCAGGCAATACACATGGATAAGAGAGACCAATCCGCATGCTGCATGTCGTGCTTTATCAACCCGAAATTCCGCCAAACACCGGTAACATCATGCGCCTGTGCGCAAACACCGGTGCGCATCTGCACCTGATTAAGCCATTGGGCTTCAGGCTGGAAGACAGGAAATTGCGGCGCGCGGGGCTGGACTACCGCGAGTGGGCGAAGGTGCGAATTTATTCAAACCTGGAGTCTTTTCTGGAGCAAATAAAACCATCGCACCTGTTGGCCTTCTCCACTCGTGCACAGCGGCTGTATACGGAGATGAATTACCAGGAGAACGATGCCCTGTTGTTTGGGCCAGAAACGCGCGGGTTGCCCCAGGCCCTGCTGGATTCCCTCCCGGAGCAGCACAGATTGCGATTACCGCTTTTGCCCGATAACCGTAGCCTGAATCTCTCGAATGCGGTGGCCGTGGCGGTTTATGAAGCCTGGCGCAAACTGGGATTCAGCGGCGGGAAATAGTTTATTTGTCAGGACGAACGAGCGAAGCGAGTAGGGCTACTGATATGTCCAGTCGAACACGGAGGGCACATTTACTCCTGCTTTGGCTCGCGACTGAGCAATGCCTCCACCGCCGCTTGCGGCGAAAGCTTCTCGTAGAGGACGCGATATACCTGCGTCGTGATCGGCATATCAACTTTTAATTTTCTGGCAAGCTGGAACAGTTCGCGCGCGGTGGCCACACCTTCGGCCTCTTGTCCGAGCACGGCGAGTATGTCAGGCAATTTATTTCCCTGTCCGAGAGCCAGGCCGACGCGTCGGTTCCGCGAAGCATCATCGGTACATGTCAGTATTAGATCGCCGGCACCAGTCAGTCCCATGAAGGTTTCCTTCAGTCCGCCCATGGAGACGCCAAGACGCGTAAGCTCGGCCAGTCCACGGGTAATGAGCGCCGCCCGGGCATTGGATCCGAATCCGAGCCCGTCGCTGATGCCTGCGGCGATGGCCATGACATTCTTGATGGCACCGCCCAGCTGGACTCCGGCGACATCTTTGCTGGTGTAGACCCGCACACGCTCATTCCTTATCCACGAGGCGACCTCTTCCGCCACGGCTTCGCGCTCAGAGGCCACGGTCAACGCCGAAGGCAAGTTCAGCGCCACTTCGCGCGCGAACGTAGGCCCCGACACAACGGCCAGCGAACGCTGGTTACCCAATACCTCTGACGCCACATGGCTTAAAAGCTTTCCGCTGCCGGGTTCCAATCCTTTGGTCGCCCAGGCCAAAACACTCTTATCGGAAATCAGTGGCTGTAAGGATGTAACGCTGGCACGAAACGCATGGCTGGGAACGGCCAGCAGGAAACGCGAGGATGATCGGGCTGCCTCATCCAGCGAGTTCGCGATTCGCAAGTTTGCGGGAAAGGAAAAATCCGGAAGATAGGTCTTGTTCTGTCGCTCTTTTTCCAGCCGCGATAGAAAAGAAGGGTCATTACCCCATAATAAAGCGGTGTGATTATTGCGCGCGAGCAACAGGGCCAATGCCGTCCCCCAGGATCCAGCGCCCAAGACAACCACGCTTTTATCTTCTCCAGATAACATCCTTTTATCATCTCCATTTGAGTAATCTGAAAAAAGCGGATATAGCCGCTGGAGAAAATAATCACTGCCTTCGTCGTATTCTGTTTTTCGGCAGAAAAGAAACCTGAGAATTACCGATCAATTGATATTTTGCTGTTTCGTTCGGGCTGGCAATTTCTGTTCGTACAATGCCTCGAAATTGATCGGGGTGATCAGCATTTGAGGAAAACCACCTTTTTCGACAAGATTATTCATGGCCTCACGCGCAAAGGGCAACAGGACATAGGCGCAATTGATTTCCAAAGCGCGCTGTAACGTTGCTTCGTTAAGTCCACTGAGACGAAAAATGCCTGCCTGTTTAATTTCCACAAGAAAAATATTGTTAGCATCGCGTTTGGCGGTAGCGGTGACCGTCAACACCACTTCATACAATCCTTGCTCTGCGGCCAAGGCACCGTGATCAATGCCAAGTTGCACGCCAATCTCTGCCGCCGCGTCCTGCGACTGGGAAAAGATCAAGGGTACACTTGGTGCTTCATAGGATACATCCTTGATATAAATTTTCTCAACGTTAAAAACGACATTCGCTTCCTTTCCGGATTCCACCATCTCGCCCTCGCTTTACCTTTTGAAAAATACATTACTCCAACAGCACATTCAGTTTCCCCGTGCGCTCCAATCCCGCCAATTCCGCAAATCCTCCAACGTGGATGTCGTCAATAAAGATCTGTGGGACGCTGGTCTGTCCCGCGCGAAGTATCATCTCGTCACGGCGAACCGGGTTTTCATCCACCATCACTTTTTCGAACTCGACTCCTTTCGTCGCCAACAGCCTCTCCGCCATACGGCAATAAGGGCAGAAGCGTGCACTGTATATCAGGATTTTTGCCACCATCACTTTTCCACCGGGAGATTGTCCCGCTCCCAACCCTGCAACCCGCCAGCGAGAGTGTATACCGTGGCAAATCCATGCTTGCGAAGGATGACCGCCCCCTTCAAGGAGCGGTTCCCGGTGCGGCAACTCACAATGATGGGCTTGTCTTTATATTTCTGCAGATCGGGCAACCGGTTTTTCAGGGACGACAGTGGCAGGTTAACCGCATTCGGGATGTGGCCGGTACTGAATTCCTTGGGTTCACACACATCGACCACAACACCGTTCTCGCGATTCAAGAGTTGTACCGTCTGCGCAGCATTGGCGTTTTTGATCCCATAGATCTGTTGACTGACGGGGCCGGACAGCAGGAGAAATAGAATCACGCCGAGCGCTACAAACAGATACCAATTTTCCACTACGAACTGAGTCATTTTTTAACTGTCTATCCCGCGGAGAGTAATATTCATCATTGTTATAAGTCCGAGTTCATGAAGATCTTACAATCCCGGACGGCAGGATCGGCGGTTGGGTAAATTTCGGGAAATGGAGGCTCTGACAGCCTGGTCACCGATGGCCTGTGCTGCAGAAGGCATCACGCAGCGAACTGATCAACTGGAGGATTTTTTGATCACCGATCCGGTAATAAACTTTGTTGGCGTCCTTGCGGGAGGCCAGAATTCCCTTGTCACGCAGGATGGAAAGATGCTGGGAAATGTTGCTTTGCGAGGTTCCTACTTGTTCGACGATATCCTGAACGCTGACCTCGGAACTGCCCCCCAAGATACAGAGGATTTTCAGGCGCAATGGGTGCGCCATGGCTTTCAGGGATCGGGAAGCAAGAAGAATGTCTTCTTCGTTGGTGATCAGAAAATCTTCTACTTTTTCTGCGGTAGCGGTCATTTCAGTTTGGCCTCATAAAACGCTTGTTGCCCGCGCCTTAACAGCCATACAGGGCAATCTGCTGATACACGAGCGAAAACATTATACAATATTAGTAATTTTGAAAAGGCTGAATAACCAATATTTTAAGTCTTTCACTTATTTAAGCATGACATTTATCCCTAAACCCTTGGTTCTCATCATTTTGGATGGATGGGGCTACCGTCAGGAGACGCGGCACAATGCCATCGCGGCGGCGCGAAAACCCTCTTGGGACAGGTTCTGGAAGCAGTATCCTCACACCCTGATCCACGCCTCGGAAGCCGCGGTGGGCCTGCCGTCCAGCCAGATGGGAAATTCGGAAGTCGGGCACCTCAATCTTGGTGCTGGCCGCGTTGTGTATCAGGAATACACGCGGATCAATCGGGCGATTAGCACCGGGACTTTTTTCACCAACAAAACGCTTACCGATACGATTGATCTGGCGGTCAAGACTGGCAAGGCCGTGCACATCATGGGGCTGCTTTCCCCCGGCGGCGTACACAGCCACGAAGATCATATTCAAGCCATCGCCGAACTGGCGGCAAAGCGTGGGACCTCCCGGCTCTTTCTCCACGCATTTCTCGACGGCCGTGACACACCGCCTCAAAGTGCGACGGCCTCGATTAAGGCCATGCAGGAGAAATTCACTTCTCTGAAGCACGGACACATTGCCTCGATCATCGGACGTCACTATGCCATGGACCGTGATCACCGCTGGCCGCGCATCCAGGCGGCCTATAACCTGATGACACAGGGCAAGGCCGAATTTAATGCCCCCACCGCGCTGGAGGCGCTGGAGATGGCCTATGCCCGCGGTGAAACCGATGAATTCGTGAAGGCCACGGCCATTTTGCCGCCGGGCGAGGAGCCGGCACGCATTTCCGACGGCGACGTCGTGATTTTCATGAATTTCCGTTCCGATCGCGCACGTCAAATCACACGCCCCTTCATCGAAAAAAACTTCGATGCCTTCCAGCGTGAGATCGTTCCCAGGCTCGGCGCTTTCGTGAGCCTGACCGAATACAATTCTGAATTTCACATCCCGGTCGCCTTCCCACCGGAACGCCTGCACAACGTGATGGGTTCCTACTTGGCGAGCCTCGGCCGGCACCAGCTGCGCATTGCCGAGACGGAAAAATACGCCCATGTGACCTTTTTCTTCAATGGCGGCGTCGAAACCCCGTTCGAGTTCGAGGACCGGTTGTTGATTCCCTCGCCGACAGATGTTCCCACCTACAATCTCAAGCCTGAAATGAGCGCGCCGAGGCTTACCGAGGAAGTGGTCAAGGCCATACGCACCGCGCATTACGATGTAATTATCTGCAACTTCGCCAATCCCGA
>JAOTWF010000035.1 GCA_029863005.1 Gammaproteobacteria bacterium | reverse complement strand
CGGCGAATATTTTGGGATACCGAAAACTGAAGCGCTGGATGAAAAGATTAAAGCCTTTACATCATGCTGAACCATGGCCTCAAGCAGATTCAGCGTTCCCGCTACATTGTTCTGAAAATAAAGGTCCGGGCGCAGCATGGATTCACCGACCAGCGACTTTGCCGAGAAGTGCATGACAGCGGAGTAGGCTCTCTCTTTGAAAGCGCGATTAACGTCATCTTTAATCAAGAGATCGCCCTGGATGAGCTCGCCCCAGCGCACGGCCTCAATATGGCCGGTAGACAGATTGTCAAAGACGAATACGCGATGACCGGATGCCGCCAGCTGCTGGCACATATGGGCGCCGATATAACCGGCGCCACCACACACAAGGATATTCATGGCTGATTCAGGGTTTCTTTATTGTTTTCTGATGAAAGTATCGGGTGCGGAATAGATATACATATTGTAGATTTGAAATCCTGTTTCTGCAAAAAAGTGGCCCTGGCACTATCAGGTTAGCACGGCGGGTTATAAAGGGAGGAATTTGAGCAATGCAGGTATTCGTGTCGGGTGGAGCCGGGTTTATCGGGTCGCATTTGACTGAACGATTATTGAAGCGCGGACATTCGGTATTCGTGTTCGACAATCTTTCCACGGGGAAATATGAAAATCTCCCCGTAACGCATGGAGACCTTCAATTTATCCAGGGAGATATCCGTAATGCCGCCCTGGTCAATGAGTTGATGCAGGGCATGGATGCCGTGGTGCATCTGGCCGCCGTGGCTTCCGTGCAGGCCAGCATTGACGATCCCGTTACCACGCATCAAACGAATTTTGACGGAACCATCAATCTTCTGGAAGCAGCGCGCAAGAATGTCGTCAAGCGGTTTCTTTATGCCTGTTCCGCCGCCGTTTACGGGGATACCGCTGAAATTCCCGTATCGGAGGACACCATCCCTAACCCGTTATCTCCCTATGCCGCTGACAAACTGGCGGGAGAAGAAAGTCTTCTTGATTATTTCAACAGGCTCGGACTTGCCTCGACTTCCTTCCGGTTTTTCAATATTTACGGACCGCGCCAGGATCCGTCATCCCCTTACTCAGGGGTAATCAGTATTTTCGTAGATCGGCTCATGAGCCATAAGCCGGTGACGGTGTTTGGAGACGGAAAGCAGACGCGCGATTTTGTATATGTGTCAGATCTGGTTGACCTGCTGGTCGAGGCGCTGGAGGAATCATCCGGGACAGGCGGCATCTTCAACGTTGGCACCGGCAAGCGCCACTCACTCCTTGAACTTCTGGATAATCTTGAGAAATTGTCGGGGCAGAAAATCGAAAGACATCACGAGCCCGCGCGCTCTGGCGATATCCTGGATTCCTGTGCCGATATTTCGCGGTTGAAGCAGACGTTCAAGAGCATTCCTTCCACGTCCTTCGAGCAAGGCCTCAAGAAGCTTCTCGAATCGATTGACTCGAAGCCGGGTCATTGAATTTAAAATGAAAATGACACCGACAGATTGACACCAAAG
This sequence comes from Gammaproteobacteria bacterium, assembly GCA_029863005.1. GTDB lineage: Bacteria > Pseudomonadota > Gammaproteobacteria > Acidiferrobacterales > Sulfurifustaceae > Sulfuricaulis. The sequence continues at coordinate 20,416 of JAOTWF010000035.1, read as the reverse complement.
TCCGGTGAAGCATCCACTGTCAAATCCTCCGAAATTGAAAATCCTGCATATTTCCCTGGCGTAAACTCCCACAAGACGCCCAGCAAACCCTGAAAGGCAGTGGCGTTGAGTTGCCGAAAGTCGCTGTTTCTATAAAACGCACTGTGGGCATCCAGTTGAACGTAGGCCGTTAGCGAAGGAATGATCCGATAGGACAGGCCGATATTCCCAAAAGCCACGTAATTTCTCTGCTGGTCCGGCAAGACGTCTCCATCCGTCAGCAATAATATTCCCCCTCCGCCGTATCCGCGCCAGGAATCAGCTGTTTTGGTGCCGGGTGCCACGCTTAACCACAAGGCCAGATCGGTGCTGCCGCTCCCGAGAAGATCAGCGCTCTCGCCCGTCGGTATTTTTAAACTAGCACGCAATGCCACGTTTCTTTCCCCCAGACTGTGCGAAAGCTGCATGCCGCTGGAGAGGCGTATATCCCCAATTCCTTTCGTGGATCGGGAGACGTTGACAAGCTCAGTGCCATTCCTGCTGTAATGATAATTGATCAGATTGGGAGGTATGCTGAGGCGATTACCTTGACGTAAACCAAAAGTCCGGTGCCAGTCCTCAATGAAATTGTCCATGAACCCGCTACTATGCGAGAGATAAGGTAACTCCACGCCCCATTCATATCCGTTGACCAATCCCTGACGGAATACCAGCGTCAGCCTGTGTGTTTCCCCATCCAGCACGAGATATTCGACGTTGTTCAATGCATCTGTGGAATTATTCGCAATTTGTATCTGGAGCGATACGTCTACTTTGTCTTGTTCCAATACCCGCGCCGACCCGAGTGCCGGAAGACCGTATATTTGAACTAGCGGACTCTGGTTAAAACTGTAAAGAGGAATAACGTCGGAGGCAGCCTCTGCTGTGGACGGGATCACGCCGCTGACCATGATCAAAAGAGACGGCATCCATTTGATGGAATTCGAACGCACGGTTGTTGTATTTATTTTTATGCCAGATTACTCAAATAGCTTAAGGAGATGTCTCATGCTTCGCGCTCCGGCGCAAACGCTTGATGAAACGCGGTAGAAAAACGATGGCTGCCACGAGTGCCAAGGCGATCAGAATCTTCTGTATCGTTCCTTCACCACCCTCAGCGACTTCACGTCCGGCGTAGCCAAGATACGTAAAGGCAAAGGCTCCGGGAAGCATGAATACAAAAGTGGCAAAAATATAATGTGCGATGCGGATACGGGTCAGTCCCAATGCATAATTGAGAATAAAAAACGGGAATAAAGGAACCAGCCGGGTAAATGCCACAAATCTCCATCCCTCGTCTTCCACTCCCTTCATCAACAGTTTCACGCGCTCGCCGGCCTTGCGCGCCGCCCATTCAGAGGCAAGATAGCGAGCGACCAGGAATGCAAGTGTGGCTCCAATTGTGGCTCCGGTCAGGTTGTACAGTGTCCCGGCCAGCGGACCGAACAGCGCGCCTCCCGCGAGTGTGAGGATGGAGCCCGGGAGGAACAATACGGTGGCCGTGGCATAAATCAGCATGAAAATGAGCGGTCCCCACAAGCCTGCTTCCTTGATCGTGTTATCCAGTATTTCAAAGCTCAGAAAATCACGGTAGAGATAAGCCACGAGAATGCCGGTGGCCAGCAGCAGTGCGAGGATAATTCGCCCCCAGAGCGCGGCTTTCATTTTGAGGAATTCCAACGACGACGATTAATAGCATAACCGGTCACCTTGCCGATAAAGGGAATGATCAGCATTCCCCATAACCGGTCCGCCTGTGCCGGTTTGCGAAATTCGCGAATGCCGATGGTCATTTTCTGATGGCCATGTTGTGGCTGGTCGCGATAGGTCCCGAACAGGCGATCCCACCATGAGAGATTGAAACCAAAATTACTGTTGGTTTCATGGTCAAGGATGGAGTGATGCACCCGATGCATATCGGGTGTCACGATCACTCCTCGAAGAATGCGATCCAGACCAAGTGGCAGGCGAATGTTGCTGTGATTGAACATCGAAGAGCTGCTGAGCAATATCTCGAAGATGATAACTGCCAGCACGGGCGCTCCCAATACCAGAATCGCACCAAACTTGATCAGCATCGAAAGGATAATTTCTATCGGGTGAAAACGCGCGCCGGTGGTGACATCGAAATCGAGATCGGCATGATGCACGCGGTGCAGACGCCAGAATGCCGGAATAGCATGAAACATGACATGCTGCAGATAAATGAAAAAATCCAGGGCAACCACTGAAACAAGAATTGCCGTCAGAACTGACACATCAAAGTAGTTGAACAGGCCCCAACCGTTCTGTTCGGCGAAAAGCGCCATGCCTACGGCTCCGAGCGGAAAAAGCAACCGCAGCAGGATCGAGTTGAGAAATACAATCGCCAGGTTATTAGCCCAGCGGGACGGTTTGGGTTGTGACAGGCGGCGACGCGGAGTCAAATATTCCCAGCCAGCCATGAGTAACAGGATTCCAAAGAAGAAGCCCAGGCGTATCGCGGGTTCGTGATTGAGCATGAATTCCGTCATGGAGGGGTTCATCGTGAAAATACCGGTTCTTTTAATTGGAAGCAGCTTAACACTTAGAAGTTCCCCATGAGTAAGAGTTCTATTGGAAATCCCCCTTACATGCGCTATTTTGCTGGCTCGATATGCGTTATATCCGCACATTTTCCGAATTGGGGATGAACGATGTCCCCGAGGTCGGAGGCAAAAACGCGTCTCTTGGCGAAATGTTTCGCCACTTGAGCGCAGAGGGAGTTCGGGTCCCGGATGGATTTGCCACCACTGCCGAGGCCTATCGGCATTTCCTCGAACACAATCAACTCACTGATCGAATCCGCAAAACCTTGCACGGCGTCGACTCAAATGATCTTGCGCAACTCGAGCGGGCGGGGGACGAAATTCGAGGGTGGATATTCGGTGCCAACATGCCGCCGGATCTGATCGAAGAGATTACAGCGGCCTATAGAAATCTGGCAGGTGGAAGTGGATCGGAACCGGAGGTGGCTGTACGCAGTTCCGCCACGGCCGAGGATCTGCCGAATGCCTCCTTTGCCGGCCAACAGGACACTTTCCTCAATATCCGCGGCGTCGAAAGCTTGATTACCGTCTGTCGTCGCGTTTTTGCCTCCCTGTATAACGACCGTGCGATTTCCTATCGCGTGCACCAGGGTTTTGAACATGAGCTGGTTGCCCTCTCAATTGGTGTCCAGAAGATGGTGCGTTCCGATATTGCCTCTTCCGGAGTGATGTTCACGTTGGATACCGAAACGGGCTTCCGCAATGTGGTTTTCATCAATGCCTCCTACGGTCTCGGCGAGAATGTCGTGCAAGGAGCGGTCAACCCTGATGAGTTTTATGTTTTCAAGCCAACATTGCTTTCCGGCAAGCGGCCTATTCTCAAACGCCACCTCGGTAGCAAGGCCATCAAGATGATTTATGCGCAGCATTCTTCCGACGGGAACCCTACACGGAATATCCCTGTCGAGGAGGCGGATCGTCAGCGGTTTTCCCTGACGGATGACGAAGTGCTGGAACTTGCACGGTTTGCCATCAGGATTGAGCAGCATTATTCACGGATCGCGAAACAGGACCGACCCATGGATATCGAGTGGGCCAAGGACGGCGTGGATGGGAAGCTCTATATCGTACAGGCTCGACCCGAGACGGTGCGCTCGCGCGAGGCACGTGATGTCTATGAGGTCTATTCCCTGGAAGGGCGTGGCAAGCTGCTTGCCTCAGGCAAAAGCGTTGGCCGTCGCATCGCCAGTGGACTCGCGCATGTGATCCTGCAGGCATCAGACATGGCACAGCTTCGCACCGGGGAAGTCCTGGTGACGGACATGACCGATCCTGACTGGGAGCCGGTGATGAAAACCGCTGCCGCGATCGTCACTAACCGCGGTGGGCGCACCTGCCATGCCGCCATCATAGCGCGTGAACTGGGAATCCCGGCCATCGTGGGCTGTGGCGATGCCACTGAGGTCATCGGCACTGGTGCCCCGGTGACGGTGAGCTGCGCCGAAGGCGATACCGGTAATGTCTACGAGGGCGAGCAAAAGTTCCGGGTCGAACGGATATCGCTGGATTCCGCACTACGGCCACGCACGAAAATCATGATGAACCTCGGGAATCCTGACCAGGCTTTCGAGCACTCTTTTCTGCCAAGTGATGGAGTGGGTTTGGCGCGCCTGGAATTCATCATCAATCACAGCATTCAGGTGCATCCCCGTGCACTGCTGGAATATGACAAGCTCGGCAAGGAGGAGCAGAAGCAGATAGACCGTCTCACGGCCGGTTATGCCGACCGCCGAACTTTCTTCATAACTCGTCTGGCCGAGGGTATCGGCACCATTGCTGCTGCGTTCCATCCCAAGCCGGTCATCGTGCGTCTGAGCGATTTCAAATCCAACGAATATGCCTCCCTGTTCGGTGGCGCTGGGTTCGAACCGAAGGAAGAAAATCCCATGCTGGGTCTGCGCGGGGCCTCGCGTTATTACTCTGACTCTTTCCGCGAAAGCTTTGCCATGGAATGCATGGCACTCAGGCAAGTGCGCGAAGATATGGGGCTGGATAATGTCACCGTCATGATTCCTTTCGCACGCAGTGTGGATGAGGTCAAGAAGGTGCTGGAGGCGATGCGCGAGCAAGGGCTTGAACGCGGTAAAGCCGGGCTCAAGGTCTATCTCATGTGCGAAATACCGGCGAATGCCTTGCTGGCGGAGGAATTCCTCCAGCTTCTTGACGGCTTTTCCATCGGCTCCAATGACCTGACCCAATTGACCCTCGGCGTTGACCGCGATTCCGGGCTGGTTACCGGTTTCGACGAGCGCAATCCGGCGGTACTGAAACTCATGGAGAAGGCGATTCAGGCAGCCCGCAAGCTAAACAAATACATCGGAATTTGCGGACAGGCACCATCGGATTACCCCGAAATAACCACCTGGCTGGTGCAACAGGGGATCGGGTCCATCTCGCTCAATCCCGACAGCATCATTCCCATGACGCGCATCGTTCAGGAGGCGGAACGGACGGTGAAATAAGACGAACCGAAATCATTTATCACCGTCAAACGCTGGCACCGGGCGCGTCCGACCAGTATGATCATGACCGGACTAGATGCGGCCAATAACTTCCAGACCAGCGAGAACCTATTTCATGTTGAGAATTTTCTTACTTATCATTGCCAGCCTGACAATTTCTGTTTCGATCGCCGCCAATGGACAGGATTTGAATCAGATCAAAGCGGATCTCGTGCGATCTTTCCCCGAGCTCAAATCGGCAACGATCAAACCTTCGCCTGTTTCCGGAATGTATGAAATTGAATTTGACGCGAAAATCTTTTACACAACGAGTGACGGAAAGTATCTGATCATGGGCGACGTGGTGGATTTAAAATCGCGGAGCAACTTGACGGAAGAGCGACGTGGGGTAATTCGCCTTCGCCTGCTTGACGAGGTGGGCGAACAAAATATGATTGTGATCGGACCCGACAAACCGCGTCGGACGCTCACGGTGTTTACCGACGTGGATTGTCCGTATTGTGCCAAGTTTCATCTCGACGTGCCGGAGCTCAATAAACATGGTGTAAAGGTACGTTATTTAATGTTCCCGCGGGCTGGTCTCAACAGTGAGAGTCACCGGCGTGCCGTGGCCGTATGGTGCGCTAAGGATCGCGTCAAGGCGATAGGTATCGCCAAGGCCGGTGGCAAGCTCGACATGAAAACCTGCGCCAATCCCGTGGAATCCCATTACCAACTGGGACAGCGCCTGGAAATCGCCGGTACCCCCGCCATCTACGTTGATGATGGTAAAGTGTTGCCGGGTTATATTCCGGCGCAGCGCCTGTTAGGCATGCTAGGTCTCCAAAACTGACCGCTGGGTCACATCGAGTGAGCGACCATCAAGCTGGTGGTATGGAACAGGGAACCACAACTCTAGAACGGGAATGGGTCAGGCTTAACAAACAATTGCGTGATAATGAGCGCATCTGGTCAGGTTTTCGCCAGATTGAAGTTCAAATGATCGGCGCTCAATCATTTCCCGAATTAATCAAAATCATCACTGAAGGCATACCCGAGACATTTTCCGGCATCGATTGCGTTACCGTGGCCTGCGCCGATCCCGAGTACGAATTGACGCGCCTTATCGAGGATGGTGCCGAGCCGGGTACTCGTTCTCAGCAATTCATTGCTCTGTCGCGACCGGCGCTGGATGAAATGTTTACCCGTCCTTGGCGCCCTCGCCTCGGACCGGTGGATACGCATCTCCATTCGCTGCTTTTTTCCGAACATCCCTGTGCCTCCGGTTCGGTGGCCATCGCCCCATTGGTCCAACGAGGTGAGTTAATCGGTAGTTTGAATCAGGGTAGCCGGGATCCTCGCCATTTCATACCGGGCATCGCCACGGATTTGCTGGAACATTTGGCGGCGGTGGCGGCCATGTGTATCGACAGCGCCATCAACCATGAAAGACTAAAGCTCGACGGCCTCACTGATCCCCTAACAGGCATTTCCAATCGCCGGTTTTTCGAGCGTCGACTAGCAGAAGAGGTCGAGCGCTGGTCGCGCCATGCCGGCCCTCTGGTGTGCATGCTGGTGGATGTGGACTTCTTCAAGCAGGTGAACGACCAATACGGTCACCAGGTCGGCGATCGCGTATTGCGGCAGATCGCCAGCATTCTGGGACAAGATCTACGCGGCAGTGACGTGCTGGCGCGCTATGGCGGTGAGGAGTTTGTATTACTCCTGCCGGGCACCACGCTCGCCCACGGAGCGGCCATCGCCGAGCGCTTGCGCGCCAGCGTCGAACACAGCGCATTCGTGATACCGGAAGGAGTCGACCTCGATGTTACTGTGAGCATTGGTCTTGGCTGCCTTCTGCCGGGCGCGGAATCCTACGGTCCCGATCCGGCCTTCTGGTTGTTCCAGCAGGTGGATAACGCGCTGTATCAGGCCAAGGAGACGGGCCGCAATCGCGTGGTGCTGGCGGCCGGGCTGACCTGACTCACGGCGGCAATTCCACGACCCCTCCGCAGGCCGTGAATATCAGCAGCATGCGTTGTTTCTTTCCCGGCCAGAGGTGCTGCACCCCTTTAGCGTAACCACGCATTTGTTCCTGGTAATCCTTTGCGAGCTGCACCATGTTTTCTTGGGTGGCACGCGCATGGGTCTTGTAATCGATGAGTACGACTTCATTTTCCCGGATAATGATCCGGTCGATAACACCGTAGATATCTTGCCCCGCCTCACGGTACAAGATCGGCATTTCGTTGTAGGCTTCCAGATAACGCACGGGATCGAAAAAATCGCGAAACGGGGGATGATCGATGAGGCGGCAAGCCTCTTGCCACCAGGAATTGAATTCATATTCATCCTGTTGATCGCTAAGCTCGCGTTTCAGCGTCTCCTCGAGAGAGGTCCGGGACTGACCATTGACGAGCCGCTCCAGCATCCGGTGCATGACCACGCCGCGGCGAAGCACATCCGATCCTGATTCCGTAGCCCCCGCGTTTTCATACGGGAGGTCGTCTCCCTTTGCCGCCATGCGGCTGGGATGGCGCATGCCGGATACCGCGAAGTTCGGAACCGGTTTTGTCAGCGTTGGATCTATCTCAAAGGTGGAGACGGATTTTTCCTGTAGCGGCGCCAGCGGGGGTGGCGTGCCGAATTCCAACCAAGCGGAGACAGAGGGCGTGGAATCAGCGGTGTCGGTGGGAAGGTTTTCAAGCTTCATGCCGACTCGTGCTGCTTCGCCGGAATTAACAGCCTGGTGTAGACGTTTCTCAATAAAACCATACCAGCCGCTGTCACCTTTCCCCGGTTCGCAACCCGAGACAAAGAGGAATTGGCGAGCGCGGGTCAGGGCCACGTATAACAGATTCGCTTCCTCGCGCCGCACGGACCATTGATGTTGATGCTTCTGCGCCAGGCTGACATCGTCGATATTCCGACTGTTGCCGCCGAGATGGAAATAACGCGGCCGGTCCTCGTGTACCGGCCAGTCGATGAGCGGCTGCATCCCGCGCTCCCGATAACCGCTGCCGCGAGCTGCATTAGCAAGAAACACCACCGGCGCCTCCAGGCCCTTGGCGGCGTGGATGGTCATCACGCGCACCCGGGGTTCACGATTCCATGCCGGTTGTGACGGGGTTTTGTCATCCTCCCCCGAGAGGCCTTCGAGATAGGCCAAAAAATGCGAGAGGCTGGGGTAACGGCCACTGTCGATGTCCAGCGCCATCTCGAGGAGGCGATTGAGGTTGGCCTCGATGCGCGGTTTCAGGTGCGGCACGGCTGCGGCCAGATAGCGGGCAATGACATTGCCCTCGCTATAAATCCGGTCGAGCAAATCATGCACCGGCAGGCTCACGGCATAGCGGCCCCAGCGTGGCAGCAGCTTGCTTGCCCGGGCAAGCGGCTTATCCGACGATTCATCCTGTGGCCTTCGAAGGAGCCGTTCGTGCCAGGATCCCGGCGGGCTTAGCACAAGTTGCAGCAGGTCGTCTTCGGAGGCGGAAAACAGCGGTGAGCGCAGTGCCGTGGCCAGCGCCAGATCGTTATACGGCTCGATGAGATGATGCAGGAGGTGCAAAAGGTCGCGTACCTCCAACGATTGCCGAAAAGCCCCGCGGCCGGTTCCGATGTAAGGTATGCCGGCACGCCGCAGTGCGTCCTCGTAGAAGCGAGCATGCGTGCGATTGCGCAGCAGGACCATGACATCGTCCCCGTTCAGCGGGCGTACCGTGTTCCCATCGGCCACGGGCGACCCCAGAAGTAAGCGGATTTTTTCGGCAATGACTTCGCCTTCCTGCCGATGTCGTGCGTCTTCGTCCGTCTGCCGTGGCTGTTCCAGGGGGTTTCGCCAGGCCTGAACAGCTTCCCCCCCGGTCTTTTTCTGGTATCTGACAAGAGGCAGCAGCTCGGCACGGCCCCAGAGTTTTTTATGATGCGTATCGTGCAGGGGGAATTTCTCCAGGAAATAGTCATCTGTCATTTCCGAAGGAGCGTCTTCGGGACGATGAAAAATCAGATTAACAAAATCGATCACGGCGGGCGAGGAACGCCGGGAAAGATGCTGTGAAAGTGTCTGAGCTTGTGCGTGCTCCCGCAGCCAGTGATGCGCGGCGTGAAACAGCCGCGGGTCGGCGCGGCGAAAACGATACACCGATTGCTTTTCATCGCCGACAAGGAACACGCTGCGGCGACGTTCCGGGTCTCCGGCCACGATTTCCTGCAGCAGCGGCAGCAGCAGACGCCACTGGGTCGGATTGGTGTCCTGGAATTCATCGATCAGGAGATGATCGATACGCTGGTCCAGCTTGTACTGCACCCACTCAGCATGACGACTGCGGTTGAGAAGACGATAGGTTTTCCATTCCAGGTCGGCAAAATCCAGCAGCCCGCGTTCCAGCTTAAGGCGCTGGTACTCTTCTAGCAAAGCCATGCCGCTGACGTACCAAGCGTGTGAAACACGAAAAGTCCATTGTCGTTTATAAATCGATTGAGCGGAAAGCAGGCTTGTCAGCAGATGTTGATGCAGCGATATCAATTCCGCCGCTCCCGAGTTACCGAGTTTTTGTTCCAGAACCCGGGATGATTTGATCTCGCGCGGTTCTCCGTTGTTCTTGATGAACACCTCTTTCATCTTCTCGATACTGCCTAGAGAGGGTTCCTGTTCAGACATGGCGCGTGACAGATAATCTGCATATTTCAGATTGGTTGCTGTCGCGTGACGGGAGAGCAACTCGCCGTATTTTTTCATTTGTCCACGTATGGCAGGATCGCGAATGAAGGCCGTGAGCGGATCGGCATCACTCTTCAGATGCAGGATTACCCTCAGCCGTGCTGCTGCATAAGTAGCCGGGCCCCGTTCGTTTTCGGTGTAGGCCCACCAGTCGCTGCGATGTGCCAGGAAATCATCCAGCGCTGAACGCGTACCGTGAAAGCCGCCGCATTCCCTCAGAAGCAAATCCAGCGCGGCGGACAATGTACTTTCCTTCTCATGCAATGCTTTGCGATCGAGCGCGAGCCAGGCGGCTTCCTCCAATTCCGCGGTGGATTCAATCAGCTCAAATCCCGGCGGAACATCTGCTTCCAGCGGGAAGCGCCGCAGGATCTCCTGGCAGAATGCATGAAACGTGGTTGTGCGCAGGCTTTGTATCGCGCTCAAATGTTTCTCATAGAGATGGCGCGCCGCCTCGCAACTGGCCGGATCCGTTTTCGCGCCGATATCGGTCAGCAGGCGGGGCAGGTTGTCCTCGTCGCAGCCGGCCAGGGCCAGCAGCCGCTCGGTGACGCGTTCGTGGATCTCGGCGGCAGCCTTGCGCGTGAAGGTAATGGCCAGGATCGCCCCCGGCTCACTGCCTTCAAGCAGCAGGCGGATAATGCGGCTCGTCAGGAGCCAGGTTTTACCGGTACCGGCGGCCGCGTGGACCACGACGTTGTGCAGCGGCGATGTCGCCAGCGCTATATCGAGCACGGCAGCGGATCCCGGATAAACGGTCGAGATATAGTATGTATCGCTATGATAATAAAGGTAAAAACAGCACCCAGCCGCAGGTCAGATTTTGTTGCATCTTTCCCCACTGGGCCTATATTGAAGGTTGGAAGGGAAGCCATATAGGGAAATAACACAGCTGACAAAAACGGAAGTAAGCAGGGAAGTCGCAAGGGATGCACGGATGCATTCCGGTAGTAAGTGATCAGTAGAAATACCCGAGGCGGCCATGAATGGCCGCCTCTTTTTTTATTCGCCTGATTCCAGCGGCGCACCCCTTTCGGGACCGGCATCGCCAGGCATCGCTGTCCAAATGGTGTCCTTGGTTCCACAGCCAGCATCTCCCCATCCCGTTCTTCCTCCCCCGGGATATTGCTATGTCCTTTGCTTAGGGCGCGGACGGTGTTGGTTCGGCCCACATTTCGCGGCGGCACAATCCCTCCATTTCGCATAACCGGCAGGTTTCCATATCGCCCCACGCAGGCATGGCTGCCCCCGCATCGAGACGACGCTTGAGCAGAAGCAACCGTTCCCGGACGGCGATGCGTAGCATGGCGAAAGATTCCCCGCTCAGTGTCGTTCTTTCCCTGACGGATTCATCCTCCAGCATCAGAAACGCGGCCTGTGAAATCTTTTCTTCTTCCAGTAACAACCCGTAAAACGGCAGTTGGATGGATTCTCCCGCCTGGATTTGCTCGCTCGAGGGGACGGTGCCGGTCTTGTAATCAATGACGCCGGGGCCACCTTTCCCCTGATCGAGGCGGTCAATTCTTCCGGTCAGCGTGATATGGGTGTTGCCTTCTGTATATGTTCGATCTTTTCTGATTTCCGTGGCCTCGACCCGCCAAGTCGCCGCCCGGTTTATTTCCCAGTCCAGATAAGCCGGGAGGCACTTCTCCCAACGATGGAGCCAGCCACGCGACAAAAAACGCCGGCGCAAATCGCGCGCAAATACCTTTCCAGATATCTCTCGCAACAATGCTTCAGCCTCGGAGCGCGTTGAGTTATCCAGCCTTCCGCGCCAGGGTCCCGGGAGGCCGGGGGCGCCGGAATGAAATGCCTGCAGGATACGATGAACATGGTTTCCATAATCCTTTTTTTCCATTTCCTCGCGCACCTCATCTTCTGGCGACAAACCCAGGCCACGAGCACTGAAAAACTGATAAGGACAATTGATAAGACGCTGATAATCCGTCGCTGTGAATGCCGCTGGCAGCAGGGAGGCCGGCAGATGCGCCGCCGGGGGCGAAACGGGCATCGGTAACGGCGCTTCACGATTCACGATAAGGGTATCGGATTGCTGCACCAGCCAGTTAAGCTCAGGATCGTTCAGGGAATCGTGGTAGGCGAGTTCATGAAAAGCACGGATGCGCTCAAACCACGGGCTTGGCGTGATCTGCTCGCCCTCGGCTTCGCGGCGCAGGCTAACCATGACACTTGGCGCGGCCTCGAGCAGGCGCCGGAAATCTTCGAATAGCATGGTATAGCGCCGCGCGAGCGATGGCAGCCCCAATTCGATGCGCACGCTGTCATTGAAATACGGCGGTGCGCTGATCGCCCCCGGGAGATGTTCACGCACCACCCCGGCGATGATTAACGCCTCGAATCGGTAAAGACGTGATTCGGCAAAACTCATGAGTTCCACTCCACGTCCTGGAATGGGTGGGTGAAATCGGCGTTGTTCCATGCATCGGCGCAGCCACTGGGAAAAACCAGACCATGAAACATGCAAAGCGCTAAGGCGTGCGGCCGATTGCATTTCTTTTAGCGCCTCTTGCAGTTCTCGACCGGCGGCATCAGCCGTAAACCCATGCGATAAACCCATTGTTTCAAGGCTTTTCCGGAGTGCCGCGAGGAATTCCACGGCGGGCCGCACGCGAGCATGCATTACAGGATACAAATCGGCTGCTGCGCTTTTTAATCGATCCAGCATCTGTGTCTGCGCCGCGTGCATATCACCTGATTTGTTTTGCCAATTCTCACGGGCGCGCTCAAGACCAAAATAATAGTGCTCGATCCCGGATGTGATGTTGTAGGCACGTACCACCTCCTGCTCGAAAACCGGCACGAGCCGATCAAGCCCCGGGGCGGCGAGGCCCGGTTGCAGAAAGGGTGATTTCAGCAGATCAAGTAAGGCGGCATGTGGGAAATCCCGTTCCACGCATTCCAGCCAGCGTGCCAGCGCCGTAGCGGCGCTGGTGGTCGACAGCGCCCAGCCGCCGGCATCCTGTAGCCCGACGTTGGCGCGTTCCAGCAGGGCGCGCACGCGGCGTGCGAGCTTACGGTCGTTGGTGACGATGCCGATGTCGCGTCGGCCCTGCCCCAGCCAGCGCCGAACCTGCACGTCGATGGCGCGCGCCTCGGATTCGGCATCGGCCGCCTGGTGCAGAGTCAGCCTGCCGCGCATGGGGCTCACGGGCGAGGCAGCGGCCTGATCATGGGCGCGTTGGCGCAAGTTTTCATCACCCGCGATAAAAACGCGATCAAGAAAATTGGCATAGGCATCCTGTGAATCGATAACGCGCGATGGCGTTTGTAGAGCCCGCAACAAGCGAGTGACAGGATTATCTGGCTCGTTCGAGATAGAACCTTGCAGCACCAAGATAAGGCATTCCCGATTTAGCAGCGCTCTGATCCAGTTGATTTCATAGATCGTAAAATCCACGAAACCGGCAAGATAGATTCGCGTGCCGGACGGCAAAGTCTCAAGGCTGCGGATGAGGCCCTGCGTGTATTGCCGGGTCTGGTCCTCGAGCGAATTGACATCCAGGCGTTCACGCCACGCGTTCCACAGCAACTGAACCATTTGCGCTTCGTCGCTGAAAGGCGAAACATCATTTAACGGCGCTGCACGGGAGGTTAGTGACTGAAGCAGTCCATGAGGATCTGCCGGCAAGTCAGCATTATGCAGGGTCAATTCATCGAACAGGGCGAGCAGACTATCGGCCAGCGGCCAGTCGCCGTATTCACGGCGCCATTGCGGGTAGCCTTCCAGCAATTCCAGCAACAGCAGTTCGCGCGCCGTCCCGCTTAACAGGCGTTTGTCGGCAGCGGCGAACCGGCCAGCCCAGGCCGCCAGCGTACCGGTGTAGGGAGGACGCAAGGCGGGAAATCCCAGCTGCCCCGCCTGGTCCAGCAGGAGCTGGCGGAAACGCGTGATAGCACTGGTATGCGGGAACAGGACGACGGCGCGGCTTAAGTCTGGGAGAAGGTTTTGGTGCTGCGCGAGCAGCCGTGTAGCGAGATGGCGTAGCGGATCGTCTCCGCGGGGGACTAGTATGAGCGGGGCGTCAGCGCTCAAGGTACTTGAGTTTGTCGGGCTTGGTTTCCCAGTCGGCGGCGTCCGGCGGCGCGGGTTTTTTTTCGGTCAGCACCGGCCATTTCTTGGTCAATTCGGCATTCAGGGCGGTGAAATGCTTCTGTTCTTCTGGCAAGTCGTCCTCAGCATAGATGGCGTTGACCGGGCATTCAGGCACGCACAGGGTGCAATCGATACATTCATCGGGGTCAATGACCAGGAAATTGGGGCCTTCATGGAAGCAATCTACCGGACAAACCTCCACGCAATCCGTGTATTTGCAGCGGATGCAGCTTTCCGTGACCACGTACGTCATTGACTCTCTCCGGGAATTTTCAAAGCGGGCCGAATGATACACGCGTGCGCCAATACGGGGAATAACGAAGTCACTGTTTATATTCAAAATAAATCGGCAAAAACTGCTTATTTTCGAGGCAAAATCGGACTATTCGGTAAATGGGCGAACTTCAGATGTGCTATATAATCAATTGATAGTATTCGGAAATAATTTAACACCACGAATCCAGGGCCACGGTGACGAATCTCTCCCTTACGCTTCCCAGCAAGCGTGTTTCCGCTTGGATGGCCGAAACCGATCCAAAATATGCGCGCGCGTGGCTCGCGTCTCTTCCGCTTGCCGACAGCGCCGAGACGGCACGCGAAATCTACCAGTCGCTGTACACCCTCAATCGCCAGGAACTGGACGTAGGGCAGCGTTTTGAGCTGATGGAGCTGTACAACGCCCCGGTGGCTTCCGTCACGGCCGTCTTGGAATCCTATTTTACCCGCGCCGCACTGCCGCTGACGCCAAAGAAACGCCAACTGGCGGAGTTTATCCGGCAATTGCATATGGAGATGGCCTACGGTTACAAGTCGTGTCTGCAGGAGCTGGAGCGCAAGCGTCTGCTTTGGGGAAAAAAATCGCTGCGCTCGCAGGCGCTGGTACGCGCCATGTATTATCTTGGTGAAATCCTGCTGCATTCCTACCAGGTTTACATGCCTTATCCGCCCGGGGTGTGGCGTGAATTGCATTCCATTTACCATCACGGCGTGGAAAACGGCCTGGCCGAAGAACTGGTGGAAACGGCCCCGCCCGTAACCGCCCATACCACGCTTACGCACGAATACATCCGCACGCTTCTGCTCGGGTTGTGCAATCCCTACCAGTTGCCGCAGGGGGAATGCCGCCAGGTTCAGCGCTTCTTGCTCCAGTGGGGCGAAAAGGCGTTGATCCGGGAACAACCCGAGGCGGCACAACCCACCGGGTATTTCCTGATCGATGCCGCGGCCGATTCCCCGCCTGTGCCTTTTCCGAGTGAGACGGCGTTTCAACCGGGCCGCGGTCTGCGTCTCCTCAATACGATCGAACTGTTGCGCACGATTTATTATTTCATCCAGCGACTGCAACAGGGTGACAGTGCGCACAAGCTGTCGGTCGGCATTGAGGGTCTCGATTCCGTGTGCCTCGACATACTGCAACGCATGGTACGGTCGTGGGGCCAGTTGCCGCGCCGCCAGTTCTCGCGTATTCAGCGCAGCGGCATCGCCTTCGTGTGCGCCGGCATTCCGTCCATGCATTTTTTTACGAATGGGCAAATCCCGTTTACGCCACCCGCCGGTTTTGCCCGGCACGAGGCCGACGACGACCGTGTCATTCTCCCGTCGCATATCGAAGAGGAAATTACCCGGGAAGTGCGCGCAGAAGAGGAGGAATTCATCGAGCTTGAAGAGCCGGTGAAGGTAGGACCGATGCCGCAGACGGCACTGCGCGAAGTTTCCGTGGCTTCCGGCGAAGGATTTCGTGTTGATCGCTGGCAGATCAAGGACGCCGCGCCCAAGGGCCTGCAGCTGGCGCGCTTTGGCACTTCGCACACTTACGTGCGCGTGGGTGATGCCGTCGGTATTCAGCAGATGGACGAGATCGGACGCTGGAGTGTTGGCGTGGTGCGCTGGATGAAAAGTCCCGAGTCCGGCAGCCTGGAAATGGGCGTGGAGCTGCTCGCCGCCGGCGCCAAACCGGTGGCCGTGGCACCGGTACCGCGCGCGGGCGCCGCCGATTATCAGCCGGCACTGTTGTTACCGGCCATCGAGCCTCTGCGCCGCCCGGCCACGCTGCTGCTGCCGCGCGGCGTGTTCGCGCCCCGCGCGAATATCTTGCTCGCAGAGGATGCCGACGAATTCCGCACCGTGCGCCTGTTGCAGCGGCTGGAATATTCCAATGTTTTCGAACTGATGGTCTTTGCTGACGTCGATCCGGAGCATGCTCGCGGATAAGCGCGCTCGGAAAAGCCTGGGTCTATTACCAGGATTCTTAGGGTGCTCTTATTTCAAAACGTCATTGAGCACAACAGACATTATAAAAACGGCAAGATTAGACATCGCAATGGTGTTTTTTCTACTCGAATTCTCGAACGTCTAATTTAAGTGATAAGCGTGAAAAAGTTTAATTATATATTGATAGTGCTAGGTTTTCTGATTTCAGTTGCCACCTCAATATACGCGGCAAGGCCTTGGGGTGATAACTATGCATATCAAGAAATATCAGGATATTTTTCGTTATTGCTTTGGGAGCTTTGGATTGGGGTGCCGTTCTATGTTCTGTACCTGCTAAATAAAAAATACCGCAGTTCTAGCGCACACTTGAAGTTACTATTATTTACCTGCCTGGTCGGATCTATTTTTGGTGCTTACATATATGTAGATTCAATCGTGTTTAGCACCAGCTCTACTAGCGCTTTAATATTTATCTTTCTGCCTGTTTATCAGCTTATTTTTCTAGCCGTTATTGGGCTTATATGCCTTGTGATGAGAACATCACTTAACAAATCGTTCAACACTGATGGCGCAGACAACGCGCCGCCAGGTTAACTCAATCGTTAGGCAGCAGACCGAATGCCGACGAGCCGTAAGCCTCGCTGATGAATCCAGCCTACGCCCAGACTCTCCGCGAACTACTGCGAACACAACAAGTAGCTTCCCTTGGAACACTTCGCAAGGGCCAGCCGTATGTTTCCATGGTGCCCTTCGCCATTCTTCCCGGCGGCTCTGGCTTCGTCATTCATGTCAGTCAACTTGCGACCCACACAAAAGACATGCTGTTGAGCCCACAGGTGAGTCTCCTGATCGTCGCGCCGCCAACGCCGGAAATCCCCGCCCAAGCATTGGCTCGAGTCACGATACAAGGTCAGGCTGTGCCATACACCGACGCAACCCAAGGACACGCCGAGGCAAAAGCCGCCTACCTGTCAAGGTTTCCTTTGAGCGCCGAGATGTTCAGCTTTTCTGACTTCTCGTTGTTCGCAATATTGCCGAACTCAATTCGATTCATCGGCGGATTTGCTCAGGCCACAACACTCTCACCGGAAGTTCTCGCCAACGTGCTGAGCGAAGACTAAGAGCTATGCTGCCTTACCCCTTGGCTCAGCTCGAACGTAATATTTGAACGCCGCCGTTATCCAGAATTATTTCCAGATTAAATAAAATGAAAACTCTCCTCGCATGCTTGTTTATGCTGTTTATTCTGGGCGCCTGTGGTGGCGGCGGTGGTTCATCTTCACCGGTTGTTGCGCTCACGCCAGAGCGATTCACATTCAGTGGTGCGGGTGATCTGGGTATTTTCGATCCTTCGCTGGCACGCGACCCCGGTACGGGCCGACTGTGGATGAGTTATTCATCGGTGGATACATCGATATATTATTTACCGTCACTATACTGGGCGGTCTCGGTTCGCTTGGCCTATTCCGATGATAATGGTGTGAGCTGGCAGGATGCGGGAGTGTTGGTAGCACCTAAAGTGGAAACCTTGCTGGGGCCGATGGCAGAGAATCATCCGACGGGCAGTATTCCAGCCAACAGTCAGGGTATCTGGCAGAGTGAAACTTCGTCATTAATATATGATCCTTCAGCGCCGTTGGCGGAGCGCTGGAAGTTCATCTGGTTTCAGTACTTGAATGCCAACTTAACATCATTTTTTGCCGACCATAGCTGGATTGCCATGAAAATGGCATCAACACCACAGGGATTGGCTGCGGCGACACCGGTAAAGTTATTCGGGGGCGCGGGACTGCAAGCGGATGGCAGCAATACCGGCTCACCGGTGTTTTCGCCCACCGGCGGTACGCCGGCGATTCAGTTAAACACGGATCTAACGCGCACGCTGGGTGGAGCGAACCTCGTTGATTTAAATCTCTGCGTGTTTGCTGAACCGGGCTTGCATGCCTCGAATGGTGCGGTGTACATGGCAATCTATTGTGCCGACGCCTCGACCGTGCCGGTTACCGAATACCTGGTTTATTTTCGTTGCAGCAGTCCGTGCAACATGACCAGTGCTGCCAGCTGGGAGTACCTCGGCCGATTATTAACACCAGCCGATGCCCAGGCCGCCACCGGCAATGATCATTATCAGGCACCGGCGCTGGTAGAGAATAATGGCAAGACGTATTTAATCGTAACGCCGGTGGATACCACGTCGGGTAATCGCTACAACGGTTGTCGGGTATATGAATTTACGGATGTTAACAGTAACCAATTACGCCGCAGCAACGGCCAATTGATTGAAGTGGCGCGCATTGATGGTGCTAGTGGTACTCACAATGGTGCCTGTGCCGCCTATAGTGGACTGAGCGGTGGTATTTTATTAAGTCAGTTTGAACCCGCGAGCACGCCAGAGACGTTTAATATATATAAAAGCCAGGTGAGCTCGCCTTAGGGAATCCTAATCCTTACCTGGATCCCCTTTCTGCTTCTCAGATCGCCCACATCACCCGCCATCCATTTCTCATCATGCGCGTCACCGCGCAGCGTAAACGAGAAAAAAACAGGCGCAGGTGTTCACACCTGCGCCCGTGGCCAAACCTAATGACTGTCTGCGACCCTATGTTAGATCGGCAAGGCTGACCAGTCGCGTTCGATCGTCGTCTCGTACGCGCTGTCACCGTTCTCGTCGATTTCGAAACGCACGTCGTTTCCGGCATTCGTCTCATCGCCGAGGATTGTGACACGCACGCGGCTGTTGCCGGTGCCTGTTACGGTGATTTGGCCAGCGAACGGACGGACACGATAGGCGTACTGCTGGATTGGCGTGTTGGTCTGTACCGTCACTGATCCACCGATGTCCGTGCTGGCGATTGTGTAGTTGCCAGACGTGCTGTAGATCTGAGTGACGTTGTCGTAGCTGTCGGAGAAGATGAAGCTCGATAATGTGGCGGAGCTGCTGCCTACGGTTATGGAGAAGCTAGAACCGCTGACCGTACTCGTCCAGTCAAAGCCCGAGTACGTGAATGAAATGGAGTAACTGCCCACGAGGCTAAAGTCTGAAAAGCCGGTTACGGAGATCGTTAAGTTACTGCTGAACGTGCCGGAAAAGGCCGTAGCGGTGCCTGTTATGCCGGTCATTGAAACCGACCCGTTTATCATCTCACCCGCGAAATCCGAGCACGCATTGAAAGTGATCGTAATCGACGTGCCGTCATCGGCGGCATTGACCGTCACGTCACCGCTAACGCCGCATGGAATAGTCTGAACAACCCCGGCCAGGCTTTGCGGCGAGCCGAGGAAGGCGCGTGCATGTTTGGCGGCCCCGGCTGAAATGCGGCTGATGGTCCGTGGAGGCACCGACGTATCAATGCTCGTATCCACCCCGACCAACGTACCCGACTCCGATAGGCCCAGTGCGCCCATTAGTGCCGTGGTGCCGACCGACTCGGCATTGGCCGCGGTGATACCAATCGGGATGCTGGGCGGTGTGGGCGCGCCAGATCCGCCACCGCTACCGCCACCGCAAGCGACCAGAGTCGCACTAAACGCTGCAACGGCGACCCATTTCGCTGAACGTCCACACCCAAAGCTACCCAAGCAATTAATCAAGTAATTCCATAAGTAACTCATCTTGAAAGACTCCTAAAATATTTTGATTACTAGGCTCGACTGGACGCGCGGTAAGCCGCAGGTCCGCCTGCCGAACGCCCTGCCTAAAAAGCTTAGACAGTGTTTGATAAAAGTATAGGGTCTATGAGCTGGGGTGACCGCTTATGCTCGTCATCGTTCCAACTGTCCACCGATAACATTACATAACCCCGCACGGCGTAGCGCGAAATCGAAGACCACCTCAAATGCGACCGGCTGGAGCATGGCTTTCTGCGTGTGCACGCGACGTCTGTCATACCGAGCGCCTCGCGACCTTCAGCTGCAAGCGCCGCGGCTTCTGCCCGAGCTGAGGCGCGCGGCGCATGGCCGAAAGCACGCCTTTTGGTACACGAAGTTTTGCCGCATGCGCTCATGCTCCAGTGAGCGCTCTGCTTCCCTTTTCAGCTGAGGTTCCTGCTGTCAATGGGGTTAGACTTGATTGAATGTGCTGTGGCGAGGTTAGTTCTTAACGCCGTAACTCATCCGTCAAATGCTGTTGGTGTTGTAGTGGAAGCGGCAGCGGCAGTCATGTATAGAGATAACCTTCGCGTAGCCGTGCGGCGAATACGAATTTTCCAATAGCATCTCGTGAAATATAGAGTTCAGCCTCTTCCTTCATGTCGGAATTAGAGTAAGCTAATCGCGACCACCCGGTTGATTTTATTATCGTCGTGGCATTATTGGCTTCGATTAGTTGTGGAGAAAAATTTAATTG
>JAOTWF010000097.1 GCA_029863005.1 Gammaproteobacteria bacterium | reverse complement strand
CTCATCGAAGTTTGTTTGTTAGCGCCACTCTTGAAAACCTTGACCTGATTATTTTAGTCACCGCCTGCGCCAACCACACTGAGCGCATAAGGAACCTTGCTCCACAGGGAGGAACATGGAACTGCTTTTCTTGCTTATCGTCGCCATTGCCGCCATCGCCACCTTCCTCTGGTATCGAAAGAAATCTTCCGCGCCGACGGAAGCATCGTCCCCTTCCAATCGCTTCCATGCCGTGACCATTCATATGCCAGCCAATGCCTGTCCCGCGGTGCGGATGTTTGAATCAACCAAATTCCTAGCGAAAGAAGCGCCTCGCTTGCCATTGGAGAATTGCACCGCCCCGCGCTGTCAGTGCCGCTACGAGCACTACGACGACCGGCGCACCGAAGAGCGTCGCGAGTCATCGGAAGCAATGAAATACGAAGGCCAACAGCGACGTGAACGCAAAGATCGCCGCAAAGGATAATCCTGAAGCCATTCAGGAATAAATTAATTCCCCTGAGGTAACCGATGCTTAAAGGCTTAAGTATCCATTCCAGCCAGGGGTCATTCTCATGAACATAGATTCAGCCGGCGTTGCCTTGATGTGGGCACATCTGCTTATACCGACACATTGGCCGGTTCTCCTGGCCGGCGCCGGAACCCTCTTCTACCGTGGAAAAATAAAAAATCGGGGAAGGTTCTTTTTCATGGCGTGGATACTCGGCTACGGCATGCAAGGGTTGCTATCCATCCCCTGGCCGCTGATCTGGATGGCTTACTTTGACAATCAGGACGCGCCCCAGGAATACGCGGTTTATTACATTTATCTCCTGTCAGTAGTCGCCGCGCTGCTGACCGTGATGATCATGCATGTTATTGCCACAAGGTTTTGGCATCGGCTTTATCCATAGAGCTAAGATCGGAGAATTCCGAAAAGAGGCTTACAAACGATTGGTTAATTCCTGCCCGTCGTGTTTCGGGCTATTGACGGCCAAGCCCACCGGCCACATTTCCATTTCACTTTCCGGGAAAGGCTTGAGCAAGGGAGTCACTTTCTCCGGCTCGTGCACCTCCGGGTCCAGCCACTGCTCATAATCTTTCGGTGAAATGATCACCGGCATGCGGTCGTGAATCTGGCTGATCAACTCATTCGCCGTTGTGACAATAATGGTGCAGGACTCTACCGGCTCCATCCCTTCCGGCTCCCAGTGCTCCCACAGGCCGGCGAAAGCGAAAGGTTTTCCTTCTTTCATGCGAATGTAATACGGTTGTTTCTTCGGCTTGCCCGGTCGCCACTCGTAGAACCCATCGGCCGCGATCAGGCAGCGCCGGTGCCGGAACGCCGTGCGGTATGACGGCTTTACTGCCACCGTCTCCGCGCGCGCGTTGATGGTGCGGTAGCCGATTTTCTTATCCTCCGCCCACGCCGGGATCAGCCCCCAGTGCAGCAACGCCAGCTCCCGCCCTGTCGGCATCGCCCGGCATGCCAGGACGTCATAGGTGGGTGCGATGTTGTACCGCGGCTCGACAAACAATTGCCCCGCATTGGCCTTGAACAACTCAGCATAGACTTCGATGGGTGTGCTGCTGGTATATCGTCCGCACATGGACGAAGAATATCACCATGCCGCTGGCGCAGATCACTACCCCATCGCACCCCGGGCGGCCTTCTTGGCCCGCTTCGCTGCGCGTTTTTCCAGCATCGACTTGGCCGGCTGCTTCTTGGTCTGCTTCTTGCTGTTCATGCCTTTGCTCATTGATAGCTCCGTGATGTTCGGGAGCGTGATAGTGCGCGCTATTCGGGCGAATCGCCAGCGACCGGTAATACAGGCCCGGCACATAGCCGAATGGTGTTATCGTAATCCCGGCACAAACGGAGGCTAGCCATGATTGCGCACGAACTGCGGCGAGATACCGGGATCCTCATCGTCACCCCCCAGGGGCCGCTGGAAAAATCGGATTTTGAGATGCTGGCCCGGGAAGTGGACCCGTATATCGAGGAAAAAGGCGGATTGAGGGGCCTCATGATCCAGGCCAAGTCGTTTCCCGGCTGGCACGACTTCGCGGCACTGGTGTCCCATTTCAATTTCGTCAAAGACCACCACCGGCGCATCGCCAAGGTCGCCGCCGTCACCGACAGCGGCTTTCTGGCGATTCTGCCATCTATCGCCAAGCATTTTGTACAGGCGGAGGTTCGGCACTTCGATTACGCCGACAAGGAAAAGGCGCTGAAGTGGCTCGGCTCGGCAATTTGACCGGGGAAACGGCGTGAAAGACTTCCTCAATGCCCAACAACAACACTGGCAGAATACCTTTGTCCAGAAGCCCGAAATGTTTGGCAGCGAACCGAGCCTACCCGCCCGAGTCGCCGCCCGGCTATTCGGGGAAGAAGGAAAAACCAACATTCTTGAATTAGGCGGCGGACAAGGACGCGATACGTTGTTTTTCGCCCGTGCCGGTTTTCACGTCGATGTGCTGGACTATTCCGACAGTGCGGTGAACGCGATCGCAGAAAAGGCGCGACAACTGGAGTTGGCGGAGTCGGTTACCGCCCGGCGTCATGATGTCCGAGAACCGCTGCCCTTCGACGATGAATCGTTCGATAGTTGCTATTCGCATATGTTGTACTGCATGGCCCTGACCACGGCAGAATTGGAATTCCTCTCCGCGGAAGTCAGACGAGTCTTACGCCCGAATGGACTTCATGTTTATACCGTCCGGCACACCAGAGATCCCGACTATGGAACAGGGATCCACCGCGGCGAGGACCTGTATGAAATCGGTGGCTTTATCGTACATTTCTTCAGCAAGAAAAAGGTCGAGCATCTCGCGAAGGGCTACGAGATACTCAGCATTGATGAGTTTGAAGAGGGGAAACTGCCCCGGAAACTATTTCGCGTTACACTCAGGAAAAGGTGATTGTTGACCCTCGTTCTCCCATCCAGCAATTCTTGGCCTATCCCCAGGGAAAAATAATCCACAAGTTCGCATATTAAGTCCACGGAGGTGCCCTCCCCATGCCAATCGGTGATTTTCCGGACAAAAAATATCTGATCGATGCGCGTGAGCTCGGCGAGCAACGGGGAGCGGTTACCCTGATCGACCTGCGCCCGGCAGAGGATTTCGCGCTGGGCCACATCGAGGGCAGCAAGCATCTCGATCTCTACGGCATCAGCCTGAACGACTCCTCGGAAGCCCCGTTGAATTCCTTCCTGGCAATATTTCGAACGCTGTTCGGGATCCGGGGCGTATCCCGGGATAGGCCGGTCGTGATCTACGATCACGATACCGGCGAGCGGGCGGCGCGCGCGGTCTGGCTCCTCGCGGTTTTGGGTCACCCGGACGTCAGGATTCTGGACGGTGGAACGCAGGCGTGGACCGCCTCGAGCCAGCGGCTCGTCCGCCTGACAGCACCACCGCCGCCGGTCGACCCGACAAAAGCGCCCCCGACGCGTCCCCTGCACAAAAGAACGCTAAATCTCGAATTACTGGCAACCCGGTTCGATGTCCATCGCGCCATCGAGGATGAACACACGGTCATCGTCGATGTCCGGCGCGAGTCCGAGTATCGGGGCACGGAAAAGCGCGCCCGGCGCGTCGGAACCATTCCGGGCGCGGTGCACATTTTCTGGCGCAATCACCTTGACGATCAAGGTGCGTTCCGGTCGGCGGAAGAAATCCGCAATCTCTACATTTCAAAAGGTGTCACGCCGGACAAGACCGTCATCCCTTTCTGTCATGGCGGCTACCGCTCGGCCAACACCTTCCTTGCCCTCAAGTCCCTTGGTTATCCGCGCGTGCGGAACTATGTGGCATCCTGGGGAGAATGGGGGAATAGAGACGATTCGAAGATTATCGTCCCGGACCCGAACGGGTAGCGGTCCGCGATAACGCCCACGCCGGCATCACCCGGCACGCGAGGACATCGCACGTCGGAGCGATGTTAAACCTTGGCTCGTCAAACTAATTACCCGCCGTGGCCTTGAACAATTCGGCGTAGACTTCGATGGGTTTACTGCTGGTGTAGCGGCCGCGTATAGGGTGAGGATATCATTGTTACAAGTACGCCGCAGAACCATTAAGAAGTCTAAATATTTCGAGCCTGGCCCCATTAATTCATTTATTATTTTTTCTGGGGTGATTCTGATGAATGTTGACTCGGCAAAAACATCGCCACCTGTCTGGTTCTGGGTGATTTCTGTCTTGGCCCTGTTGTGGTATTTGGTGGACATGTCGGCCTTTTTCTTGCGGGTCTTGATGACGGACGATGTCATCAAGACGATGCCAGAACAGCAGCAGCAATTTCTTCAGAACATTCCGCTTTGGGTAAATATCGTATTTGCCGGTGAAGTGTTCGGCGGAACACTCGGCTCTATCGCCTTGCTGCTTAGGAAGAAATGGGCTTTGCCTCTATTCGTCGTTTCCATCCTTGGCGTGCTTAGTCAGACGTTGTACCTGTGGTTTCTCACCGACCATGTCAGCGCACAAGGTACCTCGGCCGTCGTGATGCCGCTGATGGCGCTCCTGATAGTCGCAGGGATAATCGTTTTTACGAAATCGGCGATTTCCAAGGGCTGGCTTCGGTAGAAACCGTTACGCGGCATCTTACCCGACATGCCAGTAAGATAACCTCGGAATGGCCCGGCAAAGCGAGTTTGTTCGATTCGTCCTTGAATTACTGGCGCCACTTGGCAACGTGCGAGCGCGCGCCATGTTCGGCGGCTTTGGGATTTACCGAGGGGATGTCATGTTCGCCCTCATCGAAAAAGACCGGATGTTCTTCAAAGTCAACGATGGCACGCGCCAGTCGTTCGTGGCGAAGGGTTTGTCCCCTTTCACCTACGTCGCGCGCGGCAAGACCCAAACCCTGCAATACTACGAAGCCCCGCCCGAGGTCTTCGAGGAACCGGAGGCGATGCAACTCTGGGCCAAACAGGCCGTGGACGTGGCTTTGAAAGCCAAACGGGTTAAAAAATAAAATGGGAGTGTGGGCGCCTGCCCTACCACAACTCGACAAACAAATTCCTCGCCTTGGCCTTGAACAATTCGGCATAGATTTCGATGGGTTTGGTGCTGGTATAGCGGCCACACATGGGGGAAGGATATCATCGAGAGAGTCTTGCCAACGATATACAAGATAATTTAGAATTATTAATGCGACGACATCATAACCGCTAACTGAACTACTACGATCTCAACTCAAACTCTCGATCCCAACTCAAACTCTCGATCCCAACTCAAACTCTCGATCCCAACTCAAACTCTCGATCCCAACTCAAACTCTCGATCCCAACTCAAACTCTCGATCCCAACTCAAACT
>JAOTWF010000005.1 GCA_029863005.1 Gammaproteobacteria bacterium | reverse complement strand
TGCCAGGGACGTGACAGTCGATGTCGCGATTTTCATATAGTCACGGAAATGTTATTGACCAGCGCATAAGGCTGAATTTTTCAGGATCCGTTTCCGGGGCTCATTACCGGAAATCGGCCGGAATGATATACAACAAATCAATTTTTCTGCCACGAAAGCTTCAGCTAATAGCCCCCAGGTCTTGGCCAGTTCTCATTGCCAACCTCCAGAGCTTGTAGCGGTATAGGGGGGATTGTTCCGACCACTGACGTCTTTCTGACCGCAGCCACCAGTAAATTGACTGTTCCTTGTTTACCGGAAATCCGTGGCGGCCTTGGTCGAAATAGTCGGCGAGGAGTCTGGAAGCGGCGCGATCTCCGGCATTTCCCGCCGCCTGGAGCAGGTGACGCCCGTATTCCCTGTCTTTATTTATTCTGAAATCCTGCAAACAGGTCAACGCCAGAAGCCGGAGCATGGCGGCAGATCCCTCTCGCGGCAGTTTCCTGACCGAACAGGCAAGGACGTAGTTGGAACAATTCCCGGTTTTCGCCTTGGCACCGCGCTTTGTCATTTTCCTGACTCTGCGGACAACCCTCCAGTAGAAAAATCATTCATTCGGATAACAATATTTCCTTGGCGGGAAATGAAAGTTTCCCCCATCAGTCTGAATCAATATCGGCTTCGGGCAGGACGGTAGCCGGACTCACCTGAGTCAGAGGCTTTCTCCTTGTCTTCATTGCTCCCGACGTTTTCCAGCGCCTCATTTTTTGGATAGCCAGCGCCATCCAATTCCCCCTCGAGAATGGATTCGACGTACCCTTTCATCACCTTTTCTCCAATCGTGATGGTCGGTGCCGACAGCGAGCCGATCTGCTTTTTAAGCTTCTGCTGCAGGTCCGGATTGTTATCCAAGTTGTGTTCGGAATAGGGAACCTTGCGCTTTTGCAGATAGGCGCGCGCCAGGTCGCAGGAGCCGCAGACGGGAACGGAATAGAGTGTCACCGGATATTTCTCAACGATGTTCTTGAGCGACTCGTCTTCCGTTGCCTTCTTGCCCGTGCTGATATTTTTTTCCTCAACGCGATAACCGGAACCCTCGGGCGGCGGTTGGTCGTGATACGAAACCCGCCCCTCGCTGTCCACCCATTTGTAGAGGGTCCCGGCCTGGGCCACGGACAAGCCTGCCACGGCTAGCACCATGAAAAAAAGTGAGTAAATGTGTCTCATGCGTCAAACCCTCAGATACATGCCACCCGATCGTTTGCGGATGGATTCGCGCAGCCATCGGACCCCGGCGGCGAACCCTATTCCCAGCATAGCAAAGGAAATCCCGAGCCACAGGTAACTGAATCGAAAACCGGTATCTGTCGTCGTCGGCTTGACGGGTGGAGATTTGGCGGCAACCGGGGCGGCGGGGAGCGGGACCGGAGCCGGAGCCGGTTTTTCTGCGAGGCTTTTCTCCAATTCCTTTATTTTTACGGCCTGCTCGGCGATGGTCGCCTGGGCCTTCTTGAGCTGTGCCTGCGCTTCATTAACCTGCGAACGACTGGAAGCCAGTTCGTCCTGGAGCCTGGCGTATTGCAGTCGCACGGGGGGTTCGCTCGAGAGATAGCGTGTCTCGATCCAGCCTTCTGCCCCCTGGGGATCGCGCACGCGCGTGAGCTTGTCGAAGCGCTCGATGATTTCCAGAGGTATGCCGGTATCGACGGTTTTCACGATGGAACTGGTCTCGGGGATTTCGGCGCGCAGCCCGATGCGTATCCGCTCAGCGATATAAACCGTTTCCGCCTGGGCGGCGAAGGCCGTGCCCAGCAACACCAGCCCCATCATGACCCGCTGACTTCCTGTCATCGATTTTCCTTTAGGCGGCCAAGCCAGAATGTCTTAACAGCGCATCGATCTTGGGCTTGCGTCCGCGAAAATTTACGAACAGTTCCAGGGGTTCGCGCGATCCCCCTTGTTCAAGAATATTCTGCAGGAACTGCATTCCGGTGGCCCGATCGAAAACACCGTTTTCTTCGAACTTGCTGAAGGCATCCGCCGACAGCACTTCGGCCCATTTGTAACTATAGTAGCCGGCCGCATAGCCTCCGGCGAAAACGTGCGAAAAGCCATTCTGGAAGCGGTTAAATGCCGGAGGGATCACCACCGCCACCTCGGCGCGAACTTCATCCAGCAATTGCTGCACGGTTTTGCCGACATCAGGGTCATAGGCACTGTGCAGGCGCATGTCGAACAGTGAAAATTCCAGCTGGCGCACGAACTGCATCCCAGACAGAAAGTTTTTGGCGGCGATCATTCTGGCATAGAGATCGTCCGGAATGGATTCACCGCTCTCGAAATGCCCGGCGATAAGATCGAGCGCTTCGCGCTCCCAGCACCAGTTTTCCATGAATTGGCTCGGGAGCTCGACCGCGTCCCAGGCCACGCCGTTGATGCCCGCCACACCGACATAATCCACGCGGGTCAACAAGTGATGCAGTCCGTGGCCGAATTCATGAAACAGCGTGATGACTTCATCGTGCGTAAACAGCGCTGGCTGGTCGCCCAGGGGCGGCGTGAAATTACACACGAGAAACGCCACCGGCACCTGCACCCCACAGGTGGTGCGTTTGCGAGTGATGCAATCGTCCATCCAAGCGCCGCCGCGCTTGTGGGTGCGCGCATACAGGTCCATGTAGAAACGCCCGCGTACCTCACCCTCTGCGTCTCGAATCTCGAAGAAACGAACGTCCGGGTGCCACACTTCGATATCTTTCACTTCCATGATCTTCAGTCCATACAGGCGCTCGACCACTTCAAACATGCCGGGGACGATTTTCGTTTCGGGAAAATAGGGGCGCAAGTCTTCCTGTGACAAATGGTATTTTGCCTGCTGCAGTTTCTCGGAGTAATACGCAACATCCCAGGCCTCGAGATGTTCGACGCCATGCGTGTCACGGGCAAACCGTTTGAGTTCGTTAAAATCCTTCAGCGCGGCAGGCTTGGCGCGCTGCGCCAGATCATTCAGAAAGTCCAAAACTTCCGGAACCTTTTTGGCCATGCGTGTCTGCAGGGCATATTCGGCGTAATTTTCAAACCCGAGCAGCCGTGCCACTTCGCGCCGTCGCTTCAGTAAATCCACAATCAATTCGCTGTTGTCCCATTTACCCGCCATCGGACCCTGATCACTGGCGCGCGTGACGAAGGCCTCGTACATCAGCCGGCGCCGTTCGCGGTCATCGGCATAGGTCATGAAAGCGATATACGACGGACCTTCGAGGGTGAAGCGCCAACCTTCCCGGTTTTTCTCCTGGGCATCCTGTCGGGCCATGGCACGCGCGGACTCAGGCAGACCGGCCAAGTCTTTTTCATCAAGGATGTGCAGTTCCCACGCCTCCGTGGCGTCGAGCACATTTTCGGAAAATTTGCTGTGCAGGGCCGCAATCTCCTGCATCAGGGTCTTGAAACGTGCCTTGGGCCCGGGCGGCAGTTCCGCGCCGGCGAGGCGAAAATCCCGCAGCGTGTTTTCAATGATCTTTTTTTGCGCCATCGTCAGCTCAGAAAACCCCACATTGGCCGCGATCGCTTTATAACCGGCATACACCCGCTCGTCCTGGGCCAGTTCCGTGTAATAGTCGGTGATCTTCGGGAGCCCAGCATTGTAAGCCATGCGCAGTGCCTCGCTGTCCATGACCGCATGCAGGTGCGCCACCGACGACCACATCCGCGCCAGCCGCTCACGCATGTCCTCGATCGGCTGGGCGAAATTGTCCCAGGTGACGGCGCCGCCATCCGTGAGCAACTGGTTCAGCGTGCGGCGATTTTCGTCCAGGACGTGATCCAGCGCCGGTCCGATATGCTCCGGCAGAATGACGCTGAAATGGGGCGGACCGCTGAAATCGAGTAGGGGATTGTTCGCCGGAGAGATGTTTTCCATGTTGAACTATTATAACGTGCCGCCGTGACGACTGCTCCTAAGCCCCCGGCACATCCGTACGATGCGCTCACGCCCGAGATCATTCTTGAGGCCGTAGAACTCTATGGCGTGCGCTGCACCGGCGGCCTGCTCGCGCTCAACAGCTACGAAAACCGCGTTTACCGTGTGGATACGGATGATGGCCCGCCCTTCGTCGCCAAGTTTTACCGCCCGGCCCGCTGGGAAGAGGCAGCGATCCTCGAAGAGCATTCGTTCGCACATCAGCTGGCCGAGCACGAAATCCCGGCCGTGGCCCCCCTGACACGTGAGGGCGGCCGCACGCTCAGCCACCATGGCGGTTTTCGCTTTGCGGTGTTTCCGTGGCAGCCGGGGCGCGCCCCGGAATTAAACTCGTCGGCGGACCGCGCCCTGCTCGGCCGCTACCTCGGTCGCTTGCACCGCCTCGGCGCGGCCGAGCCCTTCCGTCACCGTGCGCGCTTGGGCATCGAGGAATTTGGCCATCGTTCCGTGCGTTATCTGCGGGAGCACGACGTCGTTCCCGAGGAACTGCGCGACTCCTTTTTCGCTATTACGGATTATCTTTTCCCACCTATCGAGACCGCCTTCCGTGCCGCCGACGATGCCGCGTGGATCCGGCTGCACGGCGACTGCCATCTCGGGAACATTCTCTGGACCGACACCGGCCCGCATCTCGTGGACTTCGATGATTGCCTCACCGGCCCGGCGGTGCAGGATTTGTGGATGCTGCTCTCGGGTGGTCACGAAGAAATGGAACAACAATTGGCTGACGTACTCTCCGGCTATACCGAGTTCATGGAATTCAATTCTTCCGAGCTGCGACTGATCGAGCCCCTGCGCACCCTGCGCATGCTGCGTTACATGGCCTGGCTCGCCGAGCGCTGGGACGATCCAGCCTTTCCGCGCAACTTCCCGTGGTTCGCCACACGCCGCTACTGGGAGGAGCAGGTGCTGACACTCAAGCAGCAGGCGGCGGCGCTGGATGAATTGCCGCTGGCATGGATGGCCTGACGCGCCGGTTTTTCCCTATAATCACGGCCATGGCCATCCGTCCTTACAAGAACATCGTCCCCACCGTCGGACCCCGGGTTTACGTCGATGATGCCGCCAGCGTTATTGGCGATGTCGTCATCGGCGCGGATACCTCCATCTGGGCCATGTGCTCGGTGCGAGGCGATGTCAATTCCATCCGCATCGGGGCGCGCACCAACATTCAGGACGGCTGTATCCTGCACGGCACAATCGAATACGAGAGCGTGCCCGGGGGCTGGGCCGTGGTGGTCGGTGACGATGTCACCATCGGCCATCAGTGCATCATTCATGGCTGTACTATTGAATCGAGCTGCCTGATAGGCATGGGCTCGGCCATTCTCGACGGCGCGGTACTGCGCAGCGGTGTCTTTCTCGGCGCCGGCAGCCTCGTCACCGAGGGCAAGGAACTGGAAGGCGGTTATCTCTGGATGGGCCGGCCGGCAAAACGGGTGCGGGAGCTTACCGAAGAGGAAAAGGCCTGGTTCGATTATTCCGCCAGGCATTATGTTGAACTCAAAAACGATTACTTGAAATAAACGGCTACTGAAGCAGGCTTCAGACTCCTTTTCGTAATTGCTGAATGACGGGGCGGGTGTCCGGCCGCACGCCGCGCCAGAGCAGATAGGATTCTGCGGCCTGCTCCACCAGCATCCCCAGCCCATCCGCGGCGGTCGCGGCGCCGTGAAGCATGGCCCATTCCAGAAACGGCGTGGGCTTGTCGCCGTACATCAAGTCGTAGGCCACACCGTTGTTGGCAATCACATTGACCGGCAGCGGCGGCATCTCCCCCTTGAGGCTCGCGCTGGTACCGTTGATCACGACATCGAAGCGCTTCCCGACGAGTTCATCATAGCCCAGGGCCTCGACCTTGCCGTAGGGCGCAAAGATCTTAGCCAGCTCCTTCGCTTTGGAAACCGTCCGGTTCGCGATCACAAGCAAAACCGGATGCTGCTTTAACAGCGGTCCGAGCGCGCCGCGCACGGCGCCGCCCGCGCCCAACACCAGAATTTTTTTATCCTTTAAGTGGACGCCCAGGTTTTTGGTGAGATCGTGCACCAGTCCGGTACCGTCGGTATTGTCGCCGAAAATTTTGCCGTCGGGCTCGAACCGGATAGTGTTGACCGCCCCGGCAAGTTTCGCGCGGTCGCTTAAATTATCCGTCAGCCGGAAAGCTTCGAGCTTGAACGGCACGGTGATGTTGAATCCCTTGCCGCCCTCGGTGCGGAACTGCTCCACGGCATCGGCAAATCCGTCGGTATCGACCCACAGCGCGGTGTATTCGATATGGTGACCGAATTGGTGCGCGAACAACTTGTGGATCACGGGCGATTTGCTGTGCGCCACGGGATTGCCCAGCAACGCGTAGCGTGCCGGGGTCGTGTCTTTTTCCGCCTTGGTAGCCACTTTTCGATCCTGAACGTACATGCGGGAATATTCTAGGCCATTGCCCGCGCCGCGGCACGCGTAGCTAGATCAGCACCGTCGCGATGTAGGCAAAATAGCATGCCCCGCTGAAAAACAGGTGCACGGGCCGGAGCTTGCCGCGCCGCAACATCAACAACAGGTAGGTGCTAGCGATCAGTGTGATGATCACGCCCGCCACCACTTCTTCACGGGGCGCCCAGGGGGTGAGAAGAATGCCGAGCGCCGGCAGGAGCGAGCCCTGGAACACCATGGCACCGGTGATGTTGCCAAATGCCAGCGTGTCCTTGCGCCGGCGGATCCACAGGATGCTGTTCACCTTCTCCGGCAGCTCGGTGGCCACCGGCACGATCAGCAATGACAGCGTCAGCGCCGAGATTCCGAGCCACATGGACAGATCCTCGACTCCCGCCACGAACCCGTGCGCGCCAAGGATAATCAGTGTTAATCCCATCCCGAGCTGCAACAGGACAGTAAATAGATTCTCGGGAAGCCCAAGGCGGCCGAATAGCCGTACCAAGAACAACGGCTCGCTCGCGGCGGTGCCATGACCGTCGGCGACGAGCTTGGCCGAAGCGCGAATGGTCAGCATAAGATAAATGAAATAGAGCAGCACCAGCGAAATCGCGATCATGCCCCGCAACCACGCCATTTCATGCGGCACGAAAATGGCGACCATGCCCAGACTGTAAGCCAGCAGAAACCACGAGAGGTCACGCTTGATGCCGCTACGCTCGGGATGAAACTCGTCCGACCACCCGCGCTTGTGGATGGCAAATAGCGCCATCAAAAACAGCGCCAGCGTCGAGAGCATGAGCGGCGCCCCGAGAATCGCGCCCACACCCACTTCTTCGCGCACCTGTTGTGTGCTCGCGGTCGAAAGAATGGCCACGATCGGCACCATGGTTTCGGGCAGGGCGGTGCCGACGGCCGCGAATATGGAACCGGTCACCCCTTCGGAAATCTTCAGGCGTTCGCCGAGATGTTCGAGGGCGTTGGTAAAGGTCTCTGCGCCGATCAGGATGATCAGCAACGCGATCAAAAGTAATCCGATTGTCATGCCAGAATCTCTCGAGTTATCTCTTTTATTGGCTATCCCGGGGGACGGGTATCGACGAAGGCAGGACGTGCGCTGAGTCCGGCAAGCCATTCGCCCAATCGCGGATACCGGCCGCGCCAGTCATGCGGGTAACGGAAATCGATGTACTCCAGTGCCACACCCATGGCGAGGTCCGCGAGCGTGAAACGGTCCGACATGAGCCAGGAACCCTTCGGCAGGTGTCGCGCCGTGAATTCGAGGGCGCGCGCGATTTTCTCCTCCTGGCGCCGGACATTGTCTGCGGACTGCTGCGCGGCCGGACGGCGTGATTCGAGAAAGCGGATCACCGCGGCGTCCAGCAGGCCGTCGGCAAGCGCTTGCCAGCGCAACATTTCCCAGCGCGCCTCGCCCGAGGCGGGCAGCCAGCTGGGCGGCTTGAGCGCATCGAGGTATTCGACGATCACCGGGGAATCGAACAGCACCGATTGGTCATCACGCACCAGCACCGGCACCTTGCCCAGCGGGTTGAGTGCTGGCACCGGACTGTCCGCCGCCCAGGCATCGACCAAGATGAATTCACACGGGAGTTTCTTTTCCTGAATCAGGACGCGCGCCTTGCGCACGTAAGGCGACGTCAACGAACCGTAGAGTTTCATCTCATCAGATTCCGTAGTAGTGGCACAGCAGCCCGGCGAACACCGCCGCGCCCAGCCAGTTGTTATTCAAAAAAGCACGAAAGCAACCGTCGCGTTCGCGCTCACGTATCAGGTGTTGCTGGTAGATGGCCAACCCCAGCGCCACTGCCAGGCCGGCATAATACCCCAATCCGAGATGGGCGAGTGTGCCAACCATTGCCAACAAGGCAATTGTCACGATGTGAAAAAGAATAATCATCATGCGATCATGGCGACCGAACAGGATGGCGGTGGATTTCACGCCGACCTTGAGGTCATCCTCCCGGTCCACCATGGCGTACGCGGTGTCATAGGCTACAGCCCAGAACACATTCGCGACAAACAACACCCAGGCGAGCAGTGGCACGCCACCGGTCTGCGCGGCGAAGGCCATGGGGATGCCCCAACCGAAAGCCGCCCCGAGGTAAAACTGCGGCAGATGGGTATAACGCTTGAGAAAGGGGTAGGTCGCGGCCAGAAAGACGCCCGCGAAGGAAAGCAGGATGGTCAGGCGATTCAGCGTGAGCACCAGTGCGAACGCGATCAGGCACAGCACGGCAAACAGCATGAGGGCTTCGCGCGGACTCACCCGTCCGGCAGCGATCGGCCGATCGCGCGTGCGCGCCACGTGCGGATCGAATCCGCGGTCGGCGAAATCGTTGATCACGCAGCCAGCAGAGCGCATCAGCACCACACCGGTCACGAATACAATCAAGACATGCCCATCGGGCCTGCCCGCTCCGGCGATCCACAATGCCCACAGTGTCGGCCAGGCCAGCAATAATATCCCGATCGGCCGGTGCAGCCGCATCAATAACGCATAGTCCTTGAGCCGTGCCGCCAGCGTCATTTCAGAATTCTGAGATATCGGGCAGGAAGAATTCGCACACCAGCAATGGCTTACCGCCGATCTGAAAAAGCGAGCGGCGCCCCCAGATTAATTCGGGTCCCTCACGCCGTCCGCGCATGGCCAGATGATAAAGCTGGTCCGAAGGAGTGAGGCTGGTAATTTCCACCTCGCCGCGCTTCATGGACGGATCGGCAAAAAGCATAGCCCCCAGGGAGCGCGCGCCGAGACGCGTGAAACGATGCGACTTCCTCGCGAGCGTCCCTGGCGGGATGACGGTGCGCGCGTACACCCAAGGGGTATCGCCGCATACCAATTGAACCTGGCGCACAATCGCTCGAGTACCGGCGCGCATGCCGAGCGCCTCGGCCTCGTTGCGCAGCGGACGCATTCGGCGCTGATCCAGGAGCTGCACGCAAAAATTCCCGCGACAGCGGTCTATGATGCGTTCCGTGAGCGAGGCCGGATCGAGCAGCCACGGCAGGTATTTTTCCGGGACACCGGAGCGGATTACACGGCGCGCCGGACGCCACAGCGGCTCCGCGCGCCAATGCAAAGCTGAACTCAGGGTGGACATGAACATGCGGGCCAAGGAAGTCAGGGAGCGGAATCGTAGCAGAAACGTGTATGATGGTCAGTGAAACGCAAAATCAGACACGGCCGTATTCCTCCGCGCTCCCCCGCCAGCGCCGCACGATCGGCTCTACGCGTTCGGGATACTCTTTCAACACCTGTTCGGCGACACTTTGGACGTGCTCTAACAACGCGCGGTCGCGCAGCAAATCGGCAATGTGAAACTGCGGCATACCGGCCTGGCGCGTGCCGAGCAGCTCGCCCGGGCCGCGCATCTCGAGATCGCGCCGCGCGATTTCAAATCCATCGCTGGTTTCGCGCATGGCACCAAGTCGCGCGCGCGCCATTTCCGACAATGGCGGCTGATACAGCAGGACGCAGTGACTTTCCGCCGATCCGCGACCAATTCGCCCACGCAGTTGGTGCAGTTGCGACAGGCCCAGGCGTTCGGCATTCTCGATAACCATGAGTGAAGCATTCGGCACGTCTACGCCGACTTCGATGACAGTGGTGGCTACCAGCAGCTGCACTTCGCCACGCTTGAATGCCGCCATGATCTTTTCCTTTTCCAGCGGTTTCAATCGACCGTGTATCAAGGCAAGACGCAGGTCAGGAAAGGCCTCGCGCAGCGCCTCCGCTGTGTCCGTCGCGGTTTCCAGCTCGAGCGTTTCTGATTCTTCGATAAGGGGACATACCCAATAGACTTGTCGTCCGGCAGTACAGGCCTCGCGGATACGACTGACCACGTCGGCACGGCGTGCGGAAGGGATCGCCACCGTCTCGACCGGCTGGCGTCCCGGCGGCAATTCGTCGATCACCGACACATCCAGGTCAGCGTATAGGCTTTGCGCCAGCGTACGCGGGATGGGAGTGGCGGTCATGATCAGCTGATGCGGCCGGCGTTCACCCCGCCGGCCTTTCTCGCGCAACGCGAGCCGCTGATGCACGCCGAAGCGGTGTTGCTCGTCCACCACGATCAGCCCCAGATCGGAGAATTCCACGCCTTCCTGGAACAACGCTTGTGTTCCGACCGCGATGGCAGCTCGGCCGGCAACGATTTTTTCGAGAACGTTCTGTCGCGCGCGGCCGTTGAGCTTGCCGGACAGTCCCACAACCGAAATGCCGAGCGGTTCCAGCCACCCAGAAAAATTTTTAAGATGCTGGTCCGCGAGCAGTTCTGTCGGCGCCATCACCGCCACCTGCAGGCCGCTTTCAATGGCACCGAGGCTGGCCAACGCGGCGACAATGGTCTTGCCCGAACCCACATCACCTTGCACCAAGCGCTGCATGGGATGCTGCTGTCCCAGGTCGTGCAGGATTTCATGCAGTACGCGCTCCTGGGCCGGCGTCAGGCGAAACGGCAAACCGGCGAGCAATTGTTTGATCAGCTCGCCCGCACCCGTGACGACAGGGGCTTTTTCCGTCTGCATCTGCGCCCGCAGGCGCTTGAGGCTTAGGTGATGCGCCAACAGTTCCTCGAAAGCCAGACGTCGTACCGCGGGATGTTTTCCCTCCGCCAGCAGTTCCACCGGCGTGTGCGGCGGCGGTTGATGCACCAGAGCCAGCGCCTCGGTGAGCGTCGGCAATTTGAGTTCCTGCAATACCACTGGCGGGAGCCAGTCGTGAATCTTATTGAGATGTTTTTCCAGCGTCTGGCGTGCGATCTTGCGTAGGCTCAGCTGGTGCACGCCCGTGGTTGACGGATACACCGGCGTCAGGTTTTCCTCTGCCGGCGCCGGCTGCGCACCATCGGTGAATTCATATTCAGGATGAATCATCTCGAGCCCGACCGCGCCGAAGCGCACCAGGCCAAACAGCCGCAAGCGCCGGCCGCGCGCGAGGTTTTGCTGCTGAATTGCATTGAAATAGAAAAACCGCAGGTGCAGGTGGCCGGTCCCGTCGCTCACGCGGCAGATAAGGCTGCGCCGTCCACGAAATACCACATCTGCCAGTTCGATCTCACCCTCCACCACTGCCTCCCTGCCGGGCCGCAAGCTGCCGATGCGCATCAGACGGGTGCGATCCTGATAGCGCAGAGGAAGATGGAACAGGACATCCTGCACAGTGTGCAGGTTGAGACGCTTGAGCTTGTCCGCGAGCTTCGGTCCGACCCCCTTGAGCGCGGTCACCGGCAGAGTGGCAATATCCATGTTATTCAAAACCGAGTAGAACCCCGAATGGGTTATCGTATCGACCGGTGCTCAGCTTCGGCCTTTTTTCTTTATTCTCCGTGGCTTCCCGGATTTTGAGGATGAAGCGATTTTCTCCAGGACCATGATCGCATCCATTTCCACCGCCGCGCCCTTGGGCAGCGACGCCACGCCCACGGCCGCGCGCGCCGGATAGGGCTCGTGGAAATACTGCGCCATCACTTCATTCACCAGGGGAAAGTGCGAAAGATCCGTGAGATACACATTCAATTTCACTATGTCCGGGAGCCCACCGCCGGCGGCCTTCGCGACCGCGGCCAGGTTTTCAAACACGCGCCGGATCTGGGCGCGCATGTCACCAACTTCCAGCTCCATGGTCTCGGGAATGAGCGGGATTTGGCCGGCCAGGTAAACCGTATTGCCGGTCTTTACGGCCTGAGAATACGTCCCGATCGCCTGCGGTGCCTTGTCGGTCTTGATAACTTTTCGCGTCATATTCGTTCCTGGCCGATCAGCCTTTCTTACGAATAATCCGGACCACCGACTCGAGCGAGCGGATGCGGCGCATGATGTGCGCCAAGTGAACGCGGTCGCGCACTTCGACGGTAAAGCTCATGGTGGTGTACTGCCCGTCGCGGTCATCGAACGATACCGAGTCGATGTTAGCCTCCTGTTCGGCGATCGTCGCGGCCACGGATGCGAGTACGCCGCGCTGGTTCTTCGCCTCGACTCGGAAATACACCGGGTACACGCCCTTGATGTCCTTTTCCCACTGCACGTCGATCCATTGCTCCGGATGTTTGCGGTAACGCGCTACATTCGGGCAATCCTCGGTATGCACCACGATGCCGCGCCCGGCCGTGAGAAAGCCGAGGATAGGATCGCCGGGGATCGGACGGCAGCAGCGCGCGTAGTTGACCACTACCCCTTCGGTCCCGTGGATGGCGAGCGCCGGTTCTTTGGGCCGCTGGCTGCGGCGGCGAAACAACCGCAGGAAACGGCTGGCCTCGTCTTTTTCGGTCTGCGGGACCAACTGGCGCGCCACCACCGAGGCCAGGCGGTTGCCAAGCCCGATTTCGCCCAGCAGGTCATTCCAGGTTTTCAGTTTGAGGGATTTCAGCAGTGTCTTGCGGGCGGCTTCCGAGACTTTCTCTAGATCGGCACCAATGTCCTCGAGCGCCGTGCAGAGAAGACGATCGCCGAGCGAGGTCGATTCCTCAACCTTCTGGTTCTTGAGGAAGTTACGGATATGCGCTCGCGCCTTGCTGGTGACGACATAATTGAGCCAGGCGGGATTGGGGCGGCTGGTGGGGGCGGTAATAATCTCAACGTGATCGCCGTTGCGCAGCGTTGTACGCAGCGGCACCAACTGGTGGTTGATCTTGGCACCGACACAACGGTTGCCGATATCGGTGTGCACGTCGTAAGCAAAATCGATAACCGTGGCGTCGCGTGGCATCTTCTTGATCTCGCCGTTGGGCGTGAACACGTAGACCTCGTCCGGGAACAGATCTACCTTCAGGTGTTCGAGGAATTCGCGCGGATTGCCGGCCTTCTGCTGGGTGTCCAGCAGGTCCTTAAGCCACGTCAACGCGCGCTGCTGCGCCGGATCGGCGCCGCGTTCGCCACTCTTGTATAGCCAGTGCGAAGCGACGCCGGCCTCGGCCACGCGGTTCATCTCGTTCGTACGGATCTGCGCTTCGAGGGAGACGCCAAAAGGGCCAAACACCACGGTGTGCAATGACTGGTAGCCGTTGGCCTTGGGGATGGCGATGTAATCCTTGAACCGCCCAGGGATGGGCTTGTACAGGTTGTGGATCACACCAAGCGCGCGGTAACAATTGTCGGCCTTGTCCACGATCACGCGCACCCCGTAGATGTCGTAGACCTGGTCGAACGACAGGTGCTTCTGCTCCATCTTGCGGTAGACCCCATACAGGCTTTTCTCACGCCCACTCACTTCCGCCGCGAGTCCTTCGTGCTCCAGTTGACTGACAATGGCAGCACGGATTTTTTCGATGATGGCCTTGCGGTTGCCATGGCGCTTGCGCACGGCGTCGGCAATGATGCGATAGCGCAGCGGGTAGAGCGCGGAGAATCCGAGATCACCCAATTCCGCCGCCCACTGGCGCACACCCAGACGGTTGGCGATCGGCGCGTAGATATCGAGGGTCTCGCGCGCGATGGCGCGCCGACGCTCGGGACTGAGCGCGGCGATGGTGCGCATGTTGTGCAGGCGGTCGGCGAGCTTGATCAGGATGACACGGATGTCGCTCGCCATGGCAAGCAACATCTTGCGGAAATTCTCGGCCTGTGCTTCTTCCTGTGACTGAAATTCGATGCGAGTAATTTTGGAAACGCCGTCCACGAGCAAAGCCACATCCTCCCCGAACTGTTCGGCGATGTGCTCCTTCGCCGTGGGGGTATCTTCGATAACATCGTGCAGAATGGCGGCCATGATGCTCTTGGCGTCGAGGTGCATGACCGCCAGGATGCGGGCGACTTCGATGGGATGGTAAATGTAGGGTTCGCCGCTGATACGTCGCTGCCCGTCATGGGCCTCGGCGCCAAACAGATAGGCCGAATAAACGTCAGCAACGTCCCGGGGCTCGAGATAGGATTCGAGAATGGCGCACAGGTCACTGATCTGAAACCGCTCCCCGGGGCTGCCGGGAAACGGTTCAGGCTTCGATTCCGCCCTCTTTGTCGGGGGCCGGGCTGCTATCGAGCCCGCCTGTTTGGGCTTGGTCGGCTGTGTTTTCATCGGCCTCGAGTCCGGCTGGCAGCGCTTCTTCGTCCAGGATGGCGTTGGTCACGTAACCGTCGGCGATCTCGCGCAGCGCAATGACCGTGGGTTTGTCGTTTTCCCGCGGAACATGTGAATCCGCGCCATTGATCAGCTGACGCGCGCGGCGCGTGGCCACCAGCACGAGCTGGAAGCGGTTATCGACGTTGTCCAGACAATCTTCTACCGTGATACGAGCCATACCTAAATACCTCAATCTTCAATAAGGAAACGCGGTTTCGCCGCAGGGTTTCACATAAAACTAAAGCACGCGCCCCGACTCCTGCCAGAACTGGGAAGGGCCAGGAACAGGGGCTGTACTGCATCTTACTGATATAGGGCGGTTTTTGCCACTTGGCCCGTTGCTAGCCCCCGGAGAGCAAGGTATTCATATCCACCCGGACCGTCCGCGGGCGGCCTTCCCCGAGGATGATGGCCTTGAGGTCAGCCAGCGCCGCCTCGAAGTCATCGTTCACCACCAGATGGTCGAATTCCTTATAGTGACTGATCTCAGACACCGCCTCACGCATGCGCCGGGCGATGACCTCGGGCGCATCTTGACCCCGGCCGGTCAGGCGTTCTTCGAGTGCCGCACGCGAGGGGGGCAGAATAAAAATGCTGACCGCTTCCGGCATTTTTTCCTTGATGGCACGCGCGCCTTGCCAGTCGATATCGAAAATGATGTGCTTGCCTTGCCGCCGCAGATTTTCCGTCGCCGCGCGCGAGGTCCCGTAGGAATGGCCGAAGACCTTAGCGTGTTCGAGAAACCGATCGGCCGCCACCATCTCGTCGAACTGCGCCTGGTTAACAAAATAATAATGCACGCCTTGCTCCTCGCCCGGCCGTGGCGCGCGCGTGGTGTGCGACACCGAGAACGCCGCCTCCGGCATCTGCTGCACCAGCGCCTTGGCGAGACTCGTTTTACCGGTCCCGGAAGCGGCAGAAAAGATGAACAGCCGACCTTCGTTACTCAATGTTCTGGACCTGCTCGCGCATCTGCTCGATCAGTACCTTGAGTTCGACCGCAATGTTGGTCAGGCGCGTGTCAGTGGACTTGGACGAAAGGGTATTGGCTTCGCGGTTCAATTCCTGCATCAGAAAGTCGAGCCGACGGCCGACGGGACCGGGCTGAGTGAACACGCGCCGGATTTCGGCGAAGTGTGCCGTGAGACGGTCAATCTCCTCGGTGACATCCGCCTTCTGCGCAAACAGGACAATCTCCTGTTCCAGGCGCGCGGAATCGAGCTGTTGCTTCAACTCTTTCAGGCGCGCTTCCAACCGTTCTCGGAACAACCGCGCGGCTTCGGGGGACAGCGTTTTTGCCTTTTCTGCCATCTCTTCCATGGATTGCAAGCGCGCCAGCATGTACTCCTGCAGACGTGCGCCTTCACGGTTTCGTGTCACAACCAGCTCTGTCAGTGTCGTAGACAACGCCTCCAACGCGGCCGCGCCTAAGCTCTCGACATCCAGCGGTGGTGCCTTGATCACGCCGGGCCAGCGCAGTATGTCAACGGCACGCAGGGGTGCGACATCAGGCGCTAAGCTTCGCAGGTGATCCGAGGCGGCCAGCAGGCGCTGTACCTGTTCCGCGCTCATTTCGATTGCCCCGGCCACGGCTTCGTTCGGCTGATAGCGCAGGGTGCCATCTACCTTACCGCGGGAGAGATGCGCGTTGATTATTTCGCGCCCGCGCGGTTCAAGTGAGCGCAGCTCCTCCGGCAGGCGCAGGGCGATATCGAGATAGCGGTGATTAACCGAGCGCAGCTCCCACGTGAGCACACCCCAGGGCACGGCCGCTTCATGCCGGGCAAAGGCGGTCATGCTGGTGGTCTGGGGCGGTGTTTTACCGGATTTCATGGCGGGTCGGATGGTAACCCTAATCCAGCAGTGGCGAAACCCAGCCTCTGCCTGTCGAATCCGGGCATATATAATCTAAAGATAGAAACGCCGAAGGCGGCTCCCGCCCGTCGGCCAGGAATGAACCGGAAGTCATGAATATCGATAATGCCCTGACCGAGGGCTACATGTTGCACCATTACCGCATCGCCAAAACCATCGGCGGTGGTGGTTTCAGCATCGTCTATCTTGCCCGCAATACCCAGACCGGGAAGTGGGTGGTTATCAAGGAATACCTGCCGGACAAACAGATCGCGCGCATTGACGGAGAGACCGTCGAAAGCCTGTCGAACCAAACCACCAATAACTTCAACACCGGCATGAAGCGTTTCTTCGACGAGGCCAAGGCGTTGTCGAAGATCCGGCATCCCAACATTGTGCGTGTCACGGATTTTTTTCGCGAAAACAACACCGTTTACATGGTGATGAACTACGAGGACGGCAAGGACCTGCGCTGGTACATCAAGCGCCACAACGGGCGCATGAGCGAGAAATTTATTCGCACCGTGTTCCCTCCGCTGCTGACCGGCCTGCGGGAACTGCACAATCATCACATGCTGCACCTCGACATCAAGCCGGCGAACGTTTACCTGCGGCCGGGAGGGTCGCCCTTGCTGCTTGATTTCGGCGCCGCGCAGTCGGCGTTTGTCAACGAGCGGCGCGCGCTACCGCATACACTCACGCGCGGGTTTGCACCCATCGAACAACACGTGCGCGGCCACATTGGACCGTGGACCGATCTCTATGCCGTCGGCGCCACCATGTGGGCCTGCCTGTGCGGTAAGGCTCCACCGCCAGCGACGAAGCGCGCCGAGAAGGACAGCTACAAACCCGCGGTGCGCCAATTTTCGACGTACTACTCACGCCAGCTTCTGGAGGCCATCGACTGGTGCCTGCAGATGGACCAGTTCTCGCGCCCGCAAAACGTGGATGCCCTGCTCGATATTTTCAACCGGGAACCCTCCGAGCAGCCGGCGCCGAAGCCGGAAACGCTGATTGAGCGGCTGAAACACAAATTTCCCTGGTGATGCCAACCGCAACATGAAATATCAAATCACCCAATACAGCCTGCGGGGAGCGCGTGCGACCAACGAGGACCGAGTGGGATACGCCGAGCGTGACAACGCCGTGTTGCTAGCAGTGGCCGACGGTCTCGGCGGGCATCGTGGCGGTGAGGTGGCGTCGGAAATCTTGGTGCAAACGATGATGCACGGCTTTCAGTCGCTGCGTCAACCCATGATTGAACGGCCCTCGGCGTTTCTCGCGCTCGGTATTCTGCAGGCGCATCACGCCATCATCGCGCACGGGCAAGCCGCGCTGCCGCCGATGGATCCACGCACGACCTGTGTGGTCTGCCTGG
The DNA here is from genome assembly GCA_029863005.1 of Gammaproteobacteria bacterium. Taxonomy (GTDB): domain Bacteria; phylum Pseudomonadota; class Gammaproteobacteria; order Acidiferrobacterales; family Sulfurifustaceae; genus Sulfuricaulis. Next base: position 57,522 of record JAOTWF010000005.1, on the reverse strand, counting down.
TCCAGAACGGCTATGCCTACTGGGCGCATGTGGGCGACAGCCGCCTTTACCTGATACGCCAGAATCATGTTCTGCTGCGCACCCAGGACCACACCGCCATCGAGGAAATGCACCAGGGGGGGCTGTTGACGGAAGAGGAAATGCTTGAGCATCCTCAAAAGAGCCACCTACTCAACTGCCTCGGCGGCGGGATCAAGCCCAAGATCAGCATGGGCGAGGAAACCCTGCTGCAGCCGGGCGACATGCTGCTCGTCTGCTCCGACGGCCTGTGGGAGGCATTCACTCCCGAGGAGATCACGCGTTACCTGAAAGCCCCGGCACTGGATGAGGCGGTAGAGAACATGCTCAATGACGCGGTACGCAAAATGAAACAGGGTTGCGACAACGTCAGCGCAATATGCCTGCGCTGGGAGGATGCGATCTCGAAGAGCGCGCCGCTGCAAGGCAACACGGCGCTTGAGATCGACGAGGAGAAACTGCGCGAAGAGGCCCGGCACCATCTCCCGCGCATCGTCAGGCGCCCGGCGCAAAAACCCGCGGCCCTGACCGAGGATGCTAATGATGACCGGAAAAAGCCGTTACAAGAACGCATCCAGGAGATTGAAGATTTTCTCAAGAAGTTCGAGGCTTAACCCTTAACCTGCTAAACTTCGCGGCGTTTCCCACTCTTGAAGCACACTTAGCGATGCGACCCAGCGGACGCCGACCCGAACAGTTACGCGACATCCGGATCACCCGAAATTACACCAAGCACGCCGAAGGCTCGGTGCTCATCGAGTTCGGTGAGACGCGCGTGTTATGCAACGTCAGCGTCGATGAAAAGGTTCCGAACTTTCTCAAGGGCAAGAGCCAGGGTTGGGTCACGGCGGAGTACGGCATGCTGCCGCGCTCCACCGGCAGCCGCATGAACCGTGAAGCCGCCGCGGGCAAGCAGGGCGGACGCACTCTGGAAATCCAGCGCCTCATCGGGCGCGCGTTGCGCGCGGCGGTGGACATGAAACAACTGGGCGAGCGCACGTTCACCGTCGACTGCGATGTCATTCAGGCCGACGGCGGCACACGCACCGCTTCGATCACCGGTGGTTGTGTGGCGCTGGTGGACGCCATCCACCATATGCGCAAACGTGGATTGATCACCAACGATCCTTTACGTCATTTGGTCGCCTCCGTCTCCACCGGCATCTTCGGCGGCGAGGCGGTGCTGGACCTCGATTACGCCGAGGATTCGAATGCCGGTACCGACATGAATTTCGTCATGGACGATGGCGGCGGCTTCATCGAGATCCAGGGCACCGCCGAAAGCAAAACCTTCAGCCTCGAGGACATGCTGGCGATGACGAAATTGGCGCAAGCCGGTATCCGGGAACTCATCGCACAGCAGAAAAAAGCCCTCGGCGTAGCGGCATGAGCCGCAGAGCAGGGGCCCCACCGCAGGTGGGGATGCGACCGGCGAAGGCCGCAGGACGCCGACAAGAAGGCATTGCTTTTTCTGCGGAATTACGGAGGCGGCTGTGAGCAAAACCGTCGTCCTCGCCAGCAGCAACCCCGGCAAGCTGCGCGAGATCAATCAGATCTTAACCACCCTCGCGCTCACCGTTGTTCCACAAACCGATTACCACGTGCCGGACGCCGATGAAACCGGCCTGACGTTCGTTGAAAACGCCCTGATCAAGGCGCGCAACGCCGCACACCATACCGGCCTGCCTGCCATTGCGGATGATTCCGGTATCGAAGTGGATTATCTCAATGGGGCTCCCGGGATCTACTCGGCGCGTTACGCGGGCAAGGACGCGACCGATGAACAGAACCTGATGAAACTGCTCGCCGATCTGGTAGGCATCTCCGAGAAGGAGCGCACCGCGCGCTTTCAGTGCCTGATGGTGTACCTGCGGCATGAATTCGATCCCACCCCGGTCATCTGCCAGGGTACTTGGGAGGGAAGAATTTTATTGGAACCACGGGGCGAGAACGGTTTTGGTTATGATCCGGTTTTTTATGTTCCAACACACAAATGCTCTTCGGCCGAATTGCCGGTGGAAGAGAAAAATAAATTGAGTCATCGGGGGCAGGCCTTGAGGGCGCTGGTTTCGGCTTTGGGGAATGCACACCTTTAGTCGAGCGGGCTTTGCCCGCGTATCACTTCTGGGTGGCTGACCCACAAGTGTGGCCGCAGGCCGCTCAATAAATAACAAGTAGAATAGCGCGATGGAACATGATGCCGCATGGCGGACTAAAGTCATCATCGCCTTCGCGGCGGTGTATATCATCTGGGGTTCGACTTATTTAGCGATCCGGGTTGGCGTGCAGCAATTGCCGCCTGTGCTGTTTGCCGGGTCGCGATTTGTGGTGGCAGGGATCCTGCTGGCACTGTACGCGCGTTGGCGCGGGCAGAAATTTCCAACGGAGTTTCGCGAATGGCGTACGATTGCGATTTCGGGCTTACTGATGCTGTTCGGTGCCAATGGCCTCGTGGTCTGGGGTGAGCAATGGGTAACCTCGAACCAGGCGGCATTGATCGTCGCGACGGTGGCACTGTGGCTCGCGGGCTTCGGGACGATCGGTTCATCCGGCCAGAAACTGGGGGCGCGCACCGTGCTCGGTTTGACGATTGGATTCTTCGGTGTCGCTTTATTGATGATGCCGGAGCGGGGATTTTCGCTGGAACACTTCGGGGCGCAGCTCGCGGTTTTCGCGGCCTGCCCCCTGTGGGCCGCCGGTTCCATGGTGGCTAAGCGTGGCCGGCTGACCACCGCACCACTCATGGTCGCGGCCATGCAATCCCTGATCGCGGGTCTCGTCTTTTGCGGTATCGGCTTTCCCCTTGGGGAGGCCGCGCGTTGGAGCTGGTCGAGGGAGGCGCTGGCGGCACTCGGTTTTCTGATCGTGTTTGGTTCCTGTTTCGCCTTCGCCGCCTACGTGTGGCTGTTGCACGAAGTCAGTCCCGCGGCACTCGGGACCTATGCCTACATCAATCCGCTCGTGGCGGTGGTGCTCGGCTGGGTGATATTGCAGGAAGCACTCAGCGGCAAACAGCTGGCGGGCATGGTGGTCATACTGATCGGCGTCATCCTGGTCAGCATCGCGCGGCCCAAGGCCATCGCCGCCCCGAGCCTGCGGACGTGATCCCGCGTCAACAACGTCCGGAGGTATAATTCGCACTCCTTTCCTGTTTCCGTGTGACCATGCAGCAATTCGCCACCCTTCCGCCGCTGTCGCTGTACGTGCACATCCCGTGGTGTGTGCGGAAATGCCCGTATTGCGATTTCAATTCGCACGAGGCACGGCAAGAAATTCCGGAGCGGGAATATATCGATGCCCTGCTGCGCGACCTGGAGCAGGACTTGCCGCGCGTCTGGGGACGGCCGGTGTATTCCATCTTCATCGGCGGCGGCACCCCGAGTTTGTTTTCCCCTGAATCCATCGACCGTCTCTTATCGGGCCTGCGGGCGCGACTGCCGTTGGATCAAAACATTGAAATCACCCTCGAGGCCAATCCCGGCACGTTCGAGCTTGATCGATTCAAAGGATTCCGTGCGGCCGGGATCAATCGGCTGTCCATCGGTATTCAAAGTTTTGACGAAACCAAACTGAAGGCGCTGGGCCGCATTCATGGTCGCGAGGAAGCGCTGCGCGCGGCCGAGGCCGCACGTGCGGCGGGTTTTGACAATTTCAATCTCGACCTGATGTTCGGCCTGCCGCAGCAGTCGGTGGAAGAGGCGCTCGCGGACATCCGAAGGGCGATTGAACTCGAACCGAGCCATCTCTCTGTTTACCAGCTCACTATTGAACCCAACACCCTGTTCCACGCACACCCGCCAAAGCTTCCGGACGATGACAGCATTGGCGAGATGCAAATCCAGTTACAAACCAAACTGGCGGCGGCCGGTTACCGGCAATACGAGGTCTCGGCCTACGCCCGGAAAGGCTTCGAGTGCCGACACAATCTCAACTATTGGGAGTTCGGAGATTACCTTGGTATCGGCGCCGGCGCGCACGCCAAGATTACGCAGGCGGGTGGCATTACCCGGCTGTGGAAAGTGAAACAGCCAAATGAATATCTTCGTACCGCCGGCGCGCCAGAAAACATCGGTGGCGAGCAGCCGCTTTCGCGTCAGCACACCGTGACCGAATTCATGATGAATGCCCTGCGACTAAACCGCGGGTTTCCCTCGCGCCTGTTCGCGGAGCGAACCGGCCTGCCCATTTCGGTGGCGGCCAGGCCCTTGCAGGAGGCGGAACAAAAAGGATTGATTACCTGGGACATTGAAACAATGCGACCAACGGATACCGGTTTCCGCTATCTCAATAACCTGGTTGCCATGTTCTAGCGCCGCCATACCGCTGTCGATGGGCTTGCGCCGCTCCTATGGTTCGCATACCTTGATCGCCTGCCAGGAATGGCACTCCCTCACGGCGCAGCGCGAAGGATGACTATGAATTCCTTTTCAGAATGGCGCACAACGATCGACAAGGCCTTCAGCGGCCTGACGGAGCGTCTGGGCGAAAACCTCCCCAATTTCATCGGCGCGCTGTTATTAATCTTTGCCGGCTGGCTCGTGGGCAAACTGCTGCGCGCGCTGACGGTACGACTCATCCACCTCCTAGACCATGCGATGCGCCGCTTGTCCACGCGTTATGGCGATCGGCCGGGACTCCTCTCGGCGTCGGCCGACGTACTGGGCAGCATTGTCTTCTGGGTCACCGTCCTGTTCTTCCTGACTGCCGCCACCCAGGTGCTGGGGCTCGATGCGTTTCTGGGCTGGCTCAATCGCGTCGTCGCCTATCTCCCTACGCTATTGACCGGTGGCCTGATCGTGCTGGCCGGCTTCCTGTTGAGCGCCCTGGTGCGCGACGTGGTCACCACCACTGCCCCGGTGGGTGACAGCCAGCGCATGCTGCTCGGCCGCGTGTCGCAGCTCGTGATACTGATCACGGCGGTGGTCATCGGCGCCGACCAGATCGGCATCAAGGTCACATTCCTCGTCATCATGGTCACGGTGCTGGCGAGTGCCCTGCTCGGCGGATTGGCGCTGGCATTGAGCCTGGGGTCACGGACCTATGTCAGCAATCTCATCGGGGCGCATTACCTTCAGCAGCAATTTCGCGTCGGCCAGTCGGTGCGCATCGGCCACTTCGAGGGGCGCATCCTGGAATTCACCGCCACGGCGATTGTTCTGGAAACGGCGGATGGCCGCGTCAACTTGCCGGCCAAAATTTACAACGAGGAGCCCATTGTACTGCTGATGGGCGGACAAGATGGCTCGCACCCGTGAACTCTCTCTGTCGTTCGTGGAAAGCCACCCGGGCGATGCCGCGCGGGTGCTGGAGCATCTTCCGACCGATGACACCTCGGCGTTCCTGAAACTGCTGCCGGTACGGCTCGGTGCGCCGGTGCTGCGTCACATGCTTCCGACCTCGGCGGCACGTTGCCTGGAACAACTCGACGACGAGACCGCCGCCGGTCTCGTGCGCGATCTCGACGCCCAGACGGGATCCGCCGTGCTGCGTTACGTCAGACAACCGCGGCGCGATCAGCTGATCGCGCAACTGCCGACTACCGCGGCGCTCGCGTTCCGCTTGTTGCTCACCTATCCGGAAGATACGGTCGGCGCCTGGATTAACACGCATTGCCTCGCCGTCACACCGGAGACACCCGCCAGCGAGGCGCTCGAGCGATTACGCCAGTCGCCGGAATCAGCCGGAACGTATCTTTACGTGGTTGATGCCGACTGGCGTCTGAAGGGGATGGCCGCGATAACAGATTTGCTGCGCGCCGGGCGCGGTACCACCGTGGCGCAATCCATGCAGTCAGTCCGGCATCGCTTAAGTGCGCGCGCCTCGCTGGCCGCGGCACACCAACATCAAGGCTGGAAGGAATATCATGCCCTGCCGGTGCTGGAACGCCAAGAACGCTTCATCGGTGCACTGGAATTTACGGTATTGCACCGTGCCATCGAGCAACCGCATGCCGAAGTGACGGCATCCACGCCCGCCGACAGCTTGTCTTTGCTGACGCGTTCGCTCTGGATGGTATTTGCCAACCTATTGCAGGCCCTGATTACCTTGTTGCCTCCCACCCACCCGCTCGCGGAAGATAAACATGGCGAGCCCTGACGCGACGGCGGCCATTGATGCCCTAAACCGGCGTTTCCTCACCGACTACCCGCGCGAGGCGGCAGCGCGTCTGGAGGCGTTGGACACGACCAAGGCCGCGGAAGTCCTGGCACAACAGCCGGTGCACATCGTCGTACCGGTATGGCAGCACCTCGCCCAGGACACGGAAGAACGATTGCTGGCGGCGCTACCCGACAAACAGCGCACCCCGCTGCTGGCGGAGCTTGATCCCTCACCCTGCGCCGCACTGCTCAACCGGCTCGACCCCGACACACGCACGCGCTACCTCGCCGCGCTCAATCCCGAGATCTCCCGGGAAATAGGCGAACTCATGGCCTTTCCGTCGGACACTGCGGGATACCTGATGGATCCGCGCGTCATTGCCTACCGTGCCGACATGGGCGCGCGCGAGGCGCTCACGCGGCTGCGCCGCAGCAAGGCCCGCAGCTTGCGCGAAATCTACGTCACCGACGAGGAGGGCCGGCTGAACGGACGCGTGGAGATGCAGGATCTGGCGCTGGCCGAACCGGGCCAGAAACTGGGCGACATCACGCGACGCATCGTGGCGGCGGTGCAGAGCCTGACGCCGCGCGAAGAAGTGGTCGAAACCCTCGAGCAGAACAAACTGCTGGTGCTGCCGGTCGTGGACATCGGCGGACACCTGGTAGGTGTCATTCACCAGGCCGGGGTGCTGGCCGCCCTGCAACAGGAAACCAGTCTCGATATCCAGACCATGGTCGGCGCGAGCAAGGACGAACGTGCGTTGTCAAAAGTCCCGTTCGCCGTGATCAAGCGCCTGCCGTGGCTGCAGATCAACCTGCTCACCGCGTTCTTGGCCGCCGCCGTGGTCGGGCTGTTTGAGAGCACTATCGCCAAGTTCACCGCGCTGGCGGTGCTGATGCCGGTCGTGGCCGGCCAGTCCGGCAACGCCGGGGCGCAAGCGCTGGCCGTGACCATGCGCGGGCTGGCCCTGCGCGAGATCAGCGTGCGTCATTGGGCCAGGGTAGTGTTCAAGGAAGTCAACGTCGGCTTGCTCAACGGACTGGCAATTGCCGTCACCACCGGGGTGGCGGTGTATTTCTGGAGCGGGTCCCTTGGGCTTTCACTGGTCATTGCGAGTTCGATGGTCCTGTCTATGATCGCGGCTGGCTTCTCCGGTGCCATCATCCCGATCGCGCTCACGCGCATGGGCCAAGACCCAGCACAGTCATCGTCCATTGTGCTGACCACGGTAACCGACGTGGTGGGTTTCTTTTCCTTTCTTGGCATCGCCACGCTAATGGCGCAGATGCTGTAAATGAAAAAAAGCACCAAGCTGCTGGTCATCCTGGCGGCAGGCGCTGTGCTCGCCGGGCTCGCTACACTGCTGTTTCCGCCGGCCCCGCGCGTGCCACCGGAAACAGAATTTCTCCTGCTTGATGGAAAGAAACTTACTTTGGCGTCTCTGCGCGGCCGGCCGGTGCTGGTGAACTTTTGGGCCACGACCTGCGCGCCTTGCGTGGAAGAGCTGCCCGATCTTATTCGACTATACCGGGAATGGCAGCCACGGGGTTTCGAGCTGGTGGCCGTGGCCATGCCCTACGATCCACCCATTCGCGTACAGGAGTTCGTGAAACAACATGCCATCCCCTATCCGGTCGCGCTCGATGTGCAGGGCAAGGTGACCAGCGCCTTCGGGGGTGTACCGTATATCCCGGCCGCTTTTCTCATTGGGCCGAATGGCATCACCGAATTGAACACCACCAGTCGATTGGATATCGATAAGGTCCGGCGTATGATTTCGCGACATCTGAAGGAACCCGGTTCCTGATTTCAACTTCCTGAAAAAAATTCACTACCAGCCATGCTCTGGGTCAAGTCGCTGCACATCATTTTTTTGGTTACCTGGTTCGCCGGGCTATTTTACCTGCCGCGGTTGTTCGTCTATCACAGCATGGCCGCGCCGACCGACCGCGAGGGCATCGAGCGCTTCAAGGTGATGGAACGCAAGCTGTTCTTCGGGATCATGACACCCGGCGGGATCCTTACCATTGTTTTCGGTCTATGGCTGTGGTTCGGTTACGGCTTCAGCGGCGGCTGGCTACACGTAAAACTCGCACTCGTCATCGTCCTGATTCTCTACCATATTTACTGCGGCAAGCTGCTGGTGGATTTCAAGTATGACCGCAACCGCCATGACCATGTCTGGTACCGCTGGTTCAACGAAATTCCAACCCTACTCCTTGTCTTCGGGGTTATTCTGGCCGTGGTCAAGCCATTCTGACTATTGACGAGTGTCATTGTTTTTCAGTGCCATCACACGTATCCATGAACTGGTTTTGTATATTCCAAGTCTCATAATCAGGGAACGTGGGGGAAGTTAAAAAAATTTGGAGAATCGCATGTGGCAGCATTTTGTTGCGATCATTATCTTATGTTGGGTGCATGGTGTCGGCACGGTTCTGGCGGCTGAATCTTTCAACCTCGACCGGGCCGTGGGGTACGCCCTCGAGCACAATCCAGACCTGCTGACCCTGCGTGCCCGAAGCGAGGCGGCCACGGCGCGCACGCAGACGGCCGTGGGAGAACGGCTGCCGAGTCTGGGCCTGTCCTACATGGCACGCGCGAGTAACAATCCACTCGATGCCTTTGCCGACAAACTCAACACCCGTCGCGTCACCACGCCCGATTTCGACCCCGCGAGGCTGAACCATCCGGGCACCAGTGACCTGCATGCGACACAACTGGCGATGCGGCTTCCCGTGTACAGCGGGGGTCGGCTCACGGCCTCAGTTACAGGCGCTGAAGCGACGGAACAGAACGCTCGACTGGAATACGAACGGGCGCGTGAAGTGACGGCCTTCCAAACTTTACGCGCTTACGTCGCTCTCCAGTCGGCTCAGGAAGAACTCGCCATTGTAGACGACGCGGTTAAAGCGGCGGAGGAACATGCGTACACCACAGCACAGCTCGCGCGCGCAGGCCGAATAGTGATATCCGACAAACTCACGGCTGAAGTGAATCTTTCCGCCGTGCAATCGCGGCGCGAGCAGGCCGTGACACGCCTGGCATCGGCGCGCAACCAGCTGAAACTTGTCATGGGCCTCCCCCTCGACAGCGAAATCGAACTGACACCCGCACGTCTCGATATCGAGCCATTCCCTGCCTCGAGCCTCCCCGACAGCGAAGCGCGCGCGCTTGCCAGCCGCAAGGACCTGGCGGCTTCCCGTGCCTTGAGCCAGGCCATCCGCTCACGGGTGCAGGCGGCGCGCGCGGTGCAGAAACCCAGAGTCGATCTCATCGCCACAACGAACTGGTATGACGACAATCCGGGTTTCGATGCCCATTCCTCCAGCGTCATGGGCGTGGTGAGCCTTGATCTTTACGCCGGCGGTCGTCATCAGGGCGAAATCGGCGCTGCCTTGGCCGAGGAGCGCGCGGCGCATTGGCGCGTGCAGTCGTTGGAACAAGCCGTGCGCAATGAAGTACGCGAAACGCATGAAAACCTGCGCGAGGGGCATGCACGTCACACCCGCGCTATCGAAAATGTCGAGCGCGCGCGGGAAAATGTACGACTAATCAAGCAGCGCTACGGCCAGGGCCGCACGATACTGATCGACCTGTTGCAGGCTGAACGCAGCTACACCGAGACGCGCCAAGAAGAATTGATCTCGCGGCATGGGTTGCTGGTGGGGCAGGCGGCACAGCGTCTGGCGGAAGGTACCCTGGCCATCCCATCGGGAACAGCCCCGTGAAACTGTCAGGCTTATTTAACGTCGCATTGTTCTTGAGCGTGGTTTGGCTTCCCGCCTGCCAGAAGAAACCGGAAGTACCGCCTCCTTCCCTCCCGAAGGTCGAGCGTCCCGTCCATGTCCTGAATTTCAAAACGGGTACGACATTGACCATTCGCATTCCACGCCAGACGCTGGTAGAGCGTGGTGGGGTGCCCGGCGTGTTCGTGCTGAGTCAAGACGGACGGGCGCGTTTTCGCATGGTGCGCACGGGCCGTTTCCTGGCCTCACAGGTTGAGATCATGAGCGGGCTGCTGGGCAACGAGACGCTGGTACGGGGCGACCTGACGGCCGTACACGATGGCAGCCCGGTAACCGTCATCAAAAAATAATCCCCGGAAATACCATGGCTCGACATAAAACCAGTGATGTCCCTGGTAACGGCAACGACCTCAATCTCGCCGGTCGCACGGCGCGTTATTTCATCAACAGCAAGCTCACGTTACTGATCATGCTGTTTGCCTTCCTCGCTGGGGTGTTTGCCTTCCTGGTCACTCCGCGCGAGGAGAATCCCCGGATCATCGTACCGGCGGCGAACATCTTCGTGCAGAAGCCTGGTGCTTCGCCCGAGGAAATTCAGCAACTCATCCTCAAGCCACTGGAGGCCATCCTGCAGGGGCTGGCCGGGATCGATCATACCTTCGGGCTGGCCATGAACTCGCAGGGCGTGGTGAGTGTGCAATTCAGGGTCGGTCAGGACAAGGAAGACTCGCTCGTGAAACTTTACGACCGGATCATGAGCAACATCGATCGCATGCCCCCGGGAACTTTGCAACCCCTGATCAAGCCGGCCGATGTCGACGACGTGCCGATCCTGACGATATCGCTTTCCTGCGCCGCGGCCGATGACTGCCATTTGCGGCGTGTGGCCAACACGGTGCTCGAGCATCTGCGGCGCGTGGAAGGTACCTCGCTCTCCTATGTGCATGGCGGGCGCCGGCGCGCAATCAATGTCAGCCTCGATCTCGAGCGCATGCATGCCTACAACGTGAGCCTCGCCGACATTCGCCGGGTGGTCGATGCCACCAACGTGGAAATTCCGTCCGGCGCCTTCGTCGGCGGCAATCGCGTGGCCACGGTACAGGCCGGCGGCCTGCTCAAGACCGCCTCCGATGTCGGCAATCTGGTGGTGGCGCTCGCGGCGCACCGGCCGGTGTACCTGAAACAGGTAGCCATGATCACCGACGGACCCGAGGACATCGAACGCGCGCACCGGATCGGCTACGGCCCGGCCCATGCCGGCCCGCGTCCGGCGGATTTCGAAGTCCCAGCGGTGACACTGGCGCTGGCCAAACGCGCAGGGACGAATGCCGTCACTGTCGCCGAGAACGTGCTGGCGGAACTGGAGCGCCTCAAGCCTTTGCTGATCCCGCCGGAAGTGCACGTAAATATCACGCGCAACGATGGCGCCAAGGCCAACGACGCGGTTAACACACTCATGGAACATCTTGCGATCGCCATCGGCACCGTGGTGGTGTTGCTGGTGATCTTTCTTGGCTGGCGCGCAGCCTCGATCGTGACGATCACGATCCCGCTGATACTCTTCATCACGTTGGCAGTGGGCCTCATTGCTGGACAAAGCATTAATCGCATCACTTTGTTCGCGCTGATCCTTTCGCTCGGCTTGCTGGTGGACGATTCCATAGTCGTCATCGAAAATATTTTTCGTCACTACACCCGCGAAAGTGCGGACCGCCTACGGCAGGCCGTAGAGGCGGTAAACGAGATCGGCAAACCCACCAACCTCGCGACCCTCACGGTGATCCTCGCGTTCCTGCCGATGTTCTGGGTCACCGGCATGATGGGCCCATACATGGCACCGATCCCTTTCAACGTGCCGGTGGCGATGATTACTTCGCTGATCATCGCCTATACCGTGGCACCGTGGGCGGCCTATCGTTTCCTGCACGTGCATGGGCAGGAAGGCGAAGGCCTCGAGCATCATGGTCCTGGCTGGCTCGAGCGTGGCTACGGCGCGCTGCTGCGCAGGCTGCTGGACAGCTCCTTGGCGCGCCGCGGATTCTTTCTCGGAGTGATCGTCTTGATGCTCGCCGTCCTGACGATGCCGGTTTTCGACATGGTGCTGTTTAAGATGCTGCCCAAGAACAACACCAACACCTTTAACGTCACTCTCGACATGCCCGAGGGCACGACTCTCGAGGAAACCGATCGCGTCTCCCGGCTCGCAGGTGATGTCTTGCGCCAGCACCCGCAAGTCGAGACTTACGAAACCAGCGTGGGTGAATCCGGCGTGATCGATTTCAACGGTTTGTTGCGCGGGGCCGGGCTCAAGTCCGGTTCGCACGTGGCCGAGATACGCGTGAACCTGCGCAACAAGCACGAGCGCCGCGATTCTTCGATCGATATCGTGCTCGATTTGCGTCCGCCATTGGCGGAATTGGCAAAACTGACCGGGGCCAGCATCAAGCTCGTTGAGGACCCGCCGGGACCACCAGTGCGCGCGACTCTCCTGGCCGAACTCTACGGGCCTGATTACAGGGAACTGCGTAAAATTGCCAGCGAGCTGCGCACCGCGGTGTTCAAAAAAACAGAGGACGTGGTGGACGTGGACGATTCGGTCACGGACGACTACACCGAGTATCACATCGTCGTGAACCGCGAGAAGGCCATGCTCGTTGGTATTACGCCCTCGCAGGTTGCCGAGACCCTGCGTGCCTTTCTGGCGGGCGTGGACGCGGGCATGGTGCACCTGGAGTTTGAGAAAGAACCGGTGCCAATCCGCTTCCGCGTGCCGGCCGGCGACCGCACCGGCCCGTCCGATCTGTCCAAAGTGTTCTTTATCAGTCCTCAGGGACGGAGGGTGCCGCTAATCGATATTGCACGTGTCGACTCGCACGTCACCCCCAAACCGATTTTGCACAAGGACCAATACCCGGTGGTATACGTGACCGGCGAGCTGGCGCGGACGAGCCAGGTGTACGCAGTACTCAAGATGTGGAATTACCTCAGTGACAATCCGCTGCCTTCGGGAGTGAAACTGCAGCAGTACTTCCTGACCGATCCGGAAACGACGGGTTACGGTCTGCGCTGGGACGGGGAGATGCGCTTGACGCTGGATGTGTTTCGCGACCTCGGCTCAGCGTTCGCGGTGGCGATTATCCTGATCTACCTCGTGCTGGTCGGGTATTACCGCTCGTTCGCCATCCCGCTTATCGTCATGGGCGCGATTCCGTTGACAGTGGTGGGCGTGTTGCCGGGGCATGCCGTGATGGGCCAGTACTTCACGGCTACGTCCATGATCGGCGTGATCGCGCTGGCCGGCATTGTGGTACGCAACTCGCTGCTGCTGATCGACTTCATCCTCGAGTATCGCCGCGCCGGCCACGGCCTGGACGAGGCCGTGCTCCAAGCCGGGATCACGCGCCTGCGGCCAATCTTATTGACCGCGTTCGCCATCATCCTCGGCACCTTCATCATGATCTTCGATCCGGTGTTCGGCGGGTTGGCAGTATCGCTCATCTACGGCACGTTCGCCTCGACCGTGCTGACACTGCTGGTGATCCCTTTGATCTATTTTCTTTATGAGAAACGCCGCGATGTCGCGGCTTCCGCGACTTCCGACTAGGCCATTACTTTTGAGTTCCACAATTTCTGCCACCAGCGCTTGCGATTATCCGGAAGGCGCGATTTATCTGGCAGCGTCACCGGTGGAAGGCGACTCATGACCCAGCCCGGCAGCGGTGGATTATCGCTGAAGCCGCACTGTACTCCGAGGTTGTTCGGATCGAAAATCTTGATCATCGTCGGCTCGGTCTTGTTGTCTGTGTAGACGATGCCGCAATAGTCCTCCTGGTGTTCCTTCCGCAGCAGCGCATCAATTTCAGATATAAACTGATTGACCTGCTCGGCGCTGGCCGGCATGGTGGGGGGTGATTCACTGATGGCATAAACATACCAGCCGGCGTTGTCACGCTTCCGCACCACTTTCCAAAAGGCGTCGAGTTCTTCCCAACTCAGGACGCCGGTGAAATGGCCGCGGAATGCGGACATGAAAGGATCTTGTTTTACTTTAACAACAGACGGCATGCGCGCGATCTTATCGGATTATTGCGCCAGACAATTCCGAAATCGGTCAGATGAACAGACACACATCGGATTTTTGTGCAACCGGCAGGAACCAGGCGGCACCGACCCAGTCCTTGACCTCAGGAATAAACTCTTCATGCTTGTAGCCAAACAGGTCGACCGTCATCTGGCAGGCCAGTAGTTTGACATCGGCTTCGATGCAGGCATCGCGTAATTCCTCTATCGAGGCCACCCCATTGTTTTTCACAGTTTTCTTCATGAGCCCCGTGGCCACTTTTTCGAATCCCGGGACACCGGCCATCACCAGATTTGGGATGTTCCAGTTAATGCCTTGGAACCATTTCGGCCCAAACGGCATTTTCATGGGCATGCTCGGGTTGCCAAGCGCGCTGACCTCCAGGTGCAAATCCTTCTTAAGCAATTCCAGGCCATAGAAAGTGAAGAAGATATTCACTTCCCAACCCAAGGCCGAGGCGGTGGACGCAAGAATGAACGGCGGATAGGCCCAGTCCATGGTGCCCTTGGTCGCGATGATCGAGAGCGACGGTGTCTTGTTCTCTTCGACCTCCTTCAGTTTTTTCTCAAGGCGCTGATCGAACCAGGCATCGAGCGCGGCGCCGTGCTTCTGCAGGTCGGCCGGTAAACCGGCGGATGACTTTTCGGCTTGGTTAGACATGATTGCCTCCTTGTTCAGGTTGGCGGGTTGTGTGGGCAAGGACTTGATCAGTACTCGCAAATCTGGAGAACATCTTTGTCGCCGTTCTCCTCGGACGACACCAACAAGCTGCTGATCCTCTTCTGTTGCTTCTTTTTTAAATTCAAATACATATATTACTTAGTTATGTGAATAAATTATGGAATACTAATATTTAACTGTCAAACAGATCAGTTTCATTCACACCTTAAACACCGGGAATAACCCAATAAACAAACAGATACCTCATGGATCATCTCCGAAACGAACGTGGACACCACGATATACTTTGTCATGGTCTGTAAATTGAAAATATGGACACGTTGACGCACGCGCTGAGCGGTGCTTTGCTGGCGCGCGCCACTGAACCGAATCATCCCAGACACGATCAACTGCCGCGGCGCACGCGTCTGTGGGTTGGTTTTTGGGCAGCGGCGTTTCCCGACAGCGACTTCATCACACGCTTTATTGATCCCCTGACTTATCTCACTGTGCACCGCGGCATCACCCACTCCGTGGTCATGCTGCCGTTGTGGGCATTGGGCCTGTCGTTGCTGTTCATGCTGCTCGTGCGCGGAAAATATTCCTGGCGCGCTTTCGCGGGCGTGGTGGCCTTAGGCATCGGCATCCATATTTTGGGCGATGTCATCACGGCCTTCGGCACCATGATCTTCGCTCCGTTTTCCACTTGGCGCGCACAGATACCGACGACATTCATCATCGATCCGTACTTTACGGCGATTATCATTGCTGGACTGTTGGCATCGATGGTGTGGAAGCTCACGCGCACACCGGCCGTGATCGGGCTGGCGGTGCTGGCCGTCTATGTCGGTTTCCAGGGAATTCAGCATCAACATGCCGTTGCGGTTGGGGATGCGTACGTCGCCCGGCATCAGCTGCTAGGGGCCACAGTTAAGGCCATCCCCCAACCTTTCTCGCCATTTCATTGGATGATCGTGATCCCGCAGAAGGATATTTATTCCATTACCAACGTGAGTCTCTGGCGCAAAGAAATACCGGAATTTCCACCCGAAGATGCCAACTGGTTCCGGCAGATATACGCCTCTTACTATCCGGTTCGGGATGCCGTATGGCAGCAAGTCCCACGATTCGGTGAAGGCAAGCAAGCAATGCTGTCAGAACAGGTTTGGAACTTGGAGATACTGGCGCCCTATCGTCGCTTCACCCTGTTCCCGGCGTTGCATGGTGTGGATCGCGTCCAGGACAGGGTGTGCGTGTGGTTCAGCGACTTGCGGTTTGCTTTAGCCGGAAGAAACATGCCATTTCGCTATGGCGCCTGCCGCAATGGAAAAGAGGCGGCTTGGCGCATTTATCGCCTGCTGAACGACGATAACGGACAGGAAATTTTCGAACTCATTCCAGAATGATTCGAAACCAGTACGCCATCTCCACGAGCGACCTCAATACATGTCAAGCGGGTCGACATCCAGCGACCATCGGGTCTTTTTCGAGAATTTCGCCTCAGACAGTTGCATTACCCATTGCTCCAAAAAGTCGTGTAACGGAGCACGGCGCGAGGATTGCACCAGCATTTGCGCGCGGTAACGTCCGGCGCGCCGTTCCATGGGCGCGGGCAACGGTGACAGAATCTGCACGTCCTTCGCGGGCGAAAGCCGCACAGCGAGCGTGCGCGCGGCGAGTAAAAATTCTATGGCGGCACCGGGCGCCGGTGATTCGGCACGCAACAGGGCCAGATGACTGTATGGCGGATACCCGGCTTCGCGCCGCTCACTCAATGCATACTCGGCGTATCCATGAAAATCGTGCCGTGCGAGCGCAGCGAACAACGGATGTTCAGGATGCCAGGTCTGAATCAGCACCTCGCCCGGCTTGTCTGCACGCCCGGCGCGCCCGCTCACCTGCATGATCAGCTGGAACAGCCTTTCGCCCGAACGGAAATCGGTTCCGTAGAGTCCTTGGTCGGCGTTCAAAATCCCGACCAGCGTGACATTGGGAAAATCATGTCCCTTCGATAGCATCTGGGTACCAACCAGGATATCGGCTTCGCCCTCATGCACCCGGCGCAGTTTTTCCTCCAGCGCGCCACGGCGCGCGGTGCTGTCGCGATCTATACGCTCGATACGCGCCTGCGGAAAAAACTTCTGCAGCGCTTCCTCCACCCGTTCTGTGCCTTCGCCCAGCGGATGCAAGTTCTCGCCCTGACAGGACGGGCAGCGCTGGATCACTTTCGCTTCCGCACCACAATGATGACAGAGTAATTTATTTCTTTTCTGGTGAAGGGTGAGCTGGGCGTCGCAACGCTGGCACGGCGCCACCCAGCCACAGTCGTAGCACATCCATACCGGAGAAAACCCGCGCCGGTTCAAAAACAGGATGCTTTGCTCATTTTTTTTCAGCCTGTCCGTGAGCGCCTCACGCAACGGGAATGATAACCCTTCGCTCGGCTTGAGCCGGCGCATGTCGAGCAGCCGTACGTCCGGCATCACTGCGCAGCCGGTCCGCTGGGGCAATTCGATCAGGGTATAGGTCTCCTGGCGCGCATTCTTAAGGCTCTCCAGCGAAGGTGTCGCCGAGCCCAGGATGATCGGAATTTCTTCACGCGCGGCACGCATGACCGCGATATCCCGCGCCGAATAGCGAAAACCGTCCTGTTGTTTATAGGAAGCATCGTGCTCCTCGTCCACAACGATGAGCCCGGGATTCCGTAGCGGTGTGAAGACGGCCGAGCGCGTCCCCAGCACGATGGGGGCATTGCCCTCCGCCGCTTTCACCCAAGCGTTCAAACGCTCCTGCTCATTGAGTCCGGAGTGCAATACTGCGATCGGCAGACGAAAGCGGCGCTCGAACCGGCCCACCAGTTGCGGGGTCAAGCTGATTTCCGGCACCAGCACCAGCGCCTGCTTTCCCTGAGCGAGTATTTCTCCAATCACGCTCAAGTAGACCTCAGTCTTGCCACTGCCGGTCACACCGTGCAGCAGAAATGGATGAAAACCCTTAAGGCCGGCAAGCAGGCTGCTCACGGCAAATTTCTGTCCTCGATTGAGTTCCGGAGCCAATTGTTTATCCCCGTTCATGACTGGCCGCAGCTCACGTTGGTGACTGCTCACCCACCCTTTGGCGCGCAAGGCCTTGAGCACGGCTGATGAGCGAGGCGAGATCCGGGCGAGCTGCACCTGATCGAGACCGTCCAAGGCCTCTGCCAGCACTTCGAGCATGTGTTTTTGGGCCGGGGCGCGTTTCAACGCCTGGAAATCCACAGCACGCCCCTCGGGAGTCAGCGTCCAAACCTTTACTCCCGCCGCGACCGGCGCACGGCCCTGCCGCAATCGGACCGGCAAGGCGGCGTGAATGACTTCACCGAGGGGATGGTGATAATAATTCGCCGCCCATCGAAGCAGGCTCAGGATGGACGGTGGCAGGATGGCGCTCGCATCCAGTGGTTGAGTGATGGGCTTCAACCGGCCGCGGGGCAGTTCACTGCGCGCCACTTCGCCTAACACCACACCTACCAGTTCGCGGCGCCCGAACGGCACCCGGACACGCGCTCCCGTGGTCAGTGACATGGAAGCCACGTAATCAAATTCGCGATACAAGGGAGCAGGGACGGCTACCTGATAGATTCGCAACGTCGCAGACATGGCGGCGACTTTATCACACGGCTTATGAAGGAAAATGTATTGAAGATTTTCTGAGCAATGTGTGAAACACGCGCGCTCCACGCTCACAGTTTTTTCACGAAGTGCTTCTAACTGCTTGTATCCAAAGACGCCGACGTTACTCACAGAAACTGTGGATAACAATGTTGATGATGACAGGGTACGTATTTTGCTACACGGCAATTTCCGGGGATTTTGTTAAATTGATTAAAAAATAAACTAACGTATTAGTTTCATTCAGATCAACAAGTTAACAAAAAAACAATCGATTTTTTTCAAGGATTTTTCCCCTAACGCGTCAGGAATTTTTTCGAGCGATGAGCGCTGTGCATAAAGCAGACCGCTGGTGGCTCGCCATTAGCGGAAATTAGAAGGATTCACGAACAATTCCTTTCTGGTAAGCCGGAAAAACAAAGTTTACGATAAACCAGATCACTGAATTAAGGAGGACGCACATGAAGGACGCTTGCAAGTGGGTGAAACAATACGGGCCGTTAATCGGGCGTTTGTTGTTGTCCAACCTATTCATCGTCGCCGGCTTCAAAAAAATCGCCGGTTTTGCCGGGACGGCAGGTTACATGGCCGCCAAGATGCCGAGCCTCGATCCTAACCTGATTAAAATTATGCTGGTTTTAACGATTGCCATCGAACTGGGCGGCGGGCTGATGATTCTGGTCGGCTGGCAGGCGCGCTGGGCGGCGACCATTATCTTCTTGTGGATGATCCCGGTGACCTATCTCTTTCACCCCTATTGGGGATTGCCGCCAGACCAGATGCAAATGCAGTTCATCCAGTTCCAGAAAAACCTGGCAATCATGGGCGCGCTGTTGTTCATCGTCGCGCAAGGAACCGGACCCTACAGTCTCGGAAAGGACAACTGCTAAAAAGACAGAAGTTTACTACGGGGGATCAGGCGCCAGCGCGGATGGATTCGATCTGCGGATTGATACCGCACCTACTTGTGCAGACGGACCAGCTTGGGATTGCGCTTGAGCGCCCAGGATGACTGCTTGAGCCAGACGGAAAGCTCTTCCGCTGACAGCGGACGACTGATGTAATGCCCCTGCGCAATATCACAACCCAACTCGATTAGCCGTGTGAGGGTTTCCTCGTTCTCCACCCCTTCCGCCACCACCTCGAGCTTGAGGTTGTGCGCCAGGTTCACGCTGGTGTGGACGATGGCGGCGTCGTTATCATCACGCACCATGCCGATGACAAACGACTTGTCGATCTTGATGGTATTGACTGGCAATTTCTTCAGGTACGAAAGTGACGAATACCCGGTGCCGAAATCATCAATGGCGATGCGCAGCCCCATCGCGGACAGGCGCGAGAGCACATTGAGGGCGCGCTCCGGCTCGGTCATCACCGCGCTCTCGGTGATCTCCAGCTCCAGCCAGCGTGGTGAGATCTGCAGCGCCGCCAGTTGCTCGGCAAAAGCATCCGCCAGATACGGATCCTGCAAGTCGCGCACAGACAAGTTCATGGAAATGGTGATAGGCACACCCTGTTCCTGCAGTTCCTGACCCTGGCGCAGGGACTCATTCAGCACCCACGGCGTCAGGCTTCGGATCAAGCCGGTCTGCTCGAGCAACGGAATGAAAGTATCGGGCAGCATCAGGTCCTCGCGCGGATGTTTCCAGCGCACCAGCGCCTCCACCCCCGTAACCTGGTAATTCTTGAGATCCACTTTCGGCTGGTAATACAGCACGAACTGCTCCTGCTCCACGGCGTGGCGTAATTCACCGAGCAACATCAGGTGTGTCGGGTTGTGTTGATCGTTATTGCCGTCGTAAAAGGCGTGCCCGCTGTTGGCGTGCTTGGCGGAATACATGGCGACATCCGATCGCTGTATCAGGATATTGGCGTCCACGCCGTGATCGGGATAGAGCGCAATACCGATGCTGGCACCGATATCGAGACTCTGCTCCTCGATTTGGAACGGCGCCCGCAGGGCCTGAAGCAGCATGCGCGCGGCCATGGTCGCGTGCTTTTCGTTCACCGCGGGCAGCAGGATGGCGAACTCATCGCCGCCCATGCGCGCGACCGTGTCGATATCACGCAGCTTGCTGCGTAGGCGCGCCGCGACCTGTTGCAGCAGCAAATCACCCACCTGATGGCCCAGGGTGTCGTTGATGTCCTTGAATCGGTCGAGGTCCATCAGGAACAGGGCAAAGGGCTTGTAATCGCGCTTGGCGTCCTCGATGGCCTGCTCCAGGCGATCATGGAACAGCGTGCGGTTCGGCAATTTCGTCAGCGGATCGGTGAAGGCGAGGCTTTCCAGGCTTTCATACAGTTCCTTGAGCTGTGTCGTCAGGCTGTTGAAAGCGGAGCCCAGTTCGGCAACTTCGGTATTTCCGGCGACCACCACGTGTTCGCCGAGACGGTTCTTGTCGGAACGCGCCTTGCGTAATTGCGTCACCAGCATTCGCAGCGGTTTGATGGCCGTCTTCTGCAAAATGAACCAGACCAGCAACCCGGCCAGCAGCAGCGCGAATATCGCGCTGCCTATAATCTTGTGTTCGACCTGCTCCCAGGCATCAACCGCCCCACGGACATCCTGGCTCACGGAAACTTGAAATATCGTGCGCACGCCACCGAAGGGTTGTTCCGAGAAGAGAAAATTTTTCAGTTCATCATCGCGCGGCCAGTTGGCAGAACGATACAGCAGGGATCCGTCAGGGTAAGTGAGACGCACCGGCATGTTGAATAGACCGTCGACCGCGGTCAGGCGCGGCGTCATATCAGTCGCGACGAGCAGAAAACCGGAAGCCGGGCTTTCCCCCAATAATTGAATCAAAAGATGAAAAATATTTTTCTCCGCAATACACACGCTCGAGATGGGCTTCTGGATTTCCGCGCCCTTGCGCTTGGCCGCCACGGCGCGCAGGTTGACGCAATTGGTATGTTCCAGCAGAGATTCGGGGACGCCCTTGCCGGAAGAGGCCTGCGTGTTCAAGTTTTGATCCAGCACTTGCAGCTTGGCCAGCGAAATACGGCTGGAAGTCGCACCGGGGCGGTCAAACGCCTGATCCAGGTGACGCACGATCGTCGCGGTTTTGCCGCTTTTTACCGATTGCAACAATCCAGGTTCAGCGCTGGCCAACAGAGCGATACGTTGAGACTCTGCCTCCAGCTCCCGGCGAAGATCGATGAGACGCGTCTTTACCTGCTCGCCGAGCACGGCCTGACGTTGTGCCATGCTGACGTCGCGGTGGGAGATGCCGCTCGCCAACAAAAAAAACACGCCGAGCAGTCCCACCACCGTCATTCCGATGATAAGGCTCATGCGTATCGATATTTGATTCAGCAGCATCGTTATTCTTAAACGCCAAAACCGCCTGAAGACGATTAAACGCCGATGCGAATCCGTTCGTTTTTGTTCCCGTTCCATTGGAAACCTTGGTCACCTCCTGTTATGTCCCTGTCCCATTTAGCCGCCCGCGAGGACTTTCCCTTGCTCCCAAGCGGGTGGCGCCCGGTAAATCCTGCAAATCTGGTGCCATATACCCGTATGAGAAGAATCCATGGATTGTGAAAAAAATGGCTTTAAACAAGGCTTTTTTTAAAGATGATTGTGAAACCTGGAAAAAGGACGGGGCCTGGCAAGCTTTCGTCTTCCAGTTGCCGTTTTCCGGCGCCGATATTGGACAAAATCAGGCTTCTCGCCCCCGGGCAATGGACCTACATTACCGGTCTGGGAGCGGTGGAAAGGTAAAGAATGGACACAACCTGGAGAAGCATCGCGAATCGCATATCTGAGGCCACCGGTACTCCTTTCATCGTTAAGTCGCATGACGCCGTCGGTGGCGGGTGCATTAATTCCACCACGGTATTGGAAGACGGCCGCAGACGTTTCTTCGTGAAGCTCAACGACGCAGGGCGCCTCGCCATGTTCGAGGCCGAAGCCGAGGGGCTAAAGGAAATCACCCAGTCGCGCAGCGTGCGAGTACCGCAACCGGTGTGTGCCGGCACGGTGGGTGACTCCGCCTACCTCGTGCTGGAACACCTGGAACTGTCGGGCGCGGACGGGCGCTGTTTCGAACAGCTCGGGCGGGAGCTGGCGCAGATGCATCGTGCGACACAAAAACAATTCGGCTGGCGACTCGACAATACCATTGGTTCCACACCACAAATCAACACGCCGGACACTGACTGGGTCCAGTTCTGGCGCGAACATCGCTTGGGCTTTCAGCTTGATCTGGCCGCGCGCCACGGGCGCAACCTGATGCGCCAGGGCGAACGGTTGATGGCGGATCTGGGAGAATTTTTCCGCCGCTACCAGCCGACACCTTCATTGCTGCATGGTGACCTCTGGGGCGGAAACGTGAGTGCCGCCGGGGAACGTCCGGTGATCTTCGATCCAGCCGTTTATTACGGCGACCGCGAGGCGGACCTCGCGATGACGGAATTGTTCGGCGGGTTTTCCTCCCGGTTTTACCAGGCATATCAGGAAGCCTGGCCACTCGAGGCCGGCTACAAAGTTCGCAAGACGCTCTATAACCTCTACCACGTTCTGAATCACTTCAACCTGTTCGGCGGCGGTTACGGATCCCAGGCCGAACGCATGATGGAGGCATTACTCGGCGAACTGCGCTGAAACTTGCTTGAGGTCAAAGCAATGCCTTGCCATTCAGAAAAGAATCGATGGGATAAAATACCGGGTCAGCGAATAAAACAATAATGGATATCGAGTTTCACGGTGCCGCCGGCGAAGTAACCGGATCTTGTTTTCTGCTGCATTGCGGTGATCGGCAGCTGCTCGTCGATTGCGGTCTGATCCAGGGCGCGCCCGCGGACGAGGCGCGCAACCGCCGGCCCTTTCCTTTTGATCCCTCTCGCCTTGATGCCGTCGTACTGACACACGCCCATCTCGACCATTCCGGCCGCTTGCCCCTGCTGGTGAAGGCCGGCTTTCGCGGACCGATCCACACGCACCGCGCCACGCGCGACCTGTGTCAGATCATGCTGACAGACGCGGCATTGCTGAACGAGAAAGACGCCGAACATGAAAACCGCCGCCGCCTGCGTCTCGGCCAGCGCCTGGTCGAACCTTTGTACTCGCGCCAGGACGCCGACAAGGCCGTGCGCCAGTTTAAGGCGCTCGATTACGGTGCCGCGCGGGAAATCCTCCCGGGCGTGCGGCTGTGTTTGCGGGACGCTGGCCACATCCTTGGTTCGGCCATTGTGGAACTGTGGCTGGAAGAAAATGGCGCGCGCCGCAAGCTTGTCTTCAGCGGCGACTTGGGGCATGCCGGGGCGCCGATCCTGCGCAACCCGGAGTGTGTTCGTGAGGCTGATCTCGTGGTTCTCGAGAGCACCTATGGCGATCGCGAGCACCGCTCCTGGGACGAGACGCTCACGGAATTGGGCGAGGTGTTTCGCGCAGCGCGTCAAGCCCAAGGCAATATACTTATCCCCGCCTTCGCTATCGGCCGCAGTCAGGAACTCCTCTATTTCCTCAAACATCACTCGCGGGAGTGGGGCGTTGGCGACTGGACTGTGTTCCTCGATAGCCCGATGGCGATCGAGGCCACCGAGGTCTACGGGCGGTACTGGAAGCTGTTCGACGCCGAGGCGAACCATCGCCGCAAAAAGCACGGCGACCCCTTTTCCATGCCGAACCTGCATTTCAGCCGCACCGCCGCTCAGTCCATGGCCATCAACCGCGTGCGCCGCGGTGCCATCGTGATCGCCGGCAGCGGCATGTGCGACGGTGGCCGCATCCGGCATCACTTCAAGCACAATCTCTGGCGCAGCCAATGTCACGTCATCTTCGCCGGCTTCCAGGCGCAAGGCACCCTCGGCCGGCGCATCGTGGATGGCGCCAAAACCGTGAAGCTCTGGAGTGAGTCCGTGCGCGTCAGTGCGCAAATCCACACCGTCGGCGGGCTGTCGGCGCACGCCGGGCAATCGGGCCTGCTTAAGTGGTATCAGAATTTTTCACAGCGCCCGCCCGTGGCGCTGGTGCACGGAGAACCGGAACCGATGCAGGCACTGGCGCAACGTCTGGAATCGACACGCGCCCGGGTGATAATCCCGCAATCCAGCGAACGTCTGGACCTCCTTTCCCCGGCACCCAAAAACCGCTGACGCCACAAGCGTTTTCCGGCTGCGGCCCGGGCGTGTGTACGGTGTCACATACCCGTTGCTTGCAACCGTGAAAATATAGGAGTTAGATGATCGAAACGGATTTCCTGTCCGTGGGCAAACGTAAATCGGTCATTAGAGTTTGACCCAAGTCAAGGATGGGAAATATCCGGTGTGTGGTAATTATATTCTTATTTAATAAATTTATACGTGAGCAAACTGTATGAATCTGCGTGCAGCAGAGAGAAAGTCGTTTTTATTATTCCAAAGATGTAATCCACATTAGGAGGTCACCCATGAAAGTCAATCGCACACTATTTGTCATGGCGCTCGGGGCGATGTGCCTGAGCGCCGTGCCGCTTGCCGCCACGGCGGCCGAGGCCCCGGCTGCTGGTCCGGCATCCGCGCCTCCCAGCCCCGCGGCAGTCGTGAACATGGTCAATACCTGTTTTTCCTGTCACGGCACCGACGGCCGCAGCCCCGGCAGCATCCCGAGCCTGACCGGCAAGAATGCCGAACAGGTCTTACTGATGCTCAAGCAATATAAGTCCGGTCAATTGCCCTCCACGGTCATGTCGCGCCACATCAAGGGTTACACCGACGCCGAACTCGAGGCAATGGCCAACTACATCGGCAACAACCTGAAATAGGGGGATGACATGAGCAAAATTACTCGCAGAGATTTCCTCAAAATTGCCGGCGCGGCTTCCGCGGCCGGTGTGCTCGGTCATGCCCCACTGGCGCATGCCGCCAAGCATGGCATGAGCAAAGGTTCCGCCCGCGTCGTCGTGGTGGGCGGAGGGTTTGGCGGCGCGACTTGCGCCAAGTACCTGCGCCGGCTCGATCCGGGCGTCGCCGTGACGCTGGTCGAGCCGAGCTCGAAATACATCACCTGCCCATTCAGCAATCTGGTGCTGGGCGGCCTGCGCACCATGGATTCCATCACTCAAAGCTTTGATGCGCTCAAAAAGAAGCATGGTGTCAATGTCGTGCATGACACGGTGACGTCCATCGATGCCGCTGGCAAAAAAGTTAAACTCAAGAGCGGCAAGACGCTCGCTTACGATCGGCTGGTGGTCTCGCCAGGCATTGACTTCAAGTACGACGCCATCCAAGGCTACAGCGCCAAGGCGGTGGAGGTCATGCCGCACGCCTGGAATGCCGGGCCGCAGACAGTGCTGTTGCAGAAAAAACTCAAGGCCATGAAAAACGGCGGCACCTTCGTGATCGTTGCGCCGCCCAATCCGTTCCGCTGCCCGCCCGGGCCGTACGAACGGGCCAGCATGGTCGCCCACTATTTCAAGGAGCAAAAACCCAAGTCCAAAATTCTTATATTGGATGCCAAGGACAACTTCGCGAAGCAGGGCCTGTTCGAGGCCGGCTGGCAGAAGCTTTATCCCGGCATGATCGAGTGGATCCCGGGCAACAGGGGCGGTACGGTGAAGTCGGTCGACGTCAAGAAGATGACCCTCGACGCCGAAATGGCCAAGCACAAGGCCGACGTGGTGAACCTCATCCCGGCGCAGACCGCGGGCAAGATCGCGCTGACTTCCGGGCTGGCCGACGACAAGGGTTGGTGCCCGGTGGACCCAGTATCCTTCGAGTCCAAGATGCATGCCGGCGTTCATGTCATTGGCGATTCCTCGATCGCCGGTGCACTGCCGAAATCGGGCTTCGCCGCCACCAGCGAGGCCAAGATGTGCGCCGCAGCGATTGTGGCCATGCTCAAGGGCGAGACCCCGGCCGCGAACTCCTTCTCCAACACCTGCTATAGCTTCGTCGGGCCGAAGTACGGCATCTCGGTAGCGGGCGTGTACAACAACACGGAGAAGGGCATTACGTCGATCGAAGGCTCAGGCGGCGTGAGCCCCAAGGACGCGCCGGATTCGTTCCGCGAGGAAGAGGCCAAGTACGCCTTCGGCTGGTACGAGAGCATCGCCGCCGACAGCTGGGGCTAATAGCGGTATCGATATCGCAGCAACGCGGTATGACAAGGGCGGCTTCGGCCGCCCTTGTTTTTTTTACGTACGCATGAGATGACTTCATGAGCATGAATGCCCCGCCCACCCTTTCCGCCGGCGTTGTCGTTGTTCGGCGCTTCGATGACCGGTACCGTTACCTGCTGCTGCGTGTGCGTGATTACTGGGATTTTGCCAAGGGCATAGTCGAGCCCAGCGAAGACCCGCTGGCGGCGGCAATCCGCGAGGTCGAGGAAGAAACCACGCTGACCGGTCTCAATTTCCGCTGGGGTCATGGCTTCATCGAAACCGAGCCCTACGGCAAGAACAAGATCGCGCGCTATTATTTCGCGGAATCGCCCACGGGGGAGGTCTTTCTGCCCGTCACGGAGGAACTCGGCAAGCCGGAGCATGAGGAATTTCGCTGGATGGAATACGACGCGGCACGGGGGCTGCTGGTGCCGCGCGTGCAGGTAATTTTGGATTGGGCAGGAAAAATTGCTGGTTGAGCGTTAGCAGAAACGTGTCGACATTACATAGCACGAGCTGAACTATTAAAAATATCTCTTTCCCTTATTGTTTCTCCATTGGTCTGACAGTGTCCACGAAATCCGCACATCATTTACGCGCAAGACGAATCCACGGCTTGCCGGTGATGAATATTCCTACCAGCTTTCCACCGATGAGGCTACGTTTTCGCTTGCTCGCCTTGATTTTGGGATCCGCGCTGATTCTCAGTCCGGCAGTTGCGCAGGAAACGATAAAGATCAAGGTGGTGGAACGATACACCCTGGCGGCGGAGCAGATTTACCACCGCAGCCCAGCACGGGACAACCCGACGCATCAACTGACGCTGACGCTGGTTTATTTCACCGGCAGCGACTGGCCACGCGAAACCATGGAAGAAGCAGTTCGCAATGTCGCAGAAATACTGGAGCAGTGCGGCCTGCTACTGCGGCAGGTCGAGCTCGTGCGAGTCGATGCGCCGCAGCGTTATCATTATCTCGATACACCGGTATCACGCGAGCTGGCGCGTACCCTGCAGCTTGCCAGGCCCACGGTGTATTTCGTGGCCGACACCCGCCACCAGCCGGCCTTTGACGCCGAGGCCATTGGCCGGGGCAACAGCCAAACACGCCCGGAACTCACCGACAGCGTGTGGGTGACGCGCGCCACGCGCGACGTGGGCATTGCCCTTACCCACGAACTCGTGCATGTCCTGACGGACAGCGGCGAACACATCGAACGGCCGGGCAATTTAATGCGAGCGGAGACGGCACCGGAAAACACGCGGCTCACCGGCGCGCAATGCGCTCAGATGCGCGAAGTGGGTACAAAAAATAGCTTGCTGCGTGGCGTGGCTAATTAAGACGATTGTGAACTTCGAGTCGGATTCCAGATCCAGCCAAACTTGGCATAGGTCGGAGGTATTGAGCGTGCCTTAACATTGTTCCTGAGCGGGCGGCGCTATTGCCGTCCACTCCGAGCAATGGTTAGTCACACTACTTGCCAGCCATTTCGGGAATACGACAGCTTCCGTCTAATGCAATTGCACTGCCTCCGTGAGTGACAAGGCGCTTAGAGAGCTCAGAATACAGATCGCCAGAAATACCAACCACGAAAGACTGATTGATGTTGTTCGGGTCAAAAAAGGTAATGCGGTTATGTTTGTCTCGATAGTAAAGGTTCCACGCTTGGCCGGAACTAAGCCCCAACCGCAGCTCATTGGTATAGCTTTTTAAAAGCATGGTCAGTCCTTGAGGTCTTTGCGGTTGCATCGATGCCCTGAGCACTTCCAGCTCAGCGGAATCTGTGCTCCTCCATGTTTTCGTTTCACCAGAGGGTAGGCAATACTCTACCTCCAATGATTTCCAGGATATATCAACAAGTGATGGCGAACCGGATCTGCACCCAGCGAAAAAATGGTAAGTAGGCAAGCTAATATCATTCGTGTGCAGCGCATGGCTGTGCCTTTATTGGTGGCTAATGCCAGAGCTCACCGGCGCGCGGCTTGCCGCGCGTCCGCGTGAAGCGAAAAGTTGAAAGCCATGATTCACCTTGCGCGCATGAGAATGAAGTTCACCGTCGTCTGAGCCGCTCGACCTTGATGTTCGCGGCCTCGTCCAGACGACCGCGGACCTCAACGAAGTCCCCCGACTTTGGCGACTTGTCGATACGGGTGTGCGCACCGATGTCCAGATCAAGGCCATCCAATCGCCATCCCGATCGCAGCGTTCCGTGCAGGCGCACGGCGGCGCCGGTCGGGTTGGGCGCGACCTTGCCGTTGGCATCGCGTGCGCCTTGTGCGACCCAGGCTTCCATCAGGCGAATCTCGTCATTGGAAAGATACGGCGGGCCGTCGAAGGGCATTCTGGGAAGTGCCTGGCCACGAATGCGCCGAACCAGTTCGCTGGCGTCTGGCTTTCCAGGAACCACGCGCACACGATCAGCCGTCGAGAGTGTCGAATCATATGAAGTCAGCCGATAACCTTCCGGTGCGGCACCCATCAAGCCTTTCTCGGCATGGCACTTGGAGCAACGAGTGGCCAAGATCGGTGCAACATGGAGATACGTGACCGCTTGACCTGCCTCGGGTCGCAGAGTCGTCGGCTTAGAAGGGGGCGCATCCTGTGCAACGCCGCCCCTGGGCAACCCGGCGGTCACCCAACGCTCGAAAAGGGCGATTTCGCTGTCGGACAAAAACGGCGGCCCGGTCATTGGCATGCGTGGCTGGCTGATACCCTTAAGACGTCGAATAAGCTCACTACCCGAAGGATCACCCGCTTTTACCACTGGGCCTCTGGTGCTTCCCTTCAACACCGATTCGAAATTGTCCAGGCGCAGACCAAGAGGAGCCGCATCGCCTGAGTGGCACATCACGCAGCGCTGGACGAGGATAGGCGCGAGATCAGCATAAGTGTTGCTGCCACTCGCCTGAGAACTCGCTTCCTGTGTCGATGTAACGAGCAGGATCAAGAACACCCAGAAAAGCCAGTGTGATGGCATCCCCCTGCTGACGCCGTTCACCCGCGGGCGGGCATCGTGCTTCAATTGGGCACCAAATAGAGCCTTTGCAGAATTTATCTCAGCGCGCAATTTGATCTGACTTCCAACGACCACGCTCAGCGGCGCGGATGGATCGCCAAGGAAAGCAGCCAACGCTTATCCGCGTCCGCTGCAGCGCCTTGTTAGGCCTGTACCGTAACGTATGTCGGACATTAGATTTGTAGCTTGTCACCGTTTTCCCGCATCCAGCTGTCTAGCGTTTGCATTGAGTCCTCTGTAAGTTCCACTTCAAGTGACTTAATAAGCTTATTCTCAAACAGATACCTGGATTCCCCTTCAAGAACAAGGTCAGGAACGCCATTGAGCGTATATGTGCAGCGCCATTCGCGAGATAGAAAATCTCCGTCGGCGACAGGCGGCGAAATGGCAACGAGAGTACGAGAGTCGAATTTCCGGTCGGTGTTTGTAACGTCCTTTTTGAAATAAGCCAGTATCGCGTCACGACCCATACATTTCGGGTCTGGCCCTCCAAGGTTCAAATATGTGGCGTCCTTTGCGAAGTATTTCTCTAGCCGCAGCCAATTGTCATCTCGTACGGCGTCCTCAAAATCCGCGGCAAATCTCTCGAAAATATCGACGATGCTCAAATCAAGGCCTAACTAGAATTAGACGACCTAAATGTCGTTTTACAAAGCAGCATAATACTGTATATCGGAGTTACAAATCATAATAGATCTTTATATTTCATATAGTTATAAACTTCTGTACCTCAAATATTAAAAATAAAAAACACGACATGGGAGGCTCAAGATTGCTTGCATAAGCACCAGGTGGGTTACACGGATTCAAATCACCCGTTCATTCCCGCCATCCACCGGCACCTGCGCGGCAGTGGTCTTGGCAAACAGCGGGCCGCACATCTCGGCCGCCAGTTCAGCCACGTCACGGCTGGTCACTTCAGTTTTCAAAACATTTCTTCTTTTGTACTCCTCGACCGTGAGCCCGTAGTGTTTCGCGCGCGTCTGTAACACTTCCTCGGTCCAGATACCGGTGTCAAACACGGCATTCGGATGCAAAGAATTAATCCGGATGTTGTCGGCACCCCACTCCAAGGCCGCCACGCGCGCGAGCTGATTGAGCGCGGCCTTGGAAGCCGAGTAGGCCGCGGCGCCGGGACCGGGCGCCGGGACGTTCTTCGAGCCAATCACCACCACGCACCCGCCATTGGGCGCAAGTTTCAGGAGCGGATGTGCCTCGCGCATCAGCATCAGGTTGGCATCGAGATTGAGCCGCATGACCTTACCCCACTCCGCGGTGCCCAAGGCATCGATGCGACAACCGGGTGGGAACATGCCGGCGTTCAGGATTAGCATGTCGAGCCCGCCGAAGGTGCGTGCGGTTTTCTCCAGCGCCTCGGCCAACTGCTTTTCATCCGTCACATCGCAAACGAGGCCGAGATAATCCGGACGGTTGTACAAACTCGAAATAGAAGCATTGATATCGAGTCCGACCACTGCCGCGCCGCGCGCGAGCAACGAGTCCACGCAGGCCTTGCCGATGCCGGAGGCGGCACCGGTGACGAGCGCGATCTCGCCCGCGAACGGCGGTTTGCCGGCGCCCTTGAGCTTGGCCTGCTCCAGGTCCCAGTACTCCACATCGAAAATATCCTTTGCCGGCAAGGCCTTATAGCCGCCGAGGAGAGTCGCGCGCTGAAGGATCTCCATGGTGTGCGCATAGATGTCGAACACGATGGCGGCGTCCTTCGCGCTGCGCCCGGCCGTGGCCACGCCAAATTCGCGATCGAGGATCACGCGCGGGGAGGGATCAAGCATGGTCTTCGGCTCTGTTGATTTCGGTAAATTTTCATCGAAATATTTTTTGTACGCTTTGGCGTAAGCCTTCGAGTCGCGTCCAATCATCGGGACACGTTTGGTACGGATCACATGGTCTGGGGTGGCCGGTCCCTGTTGCGAGATGATGGCAACGTCGTCGCGACGCGCGAAGGCGAGGCTCGCGGGGTCATCGTGCGCCGCCAAGATAACCGGGAAGCCCGCGGTCACGGACAGATCGCGGCGCAGCGCCGCGAGTTCCCGGCGCAGGGGTTTAGCCTGCGGCTTTTCGCTCGATTCCGGCAGCACCCAGGCTTTTTGCTTGGCGAGGTAATTTTCCGCCCACGTCACGAGATCGATCATGCGCTCGTAGGATTCCTGCGCGGTCTTGCCGAAGGAAAATATCCCGTGATTCATGAGCACCATGCCAATCGTGTTCTTGCGTACGTCGGTGGCGAACTGCTCGGCACAACGGCGCGCGAGATCAAAGCCCGGCATGACATAGGGCACGATAACGACATTATCGCCGTAAATTTCGCGGATACGCGTCAGGCCATCGGCCGTGTTGGTGATGGTGATCACGGCGTCGGCGTGAGTGTGGTCGACATACTGGTACGGGAGGATGGCGTGCAGGATCGCCTCGACCGAAGGCGTAGGTGCCGATGCCAGCGTCATCTGCGTGCGCAGTTCATTCACCATCTGCGGGTCGGAGAGCTGCTTGAGCTTGGCGAGCTTGAGCAGCCGATCGATGCGCACCGGCGAGAACCCGGCGGCCTCAATGTGCTCCAGGTCCCAGCCGCTGCCTTTCACGTATAGCCGGGTTTCGTCCTCGCCGAGGAGGTTTTTTTCCGTGACCTTGACCGAGGTGTTGCCGCCGCCGTGGAGCACCAAGGATTTTTCGCGCCCGAGCAGGCGCGAGGTGTAGATACGCTGCCCCAAGTCACCCGGAAACGCCTCGGCCTCGCTGTCGCTCCAGAGGCTGTTCACGTTGACCGGCGGCGAAGAAGGATGTCGACGTTAGAAGGAGATTTTGACTCCCACGTGCAGGCCGGAGTCCACGTTGATGTCCCGACCGTCATCAAGATCCGCACGCATTTTGCGGTAGCCAAGATAAACATTCGCGGTTTTCTTGACCATCTCGAATTCGACACGCGCGCCCCACTCCCAGAATTTCTCTCCGTCCATTGCCGTCACGATATCCGGGGCGTAATACAGGTAACCGGTGAAGCCGATGGGGCCGTTGTTCGGAAAGGTCCGAACCTGGCCGCCCAAGGCCAGCGCCAGCACGTCTTTATTGGCCACATCCGCGAGGTAAATTCTCCCGCCGAGACCGCCCTCGATACGCGTGTTACCGCTCTGTCGCTCGCCCAGGGCCAGCAGGCCGACATGGGCGGCCCAGTCGTGCTGGTCGGTGTTGGACAGGAACCCGATATTCAAATCCGCCGCGCGCCAGTTGGTGGCGTACATCGCCTGGATGCTGTCGTCATTGAGATTGATGTCGATGGAATCGGCCGCCACCGTGCCGCTGAAACCCGCCGTCAAAACAGCCAGAATAAACCGAAGTCGCATGCCAATCTCTCCTCCATGTGATCGTGACGGAGAGATAGTAACGTATCAAGGAATCGTCGGCCAGAACCGGTGCGAGAAAAAATTGCCCGCTAGGCCGTGGGAAGCGCCACCACCATGCGGTTGTAACCGGTCAATCTGGCCTGGCTGAGTGTCTGGTCCGCGCGTTGGAGCAGCGCCGAGGCCGGCTCACCCGGGGCGTATTGGGTGAGCACGCTGGAGAAACTCGGCAGCGGAATATTTTTTCCATCCTCGCGGATGAAGGTGCTGGCCGCGGACTTGCGCGCCTTTTCCAGCGCGTGCATGGCACCGTCCTTCTGCGTGTTCGGGAACAGCACCGCGAATTCGTCCTCGCCGTAGCGCGCCACCAGGTCGTAAGTTCGGAACTTGCCCAGGATCTGGCCGGCGTAACAGCGCAACACCGCATCCCCCGCGGTTCGCCCGTAGCGCTTGTTGACGGATTCCAGATTGTCCACGTCGATGACCGCCACCGCGAGCGCGAAACCGTAGCGTTTCACGCGGCCGATTTCCGCCTCGAGTTGCTTGACGAACACGTCGCGCTTGGGCAGGCCGGTCAGCTCGTCCGCCATGCTGTGTTTGCGCGCATGGGTGAGTTCCTGGCGCAGGCGCTCGCGATCCGTTTCCACGGCCTTGAGATAATCCCCGGCGCTCGACATCTTTTCAATCAGCGCCTGGCGTTCCTCAATCAGCTCGCTCAACCCCTTGACCAGGATCTGCTTGAGATCGTTGAACTCGCCGAGTGGGCTGTCGTAATTCTTAAGCGTCTCACGTTCGTTTTCCAGCAGCTCGCCGAACTTCTTGTCGATTGTAAAACTTTTGGTCACCTGTCCGGCCAACGTGTTTTCCAGCGCCTCGATATTCTCCTGCCGCGAAGCCGGTGCCGACTCCGCGGGTGGGGGCTCGAGCACCTCTGCCTCGACCGGTGGTGCTGACGTATCAGCCTCGACCGGCGGCGACGTCACGGTCTCCGCGATCGGCGCCGGTACGGGTTCGGGACTGAAGGGCGGTTCCGGTGCCATTTCCGGTTTCGCTTCAACAATCGGCTCCGGGGGCTTCTCGACTACCGGTGCCGCAGGGATGGCAGGCTCAGGTGGCTCCACCGGCGGTGGTGCGGATTCCGCTTTCTCGGTCGCGGAAGCCGGCGGTGGCGCGGCCGGTTTCGGGGCCGCTTTAGCCGGGGAATTCTTGGGGAGATAGATCGTGAGCCGCTGCTGGATGAGACGCGCCTTGACGCGTGTGGGCGGATCGCAGGCCGGGCTCATGGCGTACTTCCCCAGCAACGCGTGCAGGAAAGTGACGAAGACCAGTTCAAGGCGCCCGTCCTCATGGCCGTATTTTTCCAAGCCGCGCTGAATCTGGTTGTAGAGAATCTGCCCGTGCTGGGTTCGCTTCAGACCTTCGAGATGGAGCTTCAGACTTTGCAGCAGCGACGGATCGGCTGAAGTTGAAGTGTCACGGGAATCCGTCAAATCCATCTCCTGGGTCAAAGGGTTGAAAAAACCTGCCTTTTAGGAGATTAGTCGCCCGACACCCTGTTCACAACCTGATGGCCCCGGATTGGGCCTCGCGGCCGATGACCTAGCTTTTCAGGGTGGCCGGCGGTAAGCCGATTTCG
The DNA here is from genome assembly GCA_029863005.1 of Gammaproteobacteria bacterium. Classification (GTDB taxonomy): domain Bacteria; phylum Pseudomonadota; class Gammaproteobacteria; order Acidiferrobacterales; family Sulfurifustaceae; genus Sulfuricaulis. Next base: position 23,174 of record JAOTWF010000005.1, on the reverse strand, counting down.
AGCTCAATGCGGTTGCGGCCCAGGCGCTTGGCGCGGTAGAGGGCGCGGTCGGCGCGGTCAATGAGGTCGATATGCGACTCACCAACCGAATACAGCGAGATGCCGGTGGAGAAGGTGGGCAACTTGAAGGTCCGGCCCTGGAATTCGCACTCAACTTGCAGCGCGCGGTTCTTGGCCTTGGTGATGGCGGCAACGGCTCCTTCCTGGGTGGTGTTGGGCAGCAGGACCGCGAATTCCTCGCCACCGTAGCGCGCCACCAAATCATGGTGGCGCAGCACCGTCAGCACGTCGACGGCATAACTGCGCAGGATGGCATCGCCGGCGGCGTGGCCGTGCATATCGTTGATGTTCTTGAACTCGTCCAGGTCGATCATGGCCAGCGCCAGCGGCGAACCGTAACGCTGGGCGCGGCTGATTTCGTCCTGAAGCCGCTGTACGAACGCGCGGCGATTGGGAAGGCCGGTGAATTCGTCGGTCATCGAGAGCAGCCGCACCTTATTCAGTTCCTTATGCAGGCGCTCGCTGTCGGCCTTGATGAGCTTGAGATAGCCACCAGTCTTGTGCAGCTTGACGTCGAGCGAGTGCTGGCCCTGGATCAATTCTTCCAGGCCACCGACCAGGATTTGCCGCAAGTGCTCGACTTCCTTGTCGCTATTGGCCTGATGCAGGGCGCGCAATTCGATTTGCAACAGTGCGCCGAACTCACGGTTCTGGGTGATAGCATCGATGACAGTATTTGCGAGAGTCTCCTGCAATTTCGAAATTTCATTGCGCTGCTGCTCGAGATGCTGACGGTAGGCGGTATCGACGCGGCGTTCGACCTCCGGGGCGCCATTTGGCTTGACATTCGGTGTGCCATTCCCGTTCCCGGGACGGGGCGTGGGAGGGATCGGCGTTTCTGGCCTAGGTGAGGTCGAACGCGCGGGCGGAGGTGGCCGGGATTCGGGCACCCGGAAGTCTGTCACTTCCGTACGAAACTGCGAGGAAGCCGCCTGGCTGAGCTTCTCTTCGATGGCTTCTTTCGTGAACTGAGGGGCTCCCCCGGCCGCAATCGGGCCGCGGCGCAACTGGATCAGGCGGGCATTGATGCGAGTAATGTGATCCGCGCTTGGGTCGCGGGCGTAGGCGTTCAGGAGCAGGTGCAGCAGCGAGGCATAGACATGGTCGACCTTGGCCTGCACGCCCTCCTGCTCATCCACGATCCGCGCGATCTGGTCGTAGATGACGGCGCCGACCGGAGTGCGTTTAAGACCTTCCAGCAATCCAAGCAGTTTTTTCGAGGACGACGCTCCATTCGCCTCCGCTTCATTTTGTACCAAATGAACCCCACCTCCTGCTGAATCGGCGGCAGTGCTAGACGCATGCCGCCGGCTGGCGCGGCGTGGACACCCTTATCCCTGTGGAGCTGCCGCCAATCGAGATCTGTTTATAGATCTTCTTGAAACAATTGTTCCATTTATTACTACTCAATGACCAATTTACTCGTGCCGATTCAAAATAACAAACATTGCACGAGAATACAGGTGGAATCGACGCACATCAAAGACTTACCACCGATAGTGGAGAATCCGTCTTAAGCAGGAAATCAACGCCCGGGACGTCCCCGGCCGCGTCGTTTGGGCTGGTAGGACGCGATGGACTTCACCACTTCATGAAAAGGGATCGATTCCAGCGAGCCAAATTGCTCCTGCGCCAGCCCCACCAGCCCGTGGACATTATCGACCCGGCTGACATCGCCTGGCGCGAACAAGCGCTGCAGGCCGATCAGCCCTCCGATCATCACCTTGATCTCCTTGCCGAACGGAAGATGGTCGGAGGTGTCCGTAACTTTCAGCGCAAACCGGGCGCGGTCGCGCATCAGTGCCAGTAGCGTCGTGCAATTGTTGCGGGCGATGTTGTCGCGGCAATTGACGCCCATGCGCTCCGCCACGGAAAAACGCGTGGCCAGCTCACATTCGCATTGCGCGCTCAGAATGGCTTTCTCAAACGGGCAGCGGCCATGCTCCATCCGGGTTACTTCCGATGATAAGGACGACTCAAGGCATGCACGGTGTCGACGAGGACTGCGACTTTATCCGGATGGACCTGTGGATGAATCCCGTGCCCCAGATTGAAAATATGTCCGTTGCCGCGGCCATAACTTTCCAGAACGGATCCGACTTCATCGCGCAGGCGCTTATCCGAAGCGTACAACATGGACGGATCCATGTTGCCTTGAAGGGATACGCTGTGGCCGACGCGCGCGCGTGCCTCCTTCAGGTCTGTGGTCCAATCCACACCGAGGGCATCACAACCGCTGGCGGCCATGGCCTCCAGCCACTGACCGCCGTTCTTGGTGAACAGAATCACCGGCACCCGCCGTCCTTCATGTTCGCGGGTGAGCCCACGCACGATCTGCTCCATGTAATCTAGCGAGAACGCACGATAATCGCGCGGGGTCAGCACGCCGCCCCAGGTGTCGAACAGCATTAGCGCCTGGGCGCCGGCGGCCACCTGCGCGTTGAGATAGGCGGTCACGGATTCCGCCAGCACAGAAAGCAGATGGTGCATGAGCTTGGGCTGGTCGAACATCATGGCTTTCACTAAACCGAATTCCTTGCTGCCGCTGCCCTCGACCATGTAGGTCGCGAGCGTCCACGGGCTGCCAGCAAAGCCGATGAGCGGGACCTTGCCGTCCAATTCGCGGCGAATCAGGCGCACGGCGTCTATGACGTAGCGCAGTTCGACTTCGGGGTCCGGGACCGTAAGCGCCTTCACATCGTCGGCCGTGCGCACCGGTTTGGTGAAACGCGGCCCCTCACCCTCGGTGAAATAAAGCCCGAGTCCCATGGCATCCGGAATCGTGAGGATGTCGGAGAACAAAATCGCGGCATCCAGGGGAAAGCGCCGCAGCGGTTGCAACGTCACCTCGCAGGCGAGCTCGGGTGTGGTGCAAAGTGTGCGGAAATCGCCAGCTTTCTCGCGCACCGCACGGTACTCGGGGAGATAGCGCCCGGCCTGACGCATGATCCACACGGGCGTCTCGTCCACCGGCTGGCGGAACAGCGCGCGCAGTAATCTGTCGTTCTTGAGTTCTGCCATCAGTGTTTTCATTACCATGGCGCCGGGAAAGCCTAGACGATAAATCAAACCATTCTTTGGCGCTTGGGAAGTCCTGGCGGTGGAATAGCTTACAAAGGCGCCGGCAGGTCCGAGGTGCCCGTAAGATACTTGTCGATGCCGCGCGCGGCCGAGCGTCCCTCGGCAATGGCCCAGACGATGAGCGACTGACCGTGTTGCATGTCGCCGGCAGCGAACACTCCCGGCACGCTGGTCATCCAGTTATCATCGCGCCAGACATTCCCGCGGTCGGTAAATTTCACGCCAAGTTGCTCCAGCATGCCCGGGCGTTCCGGTCCGGTGAAGCCCATGGCCAGCAGCGTCAGATCACAGGGGATCGTGAAAGTGCTGCCCGGGATTTCATTGAGAATGGCGCGCCCGTGTTCGCGCACCATCTCGACCTTGCCCCGCTCCAGCTTTTTGACACGCCCCTGGTCGTCGCCGATAAATCGCTTGGAAGAAACCGAAAACAGGCGCTCGCCGCCTTCTTCGTGCGCCGAGGAAACACGATAGATGAACGGCCATTGCGGCCAGGGATTGTCCGAGGCGCGGGTCTGCGGCGGACGCGGCATGATCTCCAGCTGGTGCACGGAGACGGCGCCCTGGCGGTGCACCGTGCCCAGACAGTCGGCGCCGGTATCGCCGCCACCGATGATCACGACATGCTTGCCCTTGGCAGTGATTTCCTTTCCCGCGTGGACCTTTTCGCCTTCACATCGGCGATTTTGCTGAGTGAGATATTCCATGGCGAAATGCACGCCTTTCAACTCACGTCCCGGGACCGGGAGATCGCGCGGGGCGCAGGCACCGCCCGCGAGCAGGATCGCATCGAACTTATTCTTCAGTTCCTCGACCGGCACGTTCACGCCGACATGGGCGTTGGGACGAAATGTCACGCCCTCGTCTTCAAGCTGTTTTTGACGCCGGTTGAGCACACGTTTTTCCATCTTGAATTCGGGAATGCCGTAACGCAATAAACCGCCGATACGGTCGTCACGCTCGAACACCGTGACGGCGTGTCCGGCACGCCGCAATTGCTGCGCCGCCGCCAGGCCTGTCGGGCCGGAACCGACGATGGCGACCTTCTTGCCCGTCTCCACCTTGGGCGCTTCGGGCTTGATCCAGCCTTCCTGGAAGGCACGGTCAATGATAGCGAGTTCGATCGCCTTGATGGTTACCGGGTCATCGTTGATGCCGAGCACACAGGCGCCCTCGCACGGGGCGGGGCAGAGCGTACCGGTGAATTCCGGAAAATTGTTGGTGGCATGCAGACGATCGATGGCCTCGCGCCATTGACCGCGGTAGACCAGATCGTTCCAGTCGGGGATGATGTTGCCCAGCGGGCAACCCTGGTGGCAAAACGGAATGCCGCAATCCATGCAGCGCGCACCCTGCTGCTTGAGTTCGTCTTCCGGGAACGCGCGCATGACCTGCTTCCAATCGCGAAGCCTTTCGGCGACGGGACGGTAGGGCTGCTTGGCACGGTGAAATTCGACAAAACCCGTGATCTTACCCATGCGCCGCTTCCATCACTGCCTTCTCCTCCGGAATACCCGTCTGGCGTGCTTTAGAAATAGCGGCGAGCACTCGCTTGTAATCCTTGGGCGTAACCTTGAAAAACTTCGGCTGCAGATTTTTCCAGTGCGCCAGAATATCTTCCGCGACCAGGCTGGCCGTGAGGTGTGCATGGCGCTTGAGCAGGTCCTTCACCAGATCCGCGTCTTCGGCATCGCCCAAGGGTTCGATATCGACCATGGCGAGATTGCAGCGGCGTTTGAAGTCACCCGCCTTATCGAGCACGTAGGCCACGCCGCCAGACATGCCGGCCGCGAAATTGCGGCCCGTGGGACCGATCACCACCACGCGTCCGCCGGTCATGTATTCACAACCATGGTCACCGACACCTTCGACCACAGTGTACGCGCCGGAATTGCGCACGCCGAAGCGTTCGCCCGCGACACCGCGGAAGTAGGCCTCGCCCCCGGTGGCGCCATACAGTGCGACATTGCCGATAAGGATGTTCTCCTCCGCCACAAAAGTCGCTTGGCGCGGGGGATAAACAATGAGCTTTCCGCCGGACAGTCCCTTGCCGATGTAGTCATTGGAATCGCCTTCAAGCGTGAAGGTGATGCCGCGCGGGAGAAAGGCGCCAAAGCTCTGGCCGGCGGAGCCGTTGAAGTGGATCCGAATCGTGTCCTCGGGCAAACCCTCGGCGCCGTAACGGCGCGAGACCTCCGCGCCCAGGATCGTGCCCACCGTGCGGTTGACGTTGCGAATTGGCAGAATAATGTCCACCGGCTTTTTCGACTCAAGCGCTTCGCGCGCCAATGGCAGGATGGTGACCACGTCCAGCGAGTTGTCGAGGCCGTGATCCTGATCGCGCACGCGGTGGGTCGCGACCTCGGGTCCCATGTCGGGCTGAAAAAGAATCTGTGAAAAATCAAGACCGCGGGCTTTCCAGTGATCCACCGCCTTTTTCACGTTCAGGCGATCCACCCGTCCGATCATCTCATCCATGGTGCGGAAGCCGAGTTGCGTCATCAGCTCGCGCGCCTCCTGCGCCACGAAGCGGAAAAAGTTGACGACGTGTTCCGGGTTGCCGGCGAATTTCTTGCGCAGCTCCGGATCCTGGGTGGCGATGCCGACCGGGCAGGTGTTCAGGTGGCACACGCGCATCATGACGCAGCCGAGCACGACCAGCGGCGCGATCGAAAAGCCGAATTCCTCGGCGCCGAGCAATGCCGCGATGACCACGTCACGGCCGGTCTTCATCTGTCCGTCGGTCTGGACCGTGATGCGGTCACGCAGCTTGTTCATCACCAGCACCTGCTGGGTCTCGGCCACGCCCAGTTCCCACGGCAGGCCCGCATGCTTGAGGGAGGATAGCGGGCTCGCGCCGGTGCCGCCGTCGTGGCCGGAGATGAGCACCACGTCGGCGTGCGCCTTGGCGACGCCGGCCGCGATCGTGCCCACGCCGATTTCGGAAACGAGCTTGACGTGGATGCGCGCCTCGCGGTTGGCGTTTTTCAAGTCGTGAATTAGCTGCGCCAAGTCCTCGATCGAGTAAATGTCATGGTGCGGCGGTGGTGAGATCAGGCCCACGCCGGGAGTAGAAAAACGCACCTTGGCGATCCACGGATACACCTTGTGCCCGGGGAGCTGCCCGCCCTCGCCGGGCTTGGCACCCTGGGCCATCTTGATCTGGATGTCAGTGGCATTCACCAGGTAATGACTGGTGACGCCGAAGCGGCCCGAGGCGACCTGCTTGATGCGCGAGTTCCGGATGGTACCGTAACGTGCCGGGTCTTCGCCGCCTTCGCCGCAATTGGAACGCCCGCCGACCTTGTTCATGGCGACCGCCAGCGCCTCGTGCGCCTCCAGGCTGATCGAGCCGTAGGACATGGCGCCGGTGGCGAAGCGCTGCATGATGGATTCCACCGGCTCGACGTCCGCAATCGGGATCGGCCGGTCGGCGAATTTCAGTTCCATCAACCCGCGCAGTGTCGCCCGGTGCTGCGCACTGTCGTCGCAGGCGCGCGAGAATTCCCTGAATAACTCGAAGGAGTTGGCACGGGTGGCATGCTGCAGCTTGGCCACCGTGTCGGGATTGAGCATGTGGTACTCGCCGTCGCGGCGCCACTGGTACTGTCCGCCCCAGTCGAGTTCGGGCGGGCCCACCGGACGCTCGGGGAAGGCACTGTGATGGCGCATGGACGTCTCCTGCGCGACCACGTCGATGCCGATTCCGCCGACGCGCGAAGCGGTCCAGGTGAAATACTGATCGACGAAATGCTTTTCGAGGCCAATGGCCTCAAAAATCTGCGCGCCGCGGTAGGACTGGATGGTGGAGATGCCCATCTTGGAGGTGATCTTGACCACACCCTTGTTCAGCGCCTTGATGTAATGCTTGACCGCCTGGGCGTGATCCAGGCTGTTCAGGAGCTGGCTGCGGATCATGTCGTCGAGCGTCTCAAACGCGAGATACGGATTGATCGCGCCGGCGCCGTAACCCAGCAACAACGCCATGTGGTGCGTCTCGCGTGGCTCACCGGACTCAACGATCAGCCCGACCTTGACGCGCGTGCCTTCACGCACCAGGTGATGGTGCACGCCCGCCGTGGCCAGCAGCGCCGGTATCGGCATGTGCTTGGCGTCCACGCCACGATCCGAGAGGATGATGAAGGTGTTCCCCGCCTCGATGGCGGTGCTCGCCTTCTGACACAATTCCTTGAGCGCGCGGGCGAGTCCCTGCCCGTCCGAGCCGGCCGGAAACAGCATGGGCAGCGTGACGGTCTTGAAACCAGGGCGGTCGAGGTGGCGGATCTTGGCCAGCTCCTCGTTGCTAAGGATCGCCGTCTTGAGCTTGAGCATACGGCAGCTTTCCGGACCGGGATTCAGCAGGTTGCTCTCGGGGCCAAGCGGCGTCTCGATCTGCGTCACCAGTTCCTCGCGGATGGCATCGAGCGGCGGGTTGGTCACCTGCGCGAACAGCTGCTTGAAGTAATCGTAGAGCAGGCGTGGCTTGTCCGAGAGCACGGCCAGTGCCGCGTCGTTGCCCATGGAACCCACCGGCTCCATGCCCTGCTGCGCCATCGGCGCCATCAGGATGCGCAGATCCTCGTGCGTGTAGCCGAAGGCCTGCTGGCGTTGCAGCACGGTTTCATGATCCGGTTCGGGGAGTTGCGGTGATTTCGGTAACTGGTCGAGTGGCACCAGGTTTTGCATGAGCCAGTCGCGATACGGATGCGCTGAGGTGTAGCGCTGCTTGAGTTCGGCGTCGTCGATGATGCGGCCGGCGCGCGTGTCGACCAGGAAGATGCGGCCCGGGTGCAGGCGCTCCTTGATGAGCACGTTCTCCGGCGGAATGTCGAGCACGCCGACCTCGGAAGCCATGACCACGAGGCCGTCCTTGGTGACGTAATAACGCGAGGGACGCAACCCGTTGCGGTCGAGCACGGCGCCGATCACCGTACCGTCGGTGAAGGCGATCGAGGCCGGACCGTCCCACGGCTCCATCAGGCAGCCGTGGTATTCGTAGAACGCCTTGCGCTCCTCATCCATCATTTCGTGCCCACTCCAGGCCTCGGGAATCATCATGAGCACGGCGTGCGGCAGTTCGCGCCCGGCCATGTAGAGGAATTCGAGCACATTGTCGAAGGTGGCCGAGTCGGAACCGCCCTCCATCACGATCGGGAGAATTTTTTTCAGGTCATCGCCAAACAGCGGCGATTCGCACAGCGCCTCGCGCGCGCGCATCCAGTTGATGTTGCCGCGCAAGGTATTGATCTCGCCGTTGTGAGCGATATAGCGGTACGGGTGCGCCAGCGGCCAGGACGGGAAAGTGTTGGTCGAGAAGCGTGAATGCACCAGCGCCAGCGCCGATTCCATCGCCGGATCGGCCAGATCGGGAAACATTGGCGCCACCTGGGTCGGCGTGAGCATGCCCTTGTAAATCAGGGTGCGCGCCGAGAGGCTCGGGATGTAAAACAGCGAACGTTCCGTTATCTCTGAATTCCAGATCGCCTGCTCGACACGCTTGCGAATCACATAGAGCTTGCGCTCGAAGGCCTGTTCGTCGGCAAGGCCAGGAGCACGGCCGATGACTATCTGCCGAAAGACAGGTTCGGCCGAACGCGCCGTCGGACCAATCGCGGAATCGTCGACGGGCACGTCGCGCCAGCCCAGAAGCTGCTGACCCTCTTCGCGCACGATCTCGGCGAACAGATCCTGGCAACGGCGCGCCTCGTCTGGATGGCGCGGGAGAAAAATGAGGCCGGTACCATAATGGCCGGGCTTAGGAAGTTTGATCCCGAGCTTGCCGGTTTCACGTTCCAGAAAGGCGTGCGGCAACTGAATCAGAATGCCGGCGCCATCGCCGGTATTTTCCTCGCAACCGCAGGCGCCGCGATGCATGAGGTTACGCAGCACGGTGAGTGCCTGGGCGACGATCTTGTGCGAACGCCGGCCTTTCATATCGACCACGAAACCGACGCCGCAGGCGTCGTGCTCGTAGGCCGGATCGTATAGACCCTGTTGTGTTTTAAGCAGTTTCAAAGTCATCCACCGTATTCATTATTCATTCTCCGCCGGCACCGTCCGGCACCGAGCATCGCTGGGTGCGCCGATTGGCCGTATGCTTATTCGAACTCGCCAGCGGGGACTCTGCCCGGATCGGGGAAATTCGTTCTTTTGCCCGGAAAAACCAAGAAAAATCAGAGCAAAAGGGCCAAAAAGTATACCGGCCCACCGGGGCGGGTTCAATGGAATCTATTTAACGATTGGGGGCTTTGCCGGAGATCGAGCAAGAAAGGCCTGACCGGAAACATCTTTTCCGGTCAGTCGTCGGGAAACAGGCGGGCGTGTTCGCGCATGGCGTAGCGGTCAGTCATGCCGGCAATGTAATCCGCGACGGTCCGGGCCTGTTCCCGAGTCCCGTTTTGCTGCCGAAGTTTTTCACGGTATTGGGGCGGCAGCGATGCCGGCTCGTGCATGAAGGCCTCGAACAACTCGCGCACGATCTTCACCGCCTCATCCATGATCCGGGTCACCTGCTCGTGCGCGTAGAGGTGCTGTCGCAAAAATCGCTTGAGTTCGCGAGATTTTCCCGACACTTCGGCGGAGTAGGCGATCAGGGACTCGGGGTATCGCCGGACGTCTTCCAGGCTCTTTATTCCGGCGTGGTTTATTCGTCGCCGGCTGTTCTCGATCAAGTCAGTCACTACATAATTGATCATGCGACGGATGGTTTCATAGATTGCGCGGCGTACCGGGATGTGCGGGTAGCGACGCCTGACTTCTTCATATTGCATGGCGAATAAGGAGACTGACATCAACTGGTCAATGGTCAGCAGCTCCGAGCGTAACCCGTCGTCAACGTCATGGTTATTGTAGGCAATCTCGTCCGCCATATTGACCAGCTGTGCCTCGAGACTAGGCTGAGTTTTATCCAGGAATCGTTGTCCCAATTCACCGAGCTCGCGGGCATTTTTTTGAGAGCAATGCTTGAGAATGCCCTCACGGGTTTCGAATGTAAGATTGAGTCCGGGAAATTCGGCGTAGCGTTCCTCCAACACGTCCACCACCCGCAACGATTGCAGGTTATGCTCGAAACCGCCATGGTCGCGCAGGCATTCGTTCAGCGCCTCTTGCCCTGAATGGCCGAAGGGCGTGTGCCCAAGGTCATGCGCCAGCGCGATGGCTTCGGTAAGGTCCTCGTTGAGACCGAGCGCACGGGCGATCGAGCGCGCGATTTGCGCCACCTCGATGGAATGCGTCAGGCGCGTGCGGAACAAGTCACCCTCGTGGTTGATGAAAACCTGGGTTTTGTATTCGAGACGACGAAACGCGGCGCTGTGGATGATGCGATCGCGGTCACGCTGGTATTCGGAACGATTCGCGGGCGAGGGCTCGGGATATCGTCGGCCGCGCGAGGAGGTATCGTGCGCGGCGAAAGGCGTCAGCATTATGCCGCTTCCCGCATGGTCATGAGCGTTTTCTCAAGCTCCACCCGTGGAAATTCGTCGGTCACCACGGCTTCGCCGAGGCGTTTGAGAAGCACCAGCCGCAGACGGCCATCCTGCACTTTCTTGTCTACGGCCATGAGTTCGAGAAACCGCCCCGGTGAAAGCGCTCCCGGTGCGCGCACCGGGAGCCGCGCGCGGCGGATTAACTTTTCGATGCGGGTGACATCCGCGCCCGGCAACCAGCCGAGCCGACGTGACAGATCCGTCGCCATGGCCATGCCCGCCGCAATGGCCTCGCCGTGCAGCCATTCTCCGTATCCCAGGCCGGTCTCGATGGCGTGGCCGAAAGTGTGTCCGAGGTTCAAGGTGGCGCGCACACCAGATTCGCGCTCGTCCGCCGCCACCACCTCGGCCTTGTTGCGACAGGAACGGTGTATGGCGAAGGCCAGTGTTTCGGCATCGCGTGCCAGCAGTTTGTCGAGATTGTGCTCGAGCCAGCTGAAAAATTCGGGATCGCGGATCAGGCCGTACTTGATCACCTCGGCCAGTCCGGCGGAGAGTTCACGGTCCGGCAAAGTATCGAGCGTGTCAGTGTCAATGATCACGGCGCGCGGCTGGTAGAACGCCCCGATCATGTTCTTGCCCAGGGGATGATTGACCCCGGTTTTGCCGCCGACCGAGGAATCCACCTGCGACAGCAGTGTGGTCGGGATCTGGATGAATGGCACGCCGCGCTGGTAGCTGGCAGCGGCGAAACCGGCCATGTCGCCAATTACCCCGCCGCCCAGCGCGATGAGAGTGGTGCGTCGGTCGCAGTGCGCATTCAGCAGCGCATCGAATACGCGGTTCAAAACTTCGAGTGACTTGTATTGTTCCCCGTCCGGCAAAATCACATCCAATGGCTGGAGCGTATCCAGGTGAACTCGCACCTTCGCCAGATACAGCGGCGCCACTGTTTCATTGGTCACGATGGCGACGCGTTGGCCGGCAATATGCTTTTTCAGCAGATCGGATTGGTCGATGAGGCCGGAACCGATATAGATCGGATAGCTCCGGTCCCCGAGGTCAAGATGCAAGATTTTCATTTTTCAAAAGCGACTCCAGTTTGCGCGCAATCTCGCGTGCGACGCTCACGGGGGAGCGGTGCGAGGTCTCGATGACCATGTCCGCAGCTTGTCGATACACCGGTTCGCGCGCCTTGAGGATGTCCTCCAACGTGCGACGACGGTCGGTCGTCTGCAGCAGCGGACGGTGGCGGTCACGACGTGTGCGTTGCAACAGGGTTTCCAGCGGAGCATGCAGATACACCACAACACCCCGCTCGCGCAGGATTTTTCGATTATCCTCGGACAGCACGGCACCGCCGCCGGTGGCCAGTACTGTATTGGACAGGCGCGTCAGATCGTCAAGGATCGATGATTCGCGCGCGCGAAAACCAGTTTCACCCTCAATCTCGAAAATAAGCGGGATGCCCGCCCCGGTCCGCTTTTCGATTTCTGAGTCGGAATCCCGGAAATCCTTATTCAACAGCTCAGCCAGATGCCGGCCGATGGTGGATTTGCCTGCTCCCATTGGCCCGATCAGAAAGAGATTGTCCGGCCGGCTCATGGCGCAGGTATGCCAGCAACTAAGGTATAAATCAAGCGAACCGGCCACCCTGCGGTGGCCGGTTCGGAAAGGCAAGATGAATCAGCGCAGGCTCAGATTGTCTGAAAGAATGCGGGGGGTCAGGAAAATCAGCAGTTCGGTCTTGTTATCCTTGACTTCCTTATTCTTGAACAGCCAGCCCAGCAGGGGAATATCCCCGAAGAAGGGCACCTTGGTAACGGAATCGGCTTTGTCCTGTTCGTAGATACCGCCGATCACCACGGTCTCACCGTTATCGAGCAGCACTTGAGTTTTGACCTGCTTGACGTTCAGGAGACCCGAAACCGCGTCCACGAAATTGTCCTTGGAAATATCCACGTTCAGATTTATGCGATCGTCTGGCGTGATCTGTGGCGTGACTTCAAGCTTCAGAGTTGCCTTTTTTGTCACCACCGTGCCGACACCAAGCACGCTGGTGGTGAAGACCCGCTCCTGGCCCTGTTCGATTATTGCCTTTTGCTGATTGGCGGTGATCACGCGCGGACTCGAGATGATCTTGCCATTGCCGTCCTGTTCGAGGGCGGAAAGTTCGAGATCCAGCTGCTTGGCACCTTTGATTAAGCTGAGCGTGAAGACGCCGGCCGGTGACGTGCCGATGCCGGGGGACGGGAGGTTGACGTTGAAAACGCTCGGCCACTCGTAAAGGCTGCTGTTGTATAGCGGTTCCAGGGCGTCGATCGAGCCGGTCGTGGTCTGAAGGGTGCTCCCCTTCACGCGCTGTGTGGCATGAGCGAGCCGTGCGCCCAAGGTTCTGGCGAAATTATCGGTTGCCTCGACGAGACGGGTTTCCACCATAACCTGACGTACCGGCTGATCGAGCTTGGAAATCAGCTTGCGGATTTCCCTGATCTTGCCGGCGGTGTCCTGGATAAGAATCGAATTCGTGCGCGTATCCACGGTCACCTGTCCCCGTGGCGAAAGCAGCGTGTTGGAGTCGGTGCTCTCCTTCGTGACCGCCACAGCCTGGCCGAATACCGGATGCTGCCCGGCGATGGTGGAAATAGCCTTGATGGACTTCAGTAATACGGCGATGTCTTCGGCCTTGGCGTAATTGATCTGAATGAGCTCGGATACCAGCGGCTCTAGATCGATGACGGCTTTGGTAGCCTCCAAATTGGCCTTTTCCTTGGCCGCCACCTCGGGCGCCGGGGCCACCGTGATCACATTGCCCTTTTGGCGCATCGCCAGGTTTTTGCTATCGAGGATAAGGTCGAGCGCCTGATCCCAGGGCACATCCTTCAGACGCAATGTCAAGGATCCCTTGACCGTATCGCTCACGACGAAATTGAGTCCGGTGAAATCTGCCAATACCTGCAGAGCGGCACGCGCCTCAATGTTCTGGAAATTGAGTGACAGTTTCTCTCCGGAATAGCCGAATTCATCCACCTTTTTCTCGTCCGGCTTTTCAATAATCGGCTTGATGCTGACAGTGAAAATATTGCCCGTCTGGTACGCCAAGTGCTCATACTTGCCCTTGGGCGTGATGATCATGCGCGTATTTTTTCCTTGCGCAAATGTATCGATAGTCTGGACCGGGGTCGCAAAATCTACGACGTCGAGGCGGCGTTGCAACTCGGCGGAGGCCGAAGTATTCAGGAAATCGAGCATGATTTCGCCGGCTTGCTCACGGATATCAATCCCCACGGTGGGATCGGAAAGGTTAATGATGATCTTGCCATCGCCCTGCGGTCCACGACGAAAATCGATGCCTGTGAGATTGTATTTTCCAGACTTACGGGTGCTGGCAAAATGCGTTGTCTTCGGCTCCACCGCGCCGGCAATGGCACTGACAGGCGCTTCCACGGTCACGATGAAATTGTTGCCGTCAATATTCGTGGTATACGCGACAGGCTTAATCAGGCTGATCACGATACGCGAGCGGTTTTCCGCCTCGATGGCGGTCACACTGGTAACTGCGGCTTCCTTGACCGCGAGGCTCTTCTTCACCAGCCCGACACGTGTATCGGCGAAATCCATTGATATCCGCGCCGGGTTCGTGATGGTAAAGGCATTCGGTTCCGTGGGTGGTTGCATCATTTTGAATGTGATCTGGATCCGGTCACCGGGCAATTTGGCGTAGACGATGTCCTCGATGGTATTTTTTCCCTGCGCAACGGGGGCCACGGATGTCGGTTCAGAGACGACCAAGGCGGTGGTCGCGGCATCCATGTTCTTGGCCGGCATCTCCGAGGCCACCGGCGGAGTCACGGCTGCCGTCGGTATTGTGGAGGCCGCCACGCGAAATCCGTATTCGGCCTTCTCCACATTGAGCGTGCCGGGCTCATTCATTAACAGATCGACCACCACGGTGGTGCCATTATCGGCCAGATAAGGATAAACCCCTTTCGCCTTTTCCCTGCCCTGTATTTCGGTCAGTGAAGGACCCATGCTGCTGTCCGGGAAGCTGACACGCAACCGTTTTCCTTCTTCCAACACTTCTGTGGAATAGGTGCCTTCGCCCGTGGCGCGAATCTGGAGTACCGACGCTTCACTGCCCGGCTCCCAGGCCAAAGACTGGATTTCTGCACCGATCGCCGCAGCCGTCATCCCGGCCATGGCGAAAAGAAACACTAGGCATCGACCGGTCGCAAGCGCCATCTTGCGCAAGAGTTGTGAGTGCTGTTTCATGATGTTTCCGCCTTGTTAGTCCCGTTCATTGCAACAACGACAGATTGGCTTCGCGTTCGATCCAATCACCCAGCGTTCCCTGTATCAATTCGATCAGATCGACTTTTTCATCGCTGATCTTGTGGATCATGCCGGAATTCTGCCCCAAGTGATCGCCCACCTGGGCGCGATGGACGGTGCCATCCGGTGCCTGGATCACCGCCCATGCCTGTTTGCCGCGCATGAGCGTACCCACCATCTTCAGCGAATCCAATGGATAGTCTTCGAGCGGCTCTTTCCGGCGCTTTGGATCCGGTCTCGGGCCGCTGGCGCTTTTCAGGCCCTGAGGCATGAGATTGAAAGCGGCGAACGGATCGGTCAGGTTGGCCGCGTTATAAATGAATGTCTCCTGCATTTTAATATCAGGGAGCGGTTCCACCCTCGGTTTTTTATCAGCATGGGCGTTTTTGACAAATTCGCGTAAATCATCGAGTCCATCGCTGCTGCAAGCAGCGAGTGAGGCGCTTATCAGGGCTGCCGATAAAAGTGATATAAATCTTTTCATGGCTCTCACCTCCGTCCCCTTGGACGGCTGACCGGTTTGGCCACGCTGCCTTCTTCGAGATAACGATAGGTTTTCGCCTTTGCCGACATCGTCAGCTTGTTGTCCTTTCCGGTCGAGGTGATGTTGATATCGCCAAACGTGACGATGCGGGGAAGCGAGGCAACATCGCTGACGAACAGTGCAAGTTCGTGATAGTTCCCGCGAACCTGAACGCTGATCGGCATCTCGGCATAGAAATCCTTCGGGAGTTCCTTCTCCGGCCGGAACAGTGTGAATTCCAACCCGCGGCCCAACCCGGCTTGAGTAATATCCACCAACAGATCCGGCACTTCCGTGGTGTTAGGCAATTGCCGCAGAAGGCTGCCGAAAGTCTGCTCCATTTCCTCCATCTGTTGCTTGTAGGCCGGTAAATTGACCGCCAGGCCTTTCTTGTTCAAGTATGTATCGCGCAGAGAAACTTCTTTCTGTTGCGCGGATCCGTATTCCTCGATTTCACCCTGAATCAGAAACCAGTAACCGGCGAAAAGGATAATCACGCACACAATCAATATACTGGCAATCTTGATCGGTACCGGCCACGAGCTCAGATTGTTGACGTCAATATTTTTCAGATCATCCAGGGTCATGATCCGGTGTCCTCTAACTTTTTCTGCTGCTTGGTGACCTGCTTGACCTTGAGCGAAAATTCACTGACACGGTCGCTGCCTTTGGCCTTTACCGTGATCACCTCGAGCTCGGGTTCGGCGAACCATTCCGAAGCGGCCAAATTGCGCATCAGCGCCGATACCCGCGCATTCGACTGTGCTACCCCCTTGAGCGCGATGCCGCTCCCCGCGTGGCTCAGCGACGCCAGATAAATGCCATCAGGAAGTTTTCGTGCCAATTCGTCAAAAAGATGCACCACCTGCGTGCGATCGCCTTGTAGCTGGTAAATCACGTTCATACGGGCAATCAAATCCGCGCGCTTCTTTTTCAGTTCTGCGATTTCCTTGATTTCTTTTTCAACCTTGGCAATTTCCTGGTTCAGGAATTCGTTGCGCTTGTTCTGATTCTCGATCAGAGCCGTCACGTGCACGTGGGCATAAAAAATAATGACCCCCATCAGAATCCATGCACCCACGGCAATCGTCAGCAACTGACGATCTTGCTCCTTGCGGTGCATCTCGCGCCAGGGAAGTAAGTTGATTCTTGTTGTCATTCGTCAAAACTCCGCATTGCCAGCCCACAGCTGATCATGAGGGAGGGCGCGTCGTTGGAAAGATGTTGTGGTTTGATGCGCGAGGCCAGCGACATGCTCGCGAAGGGATTGGCCACGATCGCCGGGACGCCAATGCGGGCGGCCACAAGCTCATCGATACCGCCGATCTGTCCGCATCCGCCCGCGAGCAATAATTGATCCACGCTGTTGAACGGCGTGGAGGAATAGAAAAATTGCAATGCGCGCATGATTTCCTGACACATGGCTTCCATGAATGGCCGCAGCACATCGGTCTGATAGTTGTCCGGCAGCCCACCCTGTTTTTTGGCCAGGCCGGCTTCTTCATAAGAGAGTCCATACCGGCGTTGAATCTCTTCCGTGAGTTGGCGCCCGCCAAAGGCATGATCGCGGGTATAAACGGAACGGTTGTTGTGAACCACATTAATGGTGGTAGCCGTGGCGCCGATATCCAGCACGGCGATGGTTTTCTCCATACCGCCACCGGGCATGTGGCTGGTGATTAGCGAGAAAGCGTTTTCCATGGCGTAGGTTTCGACATCCACCACCAGCGGAGTCAAACCCGGTCCCTGGATAACGGCGAGATAGTCATCCACGATTTCCTTACGGCAAGCGGCCATTAGCACGTCAACCTCTTCCGGATTGCTTTCCGACGGACCCAACACCTGGAAATCAAGATTGATTTCGTTCAAGGGATAAGGGATATAGTGATCCGCTTCCATTTCCACCTGCATCTGGCGGTCCTGGTCGCTTAGGTTGGCGGTCATCTTGATGGTCTTGGTGATGACATGCGCCGCCGGAACCGCCACCGCGGCATGCTTGACCTTGGTCCCGGACTTTTTGACGGCGCGCTCCACGACCTGCGCCACCTGTTCGACTTCCGTGATCGCATGCTCCACCACCGCATTTTGCGGCAACGGTTCCACCGCATAACGCTCGACGCGAATATGCTCACCATTCTTGCTCAACTCGAGCACCTTGACAGCGGAGGAACTGATGTCGATCCCTATCAGTGGCGGCTTCTTTTTGGAAAATAACCCGGTGAGGGCACTCATTTATTTTCCTCTCAAAATCCTTGAGTTATGATTGATACAGATAATGTAGATTAAATGCTAAAACCAAATATAGACCATAGATTTTAGAAATGACAATTTATTGAATTTGCCGGAAATGATGGGTTTTTCAGCATTTTTTATTCATGAAACGAGGTCACCCTATCCAAAATACCCCGGCTGACAGACAGTGGTTTATACTGTCCGTCGCGTTGTATTCGGATGCTCCCTGACACGGAATTCCACAAGTCTCGCCCGCCATGAACGATTCTGGGAGCCTTTTCTCCCGCTGGACCCGCCAGCATATGCCCACAAAATGGTGGCAGCGGGTGCTTATCGGTCTTTTCGGGCTCCTCGCAACCGGCGTGGTGATCCTGACGCTGGTCGCGCTCGTGCTCACGCCTACGCTTCCATCCCTCGAGGATCTCTCAGGGGCACAGTTGAAAGTGCCAATGCGGGTTTACACCGCCGATGGGCAGTTGATCGCCGAGTTCGGTGAGGAAAAACGCATCCCCGTCAAAATCGAGGAAGTGCCGGCGATGCTCATCAACGCGGTGCTGGCTGCCGAAGACCGCTCCTTTTTCTTTCATCATGGGGTGGATTTCGCCGGGATACTGCGGGCGGCCCTGCACAACCTGCGCACCCGGTCGACGTCACAAGGGGCGAGCACCATCACGATGCAGGTGGCACGCAATTTTTTTCTCAGTCCCGAAAAAACCTACACACGAAAAATCAAGGAAGTTTTGCTGGCCTTCAAGATCGAACGTGAACTGAGCAAACAGCAGATCCTTGAGCTTTATTTCAACAAGATTTTTCTCGGTCACCGCTCCTATGGCTTTGCCGCGGCCGCCCAGATCTATTACGGGAAGGCGCTGCACCAGCTCAACCTGCCGGAAATGGCCATGCTTGCCGGACTGCCCAAGGCGCCGTCGCGCGATAACCCGCTGACCAACCCGGGGAATGCCTACGAAAGACGCAATACCATCCTGAAACAGATGCTGAATAACGGATTCATCAATGAGGCAATCTATGCCGAAGCGGTGAAAACACCTCTCGCCGCCGCCAAACACACTCTTAAATCCGACACCGCGGCACCTTATGTCGCCGAGCTGGTACGCCAATACATGGTCCAGACGTATGACGAAAAAACCTATGCCGGGGGTTTCCATGTTTACACCACGCTCAACAGCAAGTACCAGCAAGCCGCGGTCAAGGCACTGCGCACCGGTTTACTGGAATATGATCGTCGGCACGGATACCGAGGACCGGCGGGGCACGTTTCGATCAAGAGCGAGCCTGATAAGGAACGTCTGGATGACGTGCTCAAGGATTATCGCGTCACCGGAGGTTTGTTGCCGGGAATCGTATTCAAGGTCGAGAAAGACCGGGTGCATGTTTATACCCAAGACGGCGCGATCGTTGAAATCGGATGGGGGGGATTATCCTGGGCGCGGAGCTATCTAGATGAAAATTCTTTGGGTCCCGCACCCAAACAGGCGGCGGACGTTCTCAAGGCCGGCAATGTCATTTACCTTGAGGCGATTGAGGACGCGCAAAAACTGAATGACATCGGGCCGTGGCGCCTGGCACAAATTCCGGAAGTATCGGGCGCGCTGGTGTCCCTGCGACCGTACGATGGCGCCGTGCTGGCCCTCACCGGCGGTTTTGATTTTTACCAAAGCAGTTTCAACCGTGCCACGCAGGCGGAGCGTCAGCCCGGCTCAAGCATCAAACCCTTCATCTTCAGCGCGGCCCTGGACAAGGGTTTCACCGCCGCCAGCACGGTCAGCGGAGCTCCCATCGTCATGGATGGCGGTGACGCACCTGAGGAAGAATGGCGTCCCGAGGATTACAGTCGGAAATTCTACGGCCCCACACGGTTGCGCAAGGCACTGGCGCAATCGCTGAATCTCGTGGCCGTGCGCCTGTTGCGCGCTCTTGGCGTAACCTATACCGTCGAATACATGCAGCGTTTCGGCTTTGACCCGGCCAAGATCCCTCGCAACCTGTCGCTGGCGCTTGGCACCGCCTCGGCCACGCCGATGCAGATGGTGAACGCGTTCGCCGTGTTTGCCAACGGAGGTTACCGCGTCAGCCCGTACTTCATCGCTCGCGTGGAGGATGCCAATCACACGATACTCGAACAGGCCCGGCCCGCGGTGGTCTGCCGTGAATGTGATATATCCACCGCTGATACATCATCGAATTCCATTCAACCGGCGTCCCATTCGCCTTCCTCCCCCGCGGCCGCTTCTGGCATGGAACCTGACAAACCGATTTACGCACCACGCGTGCTAAGCCCTGAAACCAGTTTCCTCATGGCCGACATGATGCAAGAGGTTATTCGCACCGGCACCGGTCGAGGCGCGCAAGTCTTGGGGCGCAAGGACATCGCGGGCAAGACTGGCACGACCAACGACTATCGCGACGCCTGGTTTTCGGGCTTCAACAGCGAGGTAGTGACGACCGCCTGGATCGGGTTCGATCAGCCGGTGTCGTTGGGACGGGCCGAAACCGGCGGACGCACCGCGTTGCCTGTATGGATCGATTTCATGCGCACGGCGCTCGAGGAAATTCCGGAAAAACCGCTGATACCACCGGAAACCATGGTACGCATTACCATCAACAGCGAAACTGGAAAACCCACCCTGCTCGATGATCCGCAAGCAATGGAGGAATATTTTTTGGAGGGCACCGAAACACCACAACCTTTGCCCGGTTTGGAGGGGGAACCCACACAGGAGTCGATCCCGCAAAAGGTGCCGGAAAACATCCGCGAGAAACTTTTCTAATGCGCCCAAAAACCCGTCCGCCCCTGGTCCATCGGTCCAAACCCCATTCACCGGCGACGAATGAATTGCGCCAGCACATCGCCACCGATGCCGCTCGCATCATGGCGGAAGAGGGAGTACGCGATTTCCAGACTGCCAAACGCAAGGCGGCGGCGCGCTTAGGATTGCCCGAGACCAAGCATCTGCCCGGGAATGACGAAGTGGATTCAGCGCTTCAGGAATATCTGCGGCTGTTTCACGGGAGACGCCTGACACAAAGCGTGCGCCGGCTGCGCGAAATCGCTTCTGAGGCCATGCGTTTTCTAACCCAATACGACCCGCGACTGGTGGGCCCGGCTCTGAGCGGGACCGTCACCTCGGCGAGCGAGATCGAAATTCACCTCATCGCCGACACACCGGAGGAAATCGGCTTCTGGTTGCAGGAACACCACATCCCCTACGAACAGACAAATCGCCGTCTGCGCTTCGGCGGCGACCGCCAGGAGACGTTCCCGGCCTACCGCTTCACCGCCGACAACGTGCCGATCGAATTATGCGTCTTCGACCGGCGCGAGGCTCGCGAGTCGCCGCTGAGCCCGGTAGACGGTAAACCGATGAAACGAGCGAATCTGCGGGAAGTGGAAAATCTCTTGAACGGAGCGGCTGAACCGTAACCAGCCAGCACACCGTGGTCACGACTTCCGGGGGCTCCGGCAGCCCGGTAGAATCGGTATCACTCAACCATCCCAACCACCGCTTGAAGCACCACATCGAAAACCTGATCACCTCGGCGCTCGCGGGCCTTGAGGCCACTGGGGCGTTGCCTTCCGGGCACGGCGCCACTGTCACGGTGGATCACACCAAGTCCAAGGAGCACGGCGACTTTGCCTGCAACATCGCCTTGGTGCTGGCCAAGCAGGTGCGTGCCAAGCCCCGCGAGCTGGCTGAAAAAATCATCAAGGCATTGCCCGCCTCGGGAAAAATCACCAAGGTTGAAATTGCCGGGCCGGGATTCATTAATTTTTTCCTTTCTCCCTCCGCCTATCACTCGGTGGTGCGAGATATTCTGGAAAAACGCGGGACATTCGGTCACAGCCGGATGGGTGCCGGGCGCAAAGTGCAGGTGGAATTCGTCTCGGCCAACCCGACGGGACCGCTGCACGTCGGCCATGGGCGCGGCGCGGCCTACGGCGCCACACTCGCGAACCTGCTGGATAAGGTGGGTTACCAGGTCCATCGCGAATACTACATCAACGACGCCGGCCGACAGATGGACATCCTTGCGACCAGCGTGTGGCTGCGCTACCTCGAATTGTGCGGTGAAAAATTCGACTTCCCGGTCAACGGCTACAAGGGCGACTATGTCTATGACATCGGTGCCACACTGCATCGCGAGAACGGGGACAAGTACCGTCAGGCGGCAGGCAAGATTTTCGAAGATCTTCTGCCCGACGAACCCCAAGGCGGCGACAAGGAAACGCATATCGATGCCCTGATCGAGCGCGCCAAATCCCTGCTCGGCACCGCGAATTATCGCAAGGTCTTCGATCTCGGGCTTAAGGTCATCCTCGATGATATCCGCCAAGACCTGGAAGAGTTCGGGGTCAATTACGACCAGTGGTATTCCGAACGCGCGTTGGTGGAATCCGGTGCGGCGGATCGCGCCATCGCGCGCCTGAAAAAATCCGGGCACGTGTACGAAAAAGATGGCGCACTGTGGTTCCGCTCGACCGACTACGGCGATGAGAAAGACCGCGTGCTGGTGCGCGAAAACGGCCAGAAGACATATTTCGCTCACGACATTGCCTATCACATGGACAAGCTCGAGCGTGGCAACGACCAAGTGATCGACATTTGGGGCGCGGACCATCACGGCTACGTGCCACGCATCAAGGCGGCGCTCGCGGCCATCGGGGATAATCCCGAACGCCTGCATGTGCTGCTGGTGCAGTTCGCCATCCTTTACCAAGGCGGCGAACGCATGCAGATGTCCACGCGTAGCGGCGAGTTCGTCACGCTGCGCGAGTTGCGCGATGAAGTCGGCAATGACGCCGCGCGGTTTTTTTACGTGCTGCGCAGGTGCGAGCAACACATGGATTTCGACCTCGATCTGGCCAAGAGTCAGTCCAACGACAACCCGGTGTTTTACGTGCAATACGCACACGCGCGCATTCACAGCGTGTTCCGGCAGATGCAGGAAAAGGGTTTCCAACACGATCCCGCGAACGGCGACCGTCACCTCGTGCGTCTGACGGAGACCCATGAAATAACGCTGATCCAGCGGCTGGCGCGCTACCCGGATATATTGGAAGCCGCAGCGCGGGATCACGAACCGCACCAGCTCGCCTACTATTTACGCGAACTCGCCTATGACTTTCACACCTATTACGGGACCCACACCTTCTTGGTCGACGATCCCGCACTGCGCGATGCGCGGCTCAACCTGATCGTGGCGACACGCCAGGTGATTGCCAACGGACTTCAATTACTGGGTGTGTCGGCTCCTGAGTCGATGTAAAGTACATGGCATATCTCAGGACGAACGAGCGCAGCGAGTAGGGCTATATTTATGGCGCGCCGGCGCAGAAGTTTCTCCGTACGACGATTCCGCAAGCCGGGATGGCTATTCCTGCTGCTGGGCATCGGCATCGGCATGGCCAGTGTCATGCTGTGGCAAATGTATACGCACCGCAGTGACGGCCGCAGCGGCCTTACGAATCTCTTCACCAGCTTGAGCAAACCGGCGGAAAAACC